>DATLBD010000022.1:0-49256 GCA_035527135.1 Methanothrix sp. | reverse complement strand
CTTCAGATCCCATTCCAACTGGTGCAGCGCATCCTTGTGGACAAGCTTATCAACGGTATCATCGTGCATTTCCTCACCTAAAAAATCGTTGCCTGTTTGGCTCTTATAGGTGTGGGAAATTTTACCTATTGTTAAGTTAGCATGAAATGAAATCCGGGACCGGGATCAAGAAATCAGCAAGCATGATAGCTAAGCATCCATTCCGGATAGGCTGGTTTGGCATCCTGGAGGATTTTTGCCTCCTGTCATACCCACTTGAAATAGCGAGGAACCATCTTTTATTTTTTTTTCATCATGCCGTTAATCGATGCTCCGGCAAAGGCCGCCCCCACCACAATGTTAGAGAAGTAGGTAGCGACACGCCAGAGTATTACCAGAGGCCCGAGCAGTACAGGAGGCACAAACATGGAGTAAAGATAGCTCATGGATAGCTCGGCCACGCCGCTGCCTCCAGGAGTCAGGGGCAGGATGGCAATTATAGCCAGGATAATCTGGGAAGTGATGGAGAGGAGAAATTTTGGATCTGATCCCATGCCCATCAAAAGAGCCGAGGGGACCAAAAAATCACACATCCAGATGAGTGCGGTTAGAGCTGCCATCACCGGCGTGCGACGCAAGGTCTCTTTGGCAAGCTGAATTCCAGCTTCACGAAAGAGCCAGATCTCTTTCTCTATAGAGAAGACAATGGGTCTGTTGCCGGTCTTCTTTTTCAGCCATGACATAAGTCCGGCAATTCTCTCCGGTCGGCTGACAAGCTGCCAGAGGAAGGTCAATAGCACGACGAGCAGGATGAAGAAAAAAGCCCCGATCTTCAGGCCGAAGCCGGTCAAAAAGTCGGAGAAAACGAGAAATAACGCAAGGGCCGCCACGAAGAAAATGCTGTCCAGCAATCGCTCGCCCACAGCAACTGCCGTTGCACTGCCGTAGCTCATGCCGTCGTCTGCCAGGATCTTGATGCGCAAAGGCTCCCCTCCGGCGGAGGAAGGAGTGAGGGCAGCAAGAAAATTTGACGCCAGTGTTGACATAAGTGAGAGGCGAAAACTTATTTTATGGCCGGCAAGAGAAGTCAGGAGCTTGAGCCTGACGGCGTAAAAGACCCAGGAGAACATATGCAAAGAAAGCCCCAGGATCAAAAATCGCCCCTGGACCTGAGAGATCATCTTCCAGCTTACATTGGTTTCTGTAAATTTTAATATAATAATAATTGACACCAGGCTCATAAACGTTGCAAGTAACGCGGCCTTTACTTTTTCATCTTTAAGCTTATTGCCCAAATCCCCTTCTCCGCGATCGTGCCAGAGCCAAAGTCTTCAATTGATGCATAATCCTTGTCGTCAATGTTCCATGTGTCTTCAATTCACTTGCTAGCTTACCAGTTTTATCACTTGACAGGCGTCCGTATCGCGTCCCGATAAGACCGCTCAATAGGCATCTTGATAGGCATCTCAATGGTTTCTCGATTTTACTCTTTCTGGCAATTTCCCTCTACCGCCGGTCCCGACGATCGCGATGGATTTTCCTTCCCATCAACCTTTCGCAGGAAGTCATTGCCACGCAGCTTTGATTTAATGTCTTCGGGAGGAAGTGAATTTGAGCGCAGGCATCATTAGCATATTCTGCTAGCTTCAAGTGACCTCGCGATAGACCGATTCCATATCATCAAGCACTCTCTTCCAGGAGTAATTCTCCTCCACCGCATTTCTTCCTCTTTGCCCAAGCAACACTCTCAGTGGCTCGTTTCCATGAAGCTCTAGGATCAGCTCGCTCAGTTCCTCCGTACTGGAATAGACCATCCCCCCCTTCTCTGCTATCTCGTTTACACCGGGAGTGTCAAAGGCGAGTACGGGCGTCTCACAGGCCATGGCTTCCAAGAGGACGATGCCGAAGGCCTCCAGACGATTTTGGGTGGGCAAAATCAGTATTTCTGCTCGGGAGATTGTATCTATAAACGTGCTTCGCTCCAACCTTCCTGTGAACTTTGCCTTTACATGCAGCCTTGCCGCCATCTCCTCCAACCAGCTGCGGTCATAGCCGTCTCCTACCAGCACCAGATCCAGATCTGCACTCTTTTGCACCTCGCTCATGGCATAGAGCAGAGATTCAACTCCCTTGTAACTGAGCATTCTGCCCGCATAGAGCACATAATTCTCCTTCTCCCTAACCTGAGGGTAAAGGGAGACATTCACTGCATTGGGCACTATTTTTATCTTATCAAGATAGTCTTTCAGAACGGGCGAGGTCTTAGCATAGCTCTTTGTGGTGGCAATTACGATCTCAGCTTCCTCCAGGACGGGCCGGACCAGTTTCTCATTAATCCTCTCTAGAGCAGCCGCAAATGTACGGGGCATGGCATGCCCGTTTACTACTCCCGGAACCGCCACGTCGTTATGGTATGTGACAAGATGAGGCATTGCACTACGAAGCATGAAGGCAAAGAGAGGGCTTGGGATATGGCTGTGATAGATATCGGCCTCAAGTTTGGGTAATTTGATAGGCATAGGTGAATAGAATAGGTCGATACTCGGTATGCGAATTATCTCGCCTGTCCATCTTCCGCAAGACGAGGCAACGCTAACTCGGTGGCCTCTATTGGCGAGGCCGTCAGCCAGCTCTTTTACATGATACTCCACCCCACCTACATGGGGCGGGAAATAGGGAGATATCTGAATTATCTTCATAGATGTATGATTTTGCTTTTCGGCTCTAAATGCTTAAATCTAATCCTCTTTCAATCTGTTTACTGATTATATATTTAAATGCTATTGAGATAAATAGAGGCCAAGCAACAAGGGCTTAAAGGAAGCAAGGCTCTGGAGCAGATACTTTGATTAAGGGCCAATTAGAATACTATGTTGCGATCTCGGAGACAAGGATTTGAACCGGAAATTCAGCGATCTAAAAGCAAGCGAACTGACCAAGCTGCCTGCTTTAACCTTTGATCATTCTTGCATTGGAGAAGAGATAATTTCTATGCATCTATTTAATAAAAAGAATATGCATTGGTATCTGGCAGAGTATGGCTCCATCAGCAAGAAATTTTTTGGATTCTTCGAGAATAAGACCGATGGATTGACTTCAGGGCAGTGCAGCATTGAAGAGATACTCTATTGGGCAAAAAAAGGAGACGCATGGGAGCCGATAGTCGATGAAGACTGGAAGCCGATGTTAGCTAAAGAGATTCCCATCCTGGTAGAATATGTAAAACTGATGATTTGCCAGCCAGATTTAACATAAAAATGGGGGGCTCTTCGCTGTTTCATATGGCTAACCACAGGTTATCATGAAATGAAATCTGGTGCAGGGATCAAGAAATCGGCAAGCTAGGATCTCTAATCATTCAGTCCAGATGGCAGGGTTGGCATCTCAGAGGATTTGTACCTCCTGCCACACCCACACGAAATAGCGAGGAACCAAAACGGGTATGGCTTCGAGGGCCCATTATCTAAATACTTTATCATTGGCAGGGCTCATATCCGCAAAACTCATATCCGTGGGATTCATATTCGCATGATATTTGCCTTTCGCGATCTTCGAGTAAAAGCTGCCATAAGTCTTAAGATGTCAAACCGCGTATTTAATGGTGTGGTTTCGATAGCATGAGATTTGAAATTCTGATTGCCTTATCAATGGTGATTTTTGCATTATTTGCCGTAAATGCCTGTGCCATTTTGGATGGCGGCTCCGGACTTTCCGTGGACCAGCTCATCGATGCCAGTAATGGGATCTACATCCCTAAGACAGGTATCCCGGAAAACCCCCAGGCATCGAGAGAGCTGTGGAGCGAGAAAAGTGGCATTGATTTCACCATGCCCGGAAAGCTGCCAGAAAGCGAAACCAGTCCGCAGGCGTCCCGAAGCTCAGTACAAACAGGCGAGGGACTGCAGTATCAGACAGCAAGTACCGTGAGTTCGAGCCAGACAGAAGCAGCATCATCTCCAGAGACTGCCATACAGCCGGCTGAATCGCCGACTACATCGCAAACTGCATCTGCAGAGACAAATGTGGCTGGAAACTGGTCCATCCAGCTTAGAGACAGCATGAACAGAATTCTGGCTCTGACGCTCTTTCAGTCAGAGAATGCAGTTTTCGGAACGGGCACTATGAATGACGGCAGCGATACCCAGAAAGTCTCCGCTTCCGGCTCTGTTGCGGCAGATAAATTGAGTTTGGATGTGATCTCCTCTGGAACCATCAGCCTTTACCGGCTTAGGCTCAATGTGAACGGAAATTCCGCAGCAGGCGAATACAGGGCGTTCTCGAATAACAGGGATCCCTGGATCGGAATTGCAGAAGGTCTGCGAGCAGAAAAATAAAAAAACCTAGGAGAATGTCTGCGACTTCACCTGACCGCCCTTTATCTCCACGTATTTGTATTCAGTGCATGGTTTTTTATTCCAGGAGCCGGTGTTAATTGCCCCATTTTCAACCTGTGGGAAAGGCTGATGGGTATGGCCGAAGACGAGAGTCTCATCTTTTTCCATCCCCAAGTAGAGAGATCTGGCACTTGAAATGGCGATCTCATCAACCAGGCAACGTGCCCTTATTAATCGTTCAGCCGGGGGATTGAACATTGAATTCAAGGCCCCTCTAATGTCGGTTGGCAGTCTCTTAAGACAGGCTAAAACAGACATGGATGCATCATAGGCTTCCCAGAGCTTATCGGCAGCGTTGCCGGTATCATCCCCTGCCAGACAGAGACCCTCCGAGAAGGTTTCGTATGCGGACATAGATTTGCAATAGGGATTGGCCAGAACCTCTAGCTGATATCCATGTATGAAGAAGAATTTTTTCCCGCCCTCTGCCAAACGCAGCTCCTTTGTTACCTGAAAGGGATAATTATCTTTGAGAATATTGCCCATATTCAGCATATGGAAATCATGGTTGCCTGCCAGATAATGGATATTGACCTTGCTTTTCATTTCCATTAACTTGGAGATCACCGGCTCGCTATCCATCATGGCTTTAACGAAGTCTCGCCGCCATAGATCGATGATATCGCCGAGAAGGACCAATTCCCCCCCATCCTTAAGCTGGTTGGAGGAGATATGTTCCAGGAACTCCAGGAATTTGGAGCCATCCTCTTTAGTCTGTCGATCATCCCTTTCCGCGAGATGCACATCAGATACAACTACTATCATAATAACCTATTGTGTTGTATCTTATTTAGATTTATCTCAATATATAGTCTTCATTTTGGCAATTTCATTTGGCCACTACGAAAAGAAATCCAATACAATTATTTTTAAAAACAGATTGCAATATGAGTTTTATTTCCTCATAATCTTGCGCAGAAATCGTCTTGCATATCATTCAGCATCCCTTGAGCATGAACGCCAGTCTCAAAGCTCATGAGGGTTTAGAACTTCGGTCTAAATAGTCGAAAAGCGCATTCAAACGCAAGCCGCAAATCATTCATTAAAAATAACAAAAAATATTAATCTAGGTATTGTCCGGAACTTTTGCATGAACGGACCGGATCACATTTTTCCAATAGGGAAAACCAGTATCGTGTTGTTCTTGCTGTCCTGAATTCTACCCGCATCTGGTATCTTTTTCTCAACCAGGGGATTTTGCAGGCCTGCATCGCTCATGTTTTCGGAAAGCTCTAGAGTTTGATCAAGCTGCAAGCTAAGATTTTGCATATTCTGATTAGACAATAGGGTCTCTGGGTAGGGCATGATCACCAGGTATGGTCCCTGGCTGCTCTCTTTGGACAGGAAGGAAATTTCCGAGCTGCTGTTGCTGATCGCCTCCAGGAGGAAAGATATTTTGTCCCCTTTTGCCCTGGCATCCTTCAGTTTTTTGGAGACGTCAAAGGCGAAGATGCTATCACCATCGGTGTTGCTGCTCATGGCTGTGGCGTCGTTCTTCTTGATGATATTCCAGGCAGGGAGGATATTGACCAGAAATGTTGTGTAGTCTGAGCTTTCATCCCAATCTGAGCCGATGGACATCAATGCGACCATGACGGGATCTTTTTGCTTCTGAATAGCTGCCGCTTTAAGCACCAGAACCGCAACATCATTATCTGTGATGTTGAGGCCGGAAATGTCAAACTGAACTGCTGGTGCGCCGGGATAACTGATCATCTTAGTCCCGTTGCCGTCCGTCACGTTGACGGCACAGAGAAGTATATCGGTTTGATTATAAACAGAAACGCTATTCTCTCCCATGCTGATGTAAACATCCTGCAAGGCAGGAATTGTTGTCACATCGCCCATCGCATCGCCGGCGAGCATTGCCGCCAGCAACAAAAGTATAATCCCCCATTTAAACATAAGTCATCATCCCCTTCTCTTGTCATCTATCCCTTGCACCGTATTCTTCCCTACCTACTCCTTTCTCTTGGAACACGCTTCATCAAGAACGACATATCTTTTATTCGATTGATATTTAAATTTATAGATTTAGATTACACGATTACATGAAGTCCGCAAGACCCGTCTGTTTGGCCTTGTCGTTCTTAAAGAGGGAGTTGATCTCGATCTTCAATAGCTGTAGCCTCTGCTTGGTGTAGCTGCTCACGCCGTACTCCTCGGCGACCTTTATGGATACCTCCAGATATTTCCGAACGCTGCCCTCATGCACCGTGAGAATTATCCTGCCGCCACACTTGGGACAGGTCCCTTTCAAGGGGGGGCGCCGGTATTTAGCCCCGCACTTCACACACCTCACCTTCTGCTTGGAAAATGCATGCAGATTGCCGATCAGATCGGGAAGAAAGTGAGAGTTGATGACCCGCTCGGCTACATCCTGCTCATCCACCGCCCGGATCATGCGCGCCAGCTCCAGCTGGGCATCCATCTTGTCGACCATGGTCTCCAGGGTCTTGTAGGCGCTGTTCTTGGGGCCAGCAGCTATATCCGTTGTGCTGTGGCTGAAATTGAAACCCTCGTACTGGGCATCAGAGCCCAGGCGCTTGGAGACCAGGTCAAATCTCGCTTCCAGGTCTTTGGGATTCGCTCCCTTGAGGGTAGCCTCATAAAACTCCAGTGGATAGACGGGCGTCAGATCGAGATTATGGGCCTCTTTGTCTACCTCGGCTGGGTTGAGAATGGTGGTCATGACCAGGCAGGCGTCCATTTTCCCCCCTCGCTTGGCAGGAAGATAGGACATGGAGAAGTTGAGCAGCGCATCCATGAGCAGCATCACGCAGTCCTCATCGCCGTCGCAGTTTCGGCGCTTGGCAGCATGAAAGAAGGGATGGCCAAAGCCAGCAGATGCAGGGCTGTAGCCGATGAGACGGCAGAGCACGCCTGCCGAGGTATGCGGAGCGAGGCCCACCATGAGAGTGCCGATCAGGTCAGCCGGTGTTTCTGCATTGTAGTAGGGCTCCAGGCCATAGAACTTGACGAGAAGCTCATCCACGAACTTGGCCACTTTAAGGAGATACTCGCCCGCATCTTTGGCTAAAATGATATCCTGCACGCGAAGTTCGCATACCTGATCAGGCGTGGTCAGGGGCTGGCCGTGCATGTCCTCTGTGTAGCCTAAACTGTGCAAAGTATCTGGACTCGTGCCGATCTCATCCGAACGGAAATGAGTAAGAGGCAGATCGGTAAGGTCGTACCGAACTGTGCCGTCCTTGAAGATGTTCACGCCGTGCTTGGCACGCAGTATGCCCTTCTCTAAAGGCTCGGGAGTTTTATCACGGGAGGAGAGGCCGAGGACGCCCTTGAGCACGTCAGGCTCGCGCTCGCCCAATCGCTCCAGCGCCTGGTGGTACAGCTTCTTTACATCGATCTGCATCTTGGAGGCGGCCGTCGTCTCTTTGCCGCATTTGGGGCACTTTTCGGGAGCGGGAATGTTGCATCTGGGGCAGACTCTCTTTTTTTCTGTGAAGCCGCCGCACTCGCAACGGAAGGAAAAGCCCTCTTTGCCGCAGTCTTTGCATACCCTCCGCTCGATCTCCACATTGATAATGCCGGTGGTGGTGTTTGTGGAGTGCTTGGCAGCCTGTTGGATGGACCTTGATTTGCCGCCTTCTTCTCCTGCCGGAAAGAGAACGTGCGGCGGTGGGCGCATCAGCCTCTTATCCGATTTCTCGGGCCGGCCCATGCGAGCACCGATGCGCGTGGGAGCACGAGCGCGAACAACAAGACCGGAAAGTTTGTTGACGGCGTCCAGTGCAAAGCACTCCGTCTTTTCTGCGTCTGCCTTGTCCCCGTCCGCCTTACCGACATCTGGATTATTCCCGTCTACTTTGTTCTCGTCTGCATTATCGTCATTTGCCTTTTCTTCTCCGATCCGCTCCTCTGCCGCCTGAACACCGCATTTTTTTAGGCCGACGCCATCCGGCTCCAATCCCAGGCAGAGCAAGAGAGGCAGTGGATCTTCGATGATGATTTTTTCACTTCTAACCTTATGGAGAACCAACAGCGTCTCCAGTGCCACTTTAGCCGATAAAGGAAGCAGAAGTTTTTCAGAATCAAGACGTCCGTCTGAGAATACCAAAGAGGCGAGGCTCTCAAACTCTTGCATAGAAAGATCATGCCAGAGATAGGTATGAGCCGGATGTAGGGGCACGCCATATTCTCGGGACAAAGCTATGGCTTCCTGTCCGCTGATCTTCTCCTTGTCGGCTGGGTCGCCTCCCGCCTTTAGAAGCTCCTCTGCCCACCACTCAAAAGCATAGGAGGCCGGTGCCAGGGGCCGGTTGTTCTCCAGGAACTCACCGTAGCTAATTAGAATTTCACCCAGGTCTAAAATCATGGAGACGTGGGCCTTGAGCGCTGCCTGAATGGTCCTGGGATCTTTGCAGGTTATAGGCATCCACTCCAGGATGTCCTGATCGGAATCGAAGCGAACAACATCGCCGTTTAAGAGCCTCACCGTCGGTCCCTCTATGGAGCTGACCGGGGCTACCGCCGCTGCTTTTCCCGGCTGCTCCACCTTGATCTGGGTTCCGGCAGCCATGAACTCGCCCAAAAGCAGCATGCTGGCGGGATTGATGCCGGCAGCGGCCAGGCCCGTGTTTCTGGCCCGCCCGTAGCGCAGCCGGAAGCCTCCTGGCCGGGAGGGATGAGAAAAGACGGGCCTGCCGGCAATCAGGTCTCGCAAAAACTTGGGGGATGAGTCTCCGCCTTCCTTTTTGCCGCTGGCCAGAGAGTCGAGCCACTCCCAGCCTGTGATTCCCAGTTTTGTGACATGCTTCTTGAGCTTGGGCCTCTTCAGGGCGATGCCCTCCGCTGCGACCAGAGCGATGCCGCCCCGCACGCGATTGGTCTCGATCCTGGGAAGGTCGCGGTATCCTGAGACCTCTTCCTCCTCAGTGGGCTCGCCCTCGATGCAGATGGGGCAGTTTCGCACAATGGTTCGGATCTCGTCGTCCGAGGGAGAATACTGCAGTCCTGCTACGCGCTTATAAAGGCCGATCTCCTCTACATAGCGTTCTACCTCTTCGGGCCTCGGTTTCCAGGGAGCGATGCCCACGCTCCTTCTCACATAATCGGCCACAAGAACTGAGAGGGCCTGGGCGGTTCCGCCTGCGGAGCGAATGGGGCCGGCGTAGTAGACCTTGAGGTATTCTGTTCCATCATCGTTCTTCCCCAGGTCGACGCGGGCGATTCCTTCAATGGGCGCAGCCACCACGCCCTCGGTTAGCAGGGCAACCGATGTGCGGATAGCGTTTTCCACGGACTCGATCTTGGAGGCGCCTTTTCCCAGACGCCCTTCCGCGAAATCTACACCGATGGCTAATGCCGCTTCTTCCCGGCTCATGCCCTCCTTTTCCATCTCCCGAACGCGCACTGCGATGCCGGGAATGCCTATCAGCTTTTCTACCCTTTCCGCCAGGTCCACTGCCAGCGGTATCTCCACCTCGGTGGTAGGGTCTAATCCCTGGCTCTTGGCCGCCTGGGCTATCTCCATGGCGTTTTTAAGACCTTGCTGCAAAAACTCGAAGTATTCGGAATTCTTCATCTTTCACTCTTCAACTATCACTTTCAAGCCTTCCACTCTTCAGCCTTCACTCTTTCTTCACCGTAATTGCACCGTAATTACTCTTCTCCCCAAAGCGTGAGGCCCGTGATCGAATCCGGAACTCTTTTCAGGGGCAGGCCGGAAAGCTCCTGCAAACAGACCTCAACGGCAAAGACGGTTCCGCAAGTCAGGTGGCCGCCCCAGGTCCTTCCTGTCCTGTCCGATAAAACTGCATGAGCATGCACAAAGGGCCGGTCGTCCCGCAGGGATATATTTCCGGAGCAAGAGGCCAATTCCACGGGCTCATCCGCCGAGATCTTGCCATACTCCTGAGAAACCTGATCGTAGTAGCCGAGCGTTGCCCGAGAAAGAGCACCAATAGCGCTTAAAGCGCACGTTTCAATTCCATTTCCCTCTGCCAGATTGGCGATCTGGCTGATGATATCTGCACCGTGGTCGAGCCTGGCAAAAAAGATGCGACCTTGCCTGAAATCCTTGATCAGCATTAACCATCCCTTGTCTTCCCCCAATGACCTATGAGATCATAATGCTTTCTGCCGTTTCATCTCTGCTGCGAGCCGAATATGGAAACAAAAATCGAAGGGCAATTATTCTGGAAAAGGGATAGTCAGTAACTTAAAATTTTTAAAGAGACGCATGTTGAAAAAGACGAGACGTTTTTCTCTTCTTTTAAGGACCTTATTAAAACGGGTCCTTATTGCCATTAAGAGAGCACTTGGTGCTCTTTTTTGCCAACTTTATAAAATATATTACCTTCTAACCCCTCGGCTTCGAGTGTGTTAGTACCTCAACATATATCGGTTGAAGTGAGTTAAGCTAGATACATTTATTATTATTATTTATTCAGTTCCAGTTTTTCGATAGCTGTAAAAACTTCTAAAAATTTTTTGCAACATTTTTCCACTGGAACCTTTCCCGGCAGAGGAATAGCTCCCCAAAACGCGGGACTCACCCATAAGAGTTGGAGTTTAAGAACCTTGCGGCCCCTCAAAGCGTCATCTATTTTTGATCAAAGCCTCAACACCCTTCGATGAATCTGGAGTCTCTGGCATCCCAGCTGCGAGGATTTGTGGGGATCACTCGCAAAAAGCAGATAGGTAACCTCATGCAATTCTTTCCCATAGAGTCTGAGCGCATAATAGCCTCCTTTGGTGAGGATGCGGCCGTGATTGACGACGGGGAGGAGGTCATGCTCCTGGCTGCGGACGGCATCTGGTCCAAGCTTATGGAGGTCGATCCGGAGTGGTCCGGTTACTGTTCCGTTCTGGTAAATGTGCACGATATAGCTGCCATGGGCGGCTGGCCGGTAGCCATGGTGGATGTGCTTTCCGTAGACAATCAGGAGATTGCGGACCGAGTCCTGCGAGGCATGAAGAAGGCAATTGAGAAGTTTCATGTACCAATCATTGGCGGACACCTGCATCCGGACACACCCTACAGCGCTCTGGACGTGGCCATCCTTGGCAAGGCAAAGAAGAATGCAATGATCTTGAGCAGCACGGCGAAGGCGGGCGAGGTAGTAGTAGCGGCAGCTGATATGGACGGTCAGGCTCATCCTAGATTCGCCATTAACTTCGACTCCACCAGCTTCAAGGACAGCAAGACCCTTCTCACGCAACTGGGCTGTATGCAGGAGCTGGGTGAAAGGGGGCTGGTCAAGGCAGGCAAAGATATCAGCAACCCGGGACTGCTGGGAACCCTTGGCATGTTGCTGGAGACGAGCAAAGTGGGCGCCGTGGTAGATGTAGAGGCGATTCCGGTTCCCGCTGGTCTGGATCTGGCGAGCTGGCTGAAAATGTATCCAGGAATGGGCTTTGTCGTAACCACAAAACCGGAGAACGCTGAGAAGGTAATAGAAGTATTCGAAAGGCGTGGCCTGACGGCAAGGGTGATCGGCCAGGTAACGGACGCGAGAAAGCTCGTCATTCGCCAGGGGTCGGAAGAGACTGTCCTTTTCGATCTGGAAAAGGAGTGCGTAACCGGAATTCATTGACAATGGACTCAATATTTGTACGCTCTTTGCAGGAATTGGCCAGATCCAGGCATGCCAGAATCGGCATCGGCATCTGGAATGCAGATGCAGAACTGATAGCCTCCTTGCAATCGGCCACAGAGTATGCCGATCTGCTCTTAGTGGGCGAGCCCGGATGCGACTGTCCATTCGATTTTATTCCAGCTAAAGAGCCCTGGAAGGAACTGGTGCGGCTCCTGGCGGCAGGCGAGATCGAGGGCGCAGTGAGGGGAAACCTGCCGGCGGGAAGGACAATGCGGGCCGTTGCAGAGCAGTTTGACATCCGAGTCCGGCGTTTAGCCCTGCTGGAGCTGTCCGGCTGGGCCTTCCTGCTGGGGCCGGTGGGCATTGATGAGGGCGAGACTGCAGCAGACCGGCTGGAGCTGCTGCTGGGTGGTGCAAAATTCCTGCAGGGCATGGGTGTGGCGGCGAAAGCGGCTGTGCTCTCGGGCGGGCGGATGGAGGACATGGGCCGGTGCGAGCGAGTGGACAGAAGCCTGGCGGAAGGAGAGCTGATCGCAGCCCGGGCCCAGGAGGCGGGCGTGGCAGCCAGGCATAAAGGGATACTGATCGAGAGCTGCCGGGATGACGACATCGTCATTGCTCCGGAGGGTGTTTCCGGCAACCTCATCTTCCGGACGCTACTACTATTATGCGGGGCTCAGTCCTACGGCGCGCCGGTGCTGATGGACAAAATCTTCATTGACTCCAGCCGGGCGAGGGGCAGCTTCGACGGGCCGGTGATGCTGGCGAGCGCCATGGCAGGGATGAAGGAGAAGAATAGGGATTAAGACCGATGCCGAATGGATTTTTAATCTGTGCAAATAGAATAGCTCACAAAAGCTTCACGAACTCTTCGACTGTCAATCCAGCCAGCCCGATTAGTCCTCTTAGAGTTCCTCTATCCAGCTCATCGTGAAGCGGGACAGAAAGTATAACGATCGAGTCCGATTTAGTCATAATCATATGGCTGCTTTTTTGTCTGGAAATAATCCAACCAGCTTTGCTGAAGGCCTTGACTGCTTTCTTCCCTGATATCTGCGGCAGCTTAGACATCAGACGACTACTTCCATCAACTGCTTGCCATTAATTGCCTTGACCCTTTCCTCCATCACTTCCAAACAGCCTTCTATGGCCTCTTTTATATTGTCCAGGGCCTCTTCCAAGGTCTTTCCCTGGGAGATGCAGCCAGGGATAGACGGACATTCCACGACAAGCCAGCCGTCTTCTCCTTCGCTGATTAGAACCTTTAGCTTCATCAGAATCCTCAATTATCATTCCATTTCTTGGATTATAAGTCTTCTGCAAATGCACAAGGCAGTGATGCTTTCGCATAATATTGAGCAGTTTGACATCCACGTCCGGCGTTTAGCCCAGCTGGAGCTATCCGGCTGAGTCTTCCTGCTGGGGCCGGTGGGCATTGATGAGGGCAAGACTGTGCAGGAACAGCGGGAGCTGCTGCTGGGTGGTGCGAAATTTCTGCAGGACATGGGTGTGGCGGCGAAAGCGGCTGTGCTCTCGGGCGGGGCGGATGGAGGACATGGGGCCGGTGCCAGCGGGTAGACGTAAGCCTCGAGGAAGGAGAGCTGATCGCAGCCAGGGCCCAGGAGGCGCGGGCGTAGCTGCCAGGCATAAAGGGATACTGATCGAGCGCTGCCGGGATGACGACATTGTCATCGCTCCGGAGGGTGTTTCCGGCAACCTCATCTTCCGGACACTACCCATTTTTCCCTCATTCCCTGCCAACCTAAAGCTTTAGCACCAGCTCATCCTGTCCCACCACAATTCCCGGAAAGTCCCGTACCGTTGCCACAGCCTCCCGCCGCATCTGCAGGCTGGTGTACCGTCCCGCATCGAAGTGGGTGAGGGCCAGCTTTTTGGCCTTGGCCCGCTGGGCGATGTCGGCTGCGTCCTGGGGATTGAGATGGGGCCACGTTGGGTTTTGCTCGCCTGGCAGGTGGGCGCATTCCGCAATGAGCAGGTCGGCGTCCTCCGCCAGGAGCACAGCATTCTCGCACACGCCTGTGTCCGGGCAGTAGGTGATGATCTTGCCATCCAGATCGAAGCGATAGCCCATACAGGGCGAGGCATGCACCAGGAAGCGACAGTCCAGGGGGAAGGGCAGCTTGTAGGGCCCGGGGGACAGCTCGCGGACTTGAACCGGATAAGGCAGCTTGTCCAGTGAAACAGTGAAGGGCTCGTTGATAATGGTATTGAGAACCCGGCTAGTGCCCTTCTGGCCGAATATCGTCAGGCCCTGGGGGAAGCGGAACTTGCTCAAGACGTGCAGCCCCTCGATGTGGTCCAGGTGGAAGTGGCTTAAGAAGAGGTGGACGGGCAGGTCGTCCTTGATGTAGCGGTCTGCTTTGTAGAGGCCGTTTCCGGCGTCGAGGATGATGTGGTACTTCTCGGAATTGATGAGGGTGCAGATGGTATTGCCGGTGTCGCTGTCGTACCAACCGTTGGTGCCTAGAAAGATGACCTGCATGCTAATTCTCCTGAGGGCTGCTGCCCCACTCGGCCAGCTTCCGGCGGACTTTTTCGGCCAGGGGGCTTTCGATCTGCTGGAAGATTTGGAGGGCTTCGTTTGCGAGATCTGCTGCTTCCTTTCGCTGGCCGAGCTTGTCCTGAGCCAGGCTCTTGGTGAAAAGGGCTTCACCCTCTCCCCAGCGATATTCTATCTCTTTGAAGATCTCGTGTGCTTGATCGCAATGATCGATCGCCTTATCGATCTCATCAAGATCAGAATATGCTTTGCCTAAGGTGCAGAGAGCTTCGCCCTCAATTTTCCGATATTCGATCTTGCGAGCGATGTCCAGCGATTGCATGCAATATTCGATGGCTCTTTCAGTTTCATTTAGGTCCAAATACGCTTTGCCTAAATTGCAGAGGCTTTCTCCTTCGTTATACTTGTCACCGATTTCGCGGGCGATGGCCAGGACCTGATCGTGGTATTCGACGGCCTTGCGAACCTCTCCCAGAGCGGCGTAGGCATCGCCCAGGTTGCCCAAACGGGCCCCTTCGCCCCTTCCGTCTCCGATCTCTCGGGCGATTGCCAGTGCCTGCTCGATGTATTCGATGGCCGTGCGAGTTTCGCCTAGATCGGTGCAGGCTGAGCCCAGGTTGCCCAGGTCGGCCCCTTCGCCCCTTCTGTCCCCGATCTCGCGAGAGATGGCCAGGGCTTGCTCGTGGTACTCGATGGCCTTGCGAGTTTCACCCAGATCGGCGTATGCTAAGCCCAGGTTGCCCAGCCAGGCTTCTTCATTCCTTCTGTCACCGATCTTGCGGGCGATCCACAGGGCCCGCTCCAGGTACCCGACCGCTTTGCGTGCCTCGCCTAAGTCGGCGTAGGCATTGCCCATGTTGCCCAAATGGACACCTTCATTACCTTGATCCCTCATCATCCTTGCTGCTTTTAAGCCCGTTTCAAGCCAGTCAATTTTATCCGTTGGATGCAGGCGCAAATTAAAAACGTAGCCACCAACGCCCGCGTAAGAGCTGGCCAATTGCAGGACGGATTTCAAATCACTCTTTTTAAATTTGCTGGAGACTGGAATTATGTTCTTTACCCAGGCCTGCCCAACTTTGATATTGGCCCATTCACGATCGAAAAGCTTGAGTCCTGCCAAAAGATTCGTCCCACCCATTTTATAGAATTTTTCAGCTTGTGAAAGGACCTTCGAGTAATACGTTGCGTGTTTCTGCTGGGCATCGACAAGTTCTTCTTGGTCGAGGCACGACTCTGCGAAAAGACGAGCCAAATCATGAAGTTTGTATCGACCATCCTCAGAATCCTGTATTGCAGCAAAGTCCACCAGGCTCCATCGCACCAAATCGCTTAGAGACTCAGCCGAAGGGCCAGGAGCCATCTTTAGGACAGCAGTCGCAGCATCGCGGTCAAAATCTTCTGGAAAGACCGATAAACGCCGCCATTGCTTTTTTCTTCCGGGAGTGAGCAGATCGTAGCTGAGGCTGAAGGAGCCTTTTACTAATTTGAGCAGTGCTACCTTATCATTCAGACGTCTTTCGTACTCGGGAACGCTCAAATCCCGTTTTTCAGCTAGAGCGCTGGCTGCATTGCGAAGGGCGATAGGAAGGTAGCCACATATTTTTGCCAGCTCTTCGGCCCGGTTGCCAATACGTGGGGCAATTTCCAGAAGAAGCTCGCACGCTTTATCTAAGGGCAAAATGTCCAAATCTTTTTCCGCCAAACCCGGCAAGGTAAATTTTATTCTCGATGTGATGAGAACGGCGCAGCCTGCGGGCGGCAGCAGAGGCTCTACTTGTCCGTCGTTGGCGGCATTGTCCAACAGCAAGAGAGCACGTTTGCCGGCCAGAATTGAGAGATACAAACCACGCAGTTCATTTGAGTTTTCTGGCAGGCGGTCAACAGGATTGTAGGCTCTGATGACCTGAGCCATGGCCTCAGCGGGTGTCAAGGGTGGCAATTCCGGATTATTGCTCGTCCCCCGCATATCCACGAAGATCTGGCCATCCGGAAATTGGCTCTTGATCTTTTCTGCCAGGACCAGAGCCAGGGCCGTCTTGCCCACGCCGCCCATGCCACGTAGACCAGTGATGGTCACCCCTTTTTCGAAGTTGGAGAGGATGTCGCGGATTTCGTCTTCGCGACCTTTGAAGTCACGTGGGGATGGTGGGATTTGATGGGGAATGGGTACTTTGTCCGATCCTGAAATTGAAAAGGGGAATTGCCCATTAGGAGGACATGTTTCATCGTCTTTCCGCCAAATCCTGTTTAAATCGCTCCATCGGCGCAGAAAGACAAAGCCTTTGTCTGTATCAAAATCCAAATGGACATAATTGTACGAATAGGTGTAGGCTGAATTTGATGGCATGCTTCTGTCGTAGCAAGCACCGGCAGGAATTGTAATATAATAGCCAAAATTATCTCGAATTGCTGATGCTCCCGGCTTATGGGCATGGCCATGCAGTATGAAATTGCATTCTCGTTTTAAATGCACCTCATTTCGGCTTAAATCAAATGGAGTCAACCAGTCGAGAGGATGGTGAAGTACGGCAATTTTGATATCAGAGTCCGAGGTCTTCTCAAGAGACTCGTAGATCTGCGGCTCTCCAATGCAGAGATATCCTTGATCGCTGAATTCTCCAGCCTCGTCTTTATGACGTGCACACATCCATGCGGAATTGATACCTAGCAATTCTATTTTTCTGCCGTCGATCTCGAATGGGGCAAAGCTGCAATATTCCGGCGGTTTTTGGCCGGTGCAATCAGTCAGAAAGTGATTAAAAGCCTGGAACGGTTGCGATAACAGCCTTCTCTTTCTTTCGTCGCTCCAACATGCCTCAACCTCTTCATTGGAGTTCAAAAGCTTTAAAAGCGCAGCAGGAATTAAATCACGATCTAAATCGTGATTGCCCGGAACTATGAAAAGTCGGTCTTTTCCCAATTGGCAGGCTTCTAAAAGAGGCTCAAATAAATCCTCGGTTGCCTTCTTGTACTCATCTGGCTACCCGGTATTGGCTGCATCCCCGCTAAATACAATGAAATCTATTCTGCTCAAATGAGGATTTATTTCTCCTCTCGTTTTTATATCCCTGATAAGGGCATCGCAAACCACTTTGCGATTGAATTTCCTTTCTGCTTGGTGCCAATCCGAAAGATGAAGCCAGGTCAATCCAGTCATTTGCGCCTCGTGCAATATTCGGGTTAATTCACGTTGTATTCAATTTATTATCAGATGCTAGGAAATTTATAATATTTATTTTAGGTTTCTTAAAGCATTAGATTGCAAGAGATGGTTACCTAGAATTTAAGATTTTGCCAGCAGAAAAAGATTAAGGACAGTGTTATCCAGGTTAGTTTATTGACCAGACAACTAATACTGTGAAAAAAGGTGTAGCTATAGACAAGATAATTAGCTTAAAAAGCAATTGACATCTTGGGTAGCAGCTAAAACACGAGCCGCAAGAAAGATGTTAATTGCCCTCAAACCTTTACCTTCTCCGGCCCTTCCCCAAACAACGGAAGTGCCATCGCATCCGCGTCCACCGGCAAATACTTCTCCCACGACCGCCAAAGGGGCTCTTTGATGGCCATTCTCTCTTCCACGCCTTCCTCGGACAGGATCTGATCCCAGGGCTTCAGGCACAGTGCAGCGGCCCCTGTCCTTGTCTCCACCTTTGCGGAGGGCAAGTACCTCTCCCAGGTGGTCCAGTTTCTAGCTTTCATTTGCCTATCACCGGATAGGTTTTTATCACTCCACTTTACTTAGTTGTTTTTAAGAAAAGTTCATAATTATTCATATCATACTTCATCATAAAAATTCATAAAATTTCATAACAAATTTTTGAAAAAAGTATAACAGCATCATACGCATACATTGAGCTTCGTGCCCCCTGCGATTAATATAATAGTATATTGGATTTAATTATTGCTGATAGCTGCGATTGCAGCCGCTGAAGCGCAGAGATGCGACGAACGAAAAAAACTGGATGGTGCGGCTCGAATCAGCCGGAAAGAGCCGCATCGACAAAAATGCCACCCCGAAAAAAGAGCAAATTCATATTCAGGTCTTGTCCGCTCCACCCCTCTCTTTCTGCGCACGTACCAGCCCACCGTAGGCCATCCCCGCTTCCGTAAGCACAATTTTCCCCTCTTGCAGCTCGATCAGCCCGGCCAGCTCCAGGCGCTGCAGATGATAGTCGAGCATCTTCTCGCCCACGGCAGTGGCGATCTCCTGCACGCTCAAAACTCCCTCGTTCATGAGAATGATCATCTTCCTTCGGATGGGACTTTCCAGGGCGTGATGCACCAGGGCCATCTCCTCCGGCGACTCGGGCGGTTTGGCTTTCTTTCCAATCAGCATTTTATGCTCACCTGCGGGAAATGCTCGCTCCTGCTATAGCTGCCGGGACCGTAAGTTCATACCTCATTCGCTTGAGGGTGGGATCGCCATACATGCAAAGCTGCATGGTAATCCTCCTCTCAGAATTTCCTTTTCGAAGGATTGTCTCCCTCATCAGCTCACTGAGTGCATCGCCCACCCGGTAGCGACCTGAGGGGCTCCCTCCCTTCAGATAGGGCTCGAATTTCTCGGCGAAATAATTAGGCGTGCCCTCCTCCGTTGTCCTGGCAATAAACGCTGCCGCACCTGCTCTTAAAAACTCCGTGGCAAAAGAAGCTTGATCATTATACAATTCCCCGGTGTTGCAGGACACAAAGCCTGAGATAAGTGGGTGGTGGCTTTGCAGATCTACGTCTTCCACATTTTCCACCCGGAATATGGCAAGCATCTCATTGGTGGAGAAGGACTGTGGGCTGCCATGCCCCATGAAAAAGATATAATCGCTGGCGGAGATCGAACTGAACATCTCAGCCCTCCGATCGCAGTCATCGCACACCCCATAAGGCGGAGTGGCATAGCACCGCCCGCATATGGGTGCATCATCCCGGCAAGCGTCGCCCAGCCCCACCGGCGGCGGATACCAGCATTGTGTGGAAAGGCGCATCTCGGGTACCATGCCAAAGCCTCCCGCCTCGTGAATGTCACTGGCGCTGTCCAGAGCGCTGACAATAGCGGAAGAGGCCGTGGAGATATCCGGCATGCGACTGATGGCAAATCCCTCATCCACTACCCCGTTGCCGTCGAAATCGATGTACCAGCCATCGGCCGGCAGATACCAGGGGCGCCCATCTATGTTGACTACGGTAGGCACGGGCACGACCGATGGCCCACCCAGGAGGATGATGTAGCACGGCCCGGTTCGTCCTGTGATTATGCTCAGCACATCTCTGATCTCCCTCCAAGTGTGCGAGTCGCCCAGCCGCGCTCCGTACTGTGCCCGGCATTCCTCCGAGTCCAGCACAACGTAGCGGGCAGAAAGCCCATCTTTGCGGCTGACAACCTCTGCATAGCGGGAAAAGGCCCCATCAAGCTGGGGTGTCGTACTCAAAAGAGAAGTGGTAACGAGCAGAACTGTTGTGGGCCGGGCGTTCATATTAATATCCACTACTCTGGATCGCTCATCACTGATGGTGATCTCGCGAACGATGCCCCCTGCACCCCCAACTCTCTTAGTGTAGGGTGCCCGCACCTCGACGGTGGAAGAGCTCGAATGCATGATATAGCCCGAATGGGTGGCAATGCATGTGTACCTGCCCTCAGGAAGCTCCCTTCGGTAGCGCCCACTATCGGATGTTGTGGCCGTCCAGGATTTGCTCAGATCTTCTTTGACAAAGGTCACGCTGGCTCCTTTAATGGGCGCTCCCGTAGCCGCATCCTGCACAATTCCCTCGAAATAGCACGAATAGATCACAGCTCTGGAGTCTGCTGTGCCTCCGGTTGCGACTGCAGTTGCCCGGTTTTTGAAATCTTCTGCAGGCGCAGCAAGAGCTCCTGCTGCAGATAGCATTAGGAGCATGAATAATAATAGTAATACAGAGCGAATTTTTCCATTTTTCAACATTGTCAACCCCTTTGATTGCAGACTATGCAGACTGCCCGGTTTCGTTGCGGATTTTCACCCCGCAAGAAGCAAATCGCAATTGATATTTCTTGAACAAAGAATTTAACGTTTAGCCATTTAACTATTTTTTCCAGACAATGGCGCTCTATGCCTTGCATGACGAAACCTTTTTTATGGCCTAAATGGCAATGGTTTCGCTTCGGAGGCGTCAATCTTTACATTCAATCACATCTGCCGGAAAGAGAAGGCAAAAGATAACGAAAGGAGAGAAGAGAGCGCAGTGAATGCCAAACCGCCAGAGGACATGAAGCAATGGCAATGATCCGTGCCCTGGCTTTGGACATCGACGGCACCATAAGCGACCGTGATCGAGTGCTCTCCCCTGTCGCCTTGCAGGCGCTGCTCAAGCTGAAGGTGCCTGTGGTGCTGAGCACGGGCAACACCCACTGCTTTACCAGAACAGTTTCCGTTCTTCTGGGCACGCCTCGCATCTTCATAGCCGAGAACGGGGGTGTGCTATCCCACTCCGAGGATGAGGTGGAGGTCCTGGCTGATATGAAGGTCTGCGAGGATGCCTTCCAAAAGCTGGCAGCCGAGTTTCCCCTGCAAAGGTACAACTCCTCTCGCTACAGAATTACAGATATTGCCCTGCAGCACAACTTCGACGTTGCTGCAGCCGCCCGCCGCGCCCAGGAGCTGGGCCTGCCCATAGAGCTCATAGATACCACTTTTGCCGTGCACATCAAAGACAGGCGCGTCGATAAGGGCACGGGCCTTCGCCGCATCGCCGAGCGCATGCAAATCGATCTTTCCGAGTTTGCAGCCATCGGCGACAGCAACAGCGACCTGCCCATGTTCAAGCTGGCCGGCTATCGGGCCTGCGTAGGCAACTCCAGCAAGGTGCTAAAGCAAAACTCAGACTACGTAGCCAAAAACGAATACGGGAATGGCTTTGCAGAGATTATCGACTATATGATCCGTCAAAAAATGCTTTAGCTTAATGCGTTTGCATCTTACGAAGCAGCTTCGCCCAGTTGTTCTCGCAGATGATCCACCAGCCTAAGGTATCCTTGACAAAAGCGCGTGCTGCCGGGCAGAAGGCATCGACAGCCAGGTTGCTAGGTAGCTCCTGCAGGGGCGGATGAAGTGGGTATTTGGTGCAGGTAAGGGGCCTGATCTCATAGATAGAGCAGCCTTTGTCCCGGTCATAAAACGGACAGGGCTGCTTAAGAATCCAGGCCTTCAGGGCTTTGTCATACCGGCAGAGGGCTTTTAGCTTCTTCTTTCCCATGTGCCCCGCAATCCTTTCAAAATCCTCTTTCTCCATGTATAGGCCCGCACCAGGTGTATAGCAGCATCTGCCGCACTGCTGGCAGCGGAATCGCTCCCAAAAGAGCTTGACTCCTGCATCGGAGCCCTCCCGCTCGTCTCGGGCGGGCAGAGGCAGGGATATATCGAAGGGGATCTTCTCCCCCTGGTCGATCCTGCAAAACTGCTCTTCCTTCTTTAAAACGGACCAGTGAGGCCGCTGGCTCAGGAGCTCGACATGCCGGCCCTGCCGCTTGTCTTCCACGCATGAAGAGATGCAGAGCTGGTGGCAGAGACGGCGCGCCTGGGAGATTTTATCACTGCTGCGATCCATATCATATTCCTTACAAGATACATCTACAGGTCGTTTGCTAATGTCGTTTTCAAATGTCGTTTGCTAACTATCTGCTGATCATTTGCTATCATCTTCTTCAATATTAATGCTGGCTCTTTTAATGCCGGCACTCTTGCCAGATCACTTTCGCTCCGCGCGGCTTGCCCTTATTAGCTGCCAATGTCCCTTGTTGTTCTATCTCGAAATTGATAATCGCAATCTACAATTCCGAAATTAGGTGATACAGATGTCCAAGAACCCTGAATTTGCAAAGTACGCCTCCGATCTTGCCCGCCATCAGGATGCCATTCGCTCTACCAATGAGGATCTGATCAAGCTCTCCCAGAGGTTCGGGCGCATGATGCCCAAGCTTTCCAAGCTGGACTCTTCAGCGATTCTTACATGGTTTGGCCTTTACAATAAGGTCAAGGACAACGCCAAAAAGGTGGATGATGATCTGGCCAGCCTTACCAATAACGAGCAGGCTGCCGCAAATCCGGTTCTGCAACTGCAGATGAATTACTACTCTGCGCAAAGGCAGCGCCTTTCCTTCAAGATGGAGGTCATGGACGACATCCTCAGCGGCATGATGGAGGACCTCTTGGAAAACGGCAGCTTCGAGGAGGAGCAAAAACAGGAGATGCGCATCGCTCTCGATGCAACCATGGAAAAAAGCAAGAGCAGCATCGATGGGGCCTTAGCCCTGGCTTGAATCGGGCATCTCCCAAATGCCATTTTTCTTTCCCTTCAAATGGTCTCTGGAAACGCTGGCAAGCCTCATAAACAATAGTTGCGATCTGGAATTATGTTCAAAGTAGGGGAATACAGCGAGATGGAGGCCAAGTCCATTGCTGGCTATCTGAAAGATGCCGGATTCAAGGTCGACATCAGGGGCCTGGTCCAGGCCAGAACTGAATATTCAGCTTCGTTGCAGGGAAAGCTGAGCGAGATAAAGGGAAAGACCGAACGATACGAGCAATGCGAGCGATACTTATCCGCCCTCAAGACTGCTATGGAAAAGGGCGCATCGGAAGAGACGTTCCGGGATCTTTTCTTAGATGAGGCAATTCCTGGCTGGAAGGAGACGCTTGCCAAGTTCGAGGAGAACAAAGATTCTCCTGATGATATGGATGATGAAACAAGAGATACCTTTGTCAAGACAATGGCAGAATGCATAGTATCCACGGATTTTGCGCAAAGAGTCTTCGATCTCAACGACATAGAGTTTGGCGCGCCGGTTAATGGCCGGCTTGACGATCCAATCATCAGCGTTCCCGTCAATCCTGATGATTGCGATAGCGATAACCCTCTTCTCCTGCAGAGAATGGACACGGATCTAGCCAAAGAATATGAAATTACCATAGATGAGTTCTCCGCATCACTCTTTGATGAGATTGACGAGGATTTCCAAAATGAGTTCGTGGATGAATTTCTAAAGATCAGGGCTCTGGGATATATCATAAGAAGCCTGGTGAACGTTGCGGAAAAGGGAAAGATGGACATAGAGGAGTTTGCCGACCTGTGTGAGATCGAGATCGGCGAGAGGATGGTCATGAGCGTTGATGGCAGTCTCGTCGCAGAGGAGATCGCCCGGTCTTTGGAGAAGAGCGGGATGCTGAAGATGAAGGGCAACACCATAAAATGGAAGATTTAGCTGAGGCTTTGTCAGGTATTTGGCCGGCGCCTGAGCATGGTTGCTGGATAGGGCTTGGGAAAGGTGCCCATCCTCGCGCAAGCCCCTGCTCGCCCTCCTGTCCACTTCCCACGGGCCGGGCCGTCCTTCGTCGCAGCGCCGCTCTCCAGGCGGGCCCGCTTGCATGCGACCGCCTTTTCGGGGGACAAGAGGCCTGTTGGGCCAGGAGTTAGAGAGTGCATAAGGGTGCTTGCATCCGGAATGGGCTGCTTTCCGGGCGCAGGATGGGGAAAGATATGCTTCGGATGGCGATTACTATTAGCACTAAATTATAACCAAAAAATTCCGTATCTAACCACAGAGGTGCAGAGCACACCGAGGACGCGCAGAGACGCCTCCTTTCGAAGATTCGGGACCTCCTTCAAACTTCAAATAGCTTAAGTTCTATTCCGTGGTGGTCCGTCAATAATGCTGTCAATTCCTATAGTTCCTAATGCTTATCGATAACTGGCCTTTGAAGGACAATAATGTGGTGTTATCAAAATGCCCTATCGAGCCCCAGTCCCTCTCTCCCAAACCTTTATCTCCTATTACCTCTTCCCCCCTCTAGTTCCGGAATGTGACCCTTTGGTCGAACCGGTAAGGGTGAAAAGAAATGAAGTCTTTTTACGGTTATATCAGTGATGCTTGGTCCTCTCCCCGAGAGGGATACGTAGGCGAACTGCGGCAGAGCAGGCTCAAGGCCTGGCGCCAGGAAAGCACCGTGCAGAGGATCGATAGGCCTACCCGCCTGGACAGGGCGCGAGCGCTCGGCTACAAGGCTAAGCAGGGCATTATCGTGGCACGTGTGAAGGTAAGACGCGGTGGACGGCGCAAGTCCCGTTACACAAGAGGTAGACAGACCAGCAAGATGGGCGTGAACAGCATGAGCATGGGCAAGTCCATCCAGAGAATCGCTGAGGAGCGGGCCGGCAGAAGGTACCGCAACATGGAAGTTCTAAACTCCTACTGGGTGGCCGAGGACGGCAAGCAGAAGTTCTACGAGGTCATTTTAGTGGACCCGTGTGCTCCATCCATCATGAATGACAAGAACCTGAACTGGGTTTGCAATGATGTTCATCGCGGCAGGGCCGTGCGCGGCAAGACCTCAGCAGGTCGCAAGGGTAGAGGCCAGAGGCACAAGGGCTTCGGCACCGAGAAGACTCGCCCAGGCATCAGAGCCCACGACGGCAAAGGAAAGTAGATCATTGGCAAGTGATTGAAAAGTGATTGACAAGGTCTCTTTTCGGGCCTTTGTGGCAGCAACAGAAGACGAGGGCCGCGTGCGCGAGGCGCTCGCAGTCTTCGTTCCTCTGGATAGGATATCAGCAGTCACTGCAGAGGGCCATTTTGGAAATGAGATAAAAATACTGGAGGCGGCCCTGCGTAAGAGAGAGGCTGCCGCCTTCTTTCAAATCCTCCGCGAGCAGCTTCCTACCGAAGACCTGCAAAGGCTTCGCAGGGAGATCCCGGATAGGTTGGAAGGGGAAAGTCACTTTCACCTGCGCCTGGACAAGCAGGCCGCCTACAAAGGCATGCTGCGCCTGACCGACTCCAAGGATGCCCTTGATACAACAATTCTTGTCAAGACCTACCCCGCCCGGCGCGAGTCGGCCTTGAAGATCATTAGTGAGCTCATATGAGCTTTTACGAATGCCTGAACGCCTTTCCCGAAGGTGCTGCCTCGGCCAGCCGCATGGCCTTGACTGCAAAGGGCCTGGGCTATCAGGGCATAATCATCTGCAACAAGGAGCCGAATAAGCTCTTCATGCCCCAGGCAGTTGATCGGATAAAAGGAATTGAAGTTGCTATCGGCGCAGAGGTAGCCGCTTCAGGCAGCAAGGCACTGAAAAGCCGCATCCTCGCCCTGCGGACTAGATATCCATTTCTCATAGTTCGAGGAGGAACGGAGGAGATTATTCGATTGGCCTCTGAAGACCCCAATGTGGACCTTCTCATGCACCCCTGCAACGTTCGCCACCCTTTGGCCATTGCCACGGCGCGGGCCGCCAAGCTAAATCAGGTCTGCATAGGCTTTGACCTGAGCCCCATGCACCACCTGCGCGGCAGCTCGCGTGCTCGCTGGCTGGAAGCTGTTCGCCGCAATCTGCAGCTCGTAAGGAAGTTCGATCTTTGCCCGGCTATAACAGCGAGCGCGAATTCTCACCTTGACCTGCGATCTCCTCGTGACCTGGTCGCTATGGCACAGGTGGCGGGCTTTGAGCTGGATGAGGCCCAAGAAGCTCTGAGTCAGCCGGGAAGACTGCTAGCGCTCAATCGCAGAAAATGGGTCAGCCCAGGAGTTGAGCTTCTTTGAGAAGCAGACTTCCCGTGCTGCGAGGCAGAAGAAGGTACATGATCTTCGAGCTGCAGGCAGAAGGCGAAATTCAGCCTAAAGATCTGATGAGCGAGATTTACTCATCTCAGTTTTCTCTTTTCGGCGATCAGGGAGCCTCAAGAAACCGGCTCAAATTAATAGCCTTCAATGGCCGCTACGGCTTGATGCGTTTTTCCCATATCCATGTCCAAGAGACACGAGCAACATTGGCAGCGGTTCATTCCATTCATGGGGTCCGGGTCGCCCTCCATACAAAAGGCGTCTCTGGAACAATTAAATCCGCTACAGAAAAGTATTTACCAAGACTGGGTAAAATATGTGCTGAAAGCGACGGAAGAAGAATCGAGCTGAAAGACGTTTCCGGGTGTATTATCCGCACCCAAGGTGTAAAAGTCGATCTCTGTCCGGACGATCGCAATAAGAGCATAGGATCAGACACTCAATACCTGGGGCTGACCTCTTTTGATTTAAGTGGAGGACACGAGTATGCAGATGGCACCGCAGATGGGTTATGATAGGGCTATTACCGTATTCAGCCCTGACGGCAGATTATTTCAAGTTGAATATGCCCGCGAGGCCGTGCGGAGAGGAACCACGGCTGTGGGCATCAAGGCAGAAGATGGCGTGGCTGTACTGGTGGACAAGAGAATCACTAGCAGGCTCATGGAGCCCAAGTCCATTGAGAAGATCTTTCAGATAGACACGCACATAGGCGCAGCCACATCAGGCCTGGTAGCAGATGCCAGAGTCCTGATAGACAGAGCTAGGGTAGAGAGCCAGATCAACCGGCTGGTCTACGACGAGCCCATCGGAGTTGAGGCTCTGGCCAAGAAGATCTGCGACTTCAAGCAGCAGTATACTCAATACGGCGGAGTTCGGCCCTTTGGAACGGCGCTGCTCATCATCGGCGCAGAGGAAGATAGAACTCGCCTCTTTGAGACCGACCCTTCCGGGGCTTTATTGGAGTACAAAGCCACTGGCATTGGAGCGGGCAGGTCGGCAGTGATGGAGGTCTTCGAGGAGAAGTACAGAGAAGACCTAGTCATGGATGATGCAGTGCTACTGGGCCTGGAGGCGCTCTACAAGGCTGCGGAAGGCAAGGTAGAGGCGGCCACAACTGAGATTGGCATCATCAAGCTCGGCGACAAGAAGTTTTACAAGCTGACAGAGGCAGAAGTGGCCGCATATGTTGAAAGGATGAAAGCAGCCGTCGCCGCCAGCAAAAGTGAGAAGGGAGAGAAAGGAGACGCATAGGAATGGTCAGACTGGATGACGCAGTTCCTGCCAGACTCAAGACCCACGGAACCACCTTTGAGGTTTTGGTAGATCCCGATGGAGCCCTGGCCCTGAAGCGAGGAGACAGCGTCAACCTGGAAGAGATCCTGGCAGTAGAGGATGTCTTCGAAAATGCCTCCCGCGGAGATAGGAGCGCGGAAGAAGATCTGAAAAAGGCCTTCGGCACGTTGGAAGTCCTGCCCATTGCCGAGATCATCATCAAGAAGGGCGAGATCAGCCTAACGGCTGAGCAGAGAAAGCAGTTCATCGAGAACAAACGACGGCAGGTCATCGAGGTTATAGCCAGAAATGCTATCAATCCCCAGACCAAAACACCTCACCCGCCGGGGAGAATCGAGCAGGCCATGACCGAGGCCCGCGTCAATATCGATCCCACGAAATCTACCGATGAGCTGGTCAAGATCGCCATGAAGGCCATCCGGCCACTCATCCCCATAAGATTCGAGGTGGTTGAGGTGGCAGTCAAGATCCCTTCCGCGTATGCTCCCAAGGCTTACGGCGAGGTCGCAGCCTTCGGCAAGCTCAGCCGGGAGGCATGGCAGAACGATGGCTCTTGGATCGGCGTGGTCGAGATACCGGCCGGCATGCAGACAGAATTCTACGCACTTATCAACCGGCTGACCAGAGGAGAAGCTGAGACGAAGCTTATTAAGCATTGAGGATGGGAGTTAAAAGCGCATGGATCGCAAGGTGGTAGTACCAGGTGATCTTCTCTCTGAGGATGCCAAGAGGTCAGGCGAGGGGACGTATGTAAGAAATGGAAGCGTCTACTCCTTGCTATATGGTCTTGCGAATTCTAGGGATAAGATAAATGTCATACCTCTAGCGGGAAAGTATGTACCCGGGCCGGGGGATAACGTCATAGGCGTGGTGAAGGATATAACCTTCTCCAATTGGATCGTGGACATAAACTCGCCCTACGACGGGCTGCTGCACATCTCTGAGTTTCCGAAAAGGATCGAATCGGACGAGATGTCCAAGCATTTGCGCATCGGCAGCTCTATCATGACCCGGGTGACGGATGTAGATCCCACTATGAAGGTGGAGCTTACTTTGAACGACAAAAAGCTCGGCCTAATCAAGGCCGGCCAGGTTATCGAGATAAGCCATACAAGAGTGCCCAGGCTCATCGGCAAGGGCGGCTCCATGATTAGCATGCTGAAGAAAGAGGTAAACTGCAACATCTTCGTTGGCCAGAACGGCAGAATCTGGATCAACGGGGGTGCAGAGGATATGGATCTGGCTCTAAAGACCATAACTCTGATTGAGAAGGAAGCCCATACCAATGGTCTCACGGACAGGATTGTGGACTTCCTAAAGACGGAGAAAGGGGCCAGAAGTTGATCGCTATGGATGAGAGTGACATATCATTTTTCAAAGATGGACTGCGCCTGGATGGCCGAAGGGCAGATCAGCTCCGGCCTGTGAAAATCGAGGTGGGAGTCCTGGCCAGAGCAGACGGCTCATGCTACATCGAGATGGGTGGAAATAAGGTCATTGCTGCAGTGTACGGGCCCAGGGAAGTACATCCCAGACACTTGCAGGAAATAACCAGGGCCATTGTGCGCTACCGGTATAATATGGCCTCCTTCTCCGTAGAGGAGCGAAAACGACCGGGTCCGGACCGAAGGTCACATGAGCTTTCCAAGGTCAGCCGGGAGGCACTAGAGCCCGTGATTCTTACCAGCTTCTTTCCCCGATCGGTCATAGACGTCTTTGTAGAGGTGCTTCAGGCCGATGCAGGAACCAGGACAGCTGGCATAAATGCAGCTGCAGTGGCTCTGGCCGATGCCGGAATTCCCATGAGGAGCATGATATCGTCCTGTGCCGCGGGAAAAGTGGCAGATACGATTATTCTTGATCCCATGAAAGAGGAAGACAATTTCGGCCAGGCAGACCTGCCAATCGCCATGACTCCTAACGGAGACATCACCTTGATGCAAATGGACGGCGGCCTCACCCCGGACGAGTTTCATGGGGCAGTGGAGATGGCCATGAAGGGAGCGAGAGATATTTACGAGCTGCAAAGACAAGCCCTGGTGAAGAAATATAGCCAGATGGCAGAACAGCCAGGGCGAGAGGAGGTGCATGTCTGTGACTAATGTCATCTCCGAGATAAAAAAGGACTTTATTTACAACCACCTCCTCAAAGGAGAGAGGGTCGATGGTAGGACCTTTGATCAGTACAGGGAGATATCCATCCAAAGAGATGTGATTCGCAAGGCAGAAGGCAGTGCACTTGTTAAATTGGGCTCCAGCCAGGTGCTGGTAGGCGTGAAGATGCAGCCAGGAGAACCCTTCCAGGATTCACCGAATCGCGGCGTCATCATCACCAATGCTGAGCTGGTGCCACTTGCCTCACCCTCCTTTGAGCCGGGCCCACCCAATGAGGTGGGAATTGAGCTGGCGCGCCTAGTGGATCGCGGTGTGCGCGAATCCAAGGCCGTTGATCTGGAGGCGCTTTGCATTGTGCCCGGTAAGCAGGTCTGGATTATATTCATCGATGTGCATATCCTGGATGACTGCGGAAACATCCTCGACGCTGCGTCGCTGGGCGCTATCGCCGCGCTGCTGTCTACCAAGGTGCCAGCAGCCAAGTTTGGCCTGGGCGAGGACTACATACTGCCCATAAGAGACATTCCCATAGCTACGACGGCCATTGAGTTCAATGACGTCTTGATGTTTGATCCCGGTGTGGATGAAGAGGCCATTGCCAACACCCGTCTCACAATTATAACCACGACGGATGGCAATATCTGCGGCGCGCAGAAGAGCGGCACGGGAATGCTCAAACCTGAGCAGGCCTACCGCATCATTGATATAGCATGTGAGAAGGCGAAAGAAATCCGGGAAAAGTTTCTGGAAGCATAAACGGAAGTTACGATTATGGCAAGGCACACTACTAAAGGAAGGAAGAGCAGATCCGCAGCCCGGTTTGGTCCCAGGTACGGCCGCAAATCACGAAAGCTCGTGGCCGATTCAGAAGAGAAGAGCAAGGCTACGTATGACTGCCCTCAATGCGGAAGGAATAGGGTAACAAGGACGAGCACCGCCATCTGGAGCTGCAGAAAATGCGGCTACACCTTTGCAGGCGGCTCTTTCCTACCTGAAACGTCATTAGGTCGCTCAGTGCTAAGGTCTCTCAAGAAGACTCTTGAGGCATCTTGAGGTAGAATAAAAGATGGCATATAAGTGCACCAGATGCAAGAAGACCGTGGAAATTGATTACGAGTACAGTGGCATACGCTGTCCTTACTGTGGGCACAGGATCCTGATGAAGGAGCGGCCCACCACGGTCAAGAAGATGCAAGCTGTCTGATGTTCGTCACCACCTCGCGAGACCCATCCAGTAAGGCGAGAAGGTTTGCCAGGGCTCTGGCCACGTTCCTCTCTCTGCCTTATGTGAATCGGGGAAAGCAAAGTCCGGAAGAGGACGAAACCTGGTTGATGGTGGTAGAGGATCACGGCAATCCGGCTGGTCTAGTCAAGCGCTCCCGGGAAAGAGAGGAGCGCTTGAGCTTCCAGCTCTCAGGAGAGACGGAAGCAAGACGGCTTAAGAAGTGCGTGCCAAAGGTTATCGGTGAGGGCAAGATTGCCCAGCCCATTGCTCAGTTCCTTGAACTGGAGTGGCTCGGCGAGACCGCCCCTGCTCAGGGACGCATAATTAGAGTAGCATCTGGCAAGATCGAGTTCATGGATGAAGGCGAGACCAAGTTCAGGCTGAAGATATGAAAGGCTGTGTGCAGTTCGTATTTGAGAGCAGGCATGCAGGAGAGATCTATCAGGCGCTCGCGCCCGAACTTGACGACGAGCTACACAGGTCCAATGTAAACCTGGGCCTGGAAGAAGGTTCTATTAAATTGAGAATCCGGGGCGAGGATACTGTCTCTCTCCGGGCAGCCTTAAATACCTGGATAAGGTTGGTTAAGATCGCATTTGAGATGGTGAGTTTATGAGTGGCGAATTGCCTCCGCAGATACAAAATCAGTTGGCTCAGCTCCAGCAGCTCCAGCAGCAGGCTCAGGCCGTTATGACTCAGAAGGGCCAGATCGAGGGTCTGATCAGGGAGACTGAGGCGGCGCTTAAAGAACTGGAGAAGAGCGCAGACGATGCAGTTATATACAAGAGCGTCGGCGAACTTTTCTTTAAGGCTGATAAGCCCAAGCTGACAGAGGAGCTGAAAGAGAAGAAGGATATGATGGATATCCGGCTGAAGACTATGGCCAAGCAGGAAGAGCGCATTCAGGGCCGGTTCACTCAGCTTCAAGAGCAGCTCAAAATGTCATTAGGTCAGATGCCGCCCAAGGGCGGCTAAATATGTTGCGGGCCCGTGGCTTAGCCAGGATATAGCACCGGGCTTCTAACCCGGGGGTCGCGGGTTCGAATCCCGCCGGGCCCGCCTTATTATTATTATCATTTTAAGAGGTTCTATGTGCGAACTTACAGTCTATATTTTAAAAGGCAATGCCCGCGAAAAGGCCATGGAAGGAGTCGTCAGGCTCATGGCCCACAACGGCAAGGTGCTCCTGGAAGGTATCTTTGGGGACTCCATGGAAGTCGAGGGGCGGCTGGCTGAGGTGGATATCATGTCCCAGTCTGCGAATATCATCGCAAACTAGGCGGGCATACATTTTTCGGCCCGCATTTCGGCTCGCATATTGATGGACCACATGGTTTGCAGCAGAAATGCAAAAACCAAGATATTTTTAATATTTAAACTGCTGTAGCACTAGCCACGGATCGATTCAGCTCTACTATTTCCTTCACTCCTATTTCATGAATAAGGCTGTCTCAAGAGATCTTTCCCCCATCCAGACGGATCGTTTCATGAGCCATGAACCGGATCACCTCAGGCTGATGAGAGATGAGCAGATACGCCAGGCCCAGATCTCTTTGCAGATTCTTGAGTAGATTAAGAATCTGAGATTGCACAGAGATGTCCAGGGCAGAGGTGGCCTCGTCCAGGATCATAACCTTGGGATGAAGGAGCAATACTCTGCCCAGGGCCACTCTCTGGCACTGCCCTCCCGAGATCTGGGTAGTATAGCGGCAGAGCAGCTCCTCGGACAGGCCTACCATCTCAAAAATCTCCCGCGTCCTCTCCCGCCATTCTCTTTGGGGAATTTCTTGTAGGCTCAAAACCTCATGAATGGATCTCTCAAACCATCTTTAACAATATTTTATGCGATCTTTTAACTATTTTTGAGTCATCTCTTATAATTCTCTTATAATATCCACTAACAATATCCACAAATTAAAAAGATGGCCTATTGCTTCACCAATGGCACATACTCCACGCCGGGGCGGCTCCTTCCTGCTTCCATGCGATATAGATCCATCAGGGCATAGACCTCTTCCGGGACATCGGTCTGTACGCATTCGCCCAGGAGAGATTGAGCCTGCTCGGCCATAAAGGGATGATCGTGAGTATACTTTCCAGATAGGAACTCCTCGATGATGGTATCCAGCTTCTCGCCGCCACACTTTCCACCCAGGATTTTTTTCAAGAGAATTCTCATCTGGTTCATGGCTTTCCTCGCCTCCTCGGCGAAGATAAGGGTCTTATCATCTATCTCATCGATCTTCTTCTTGCCTACGACCGCAATAAGCGATGTAGCAGGATAGCTGCCCTGCATATCACCCAATTGCGGGTCCACGGGACCCAAGGCAGCGTGTGGGTCCATGATTATTTTGTCGGCTGCAAAAGCAATGAGAGTTCCGCCGCTCATGGCGTAATGAGGCACGATTACCGTTTTATTGGCGGGATGGGCCTTTAGCGCCATGGCAATTTGCGTGGCCGCCAGAGCCAGCCCTCCCGGAGTATGCAGGATGATGTCGATGGGCACATCCTTCTGCGCTCCGCGAATGGCCCTTAAAACCCGCTCGCTGTCGTCGATATCAATGTAGCGGGCTAATGGGATACCAAGAAAGCTGATGGTCTCCTGGCGATGGATGAGAGTTATGACCTGCGTGCCCCGGGCCTTGCCCAGCTTTGCCAGGACGCTCTTTCTCGCCGTCTGCAGGTAGTACCTCTGCACCATGGGAACTAGAAAGAGAAATATGAATAAGAGAAACCAGATATTATTGATCAGAGCACTGCCGACGTCTCCTCCTATCTGGGCTTGAAGTGGATCCATCATTTACCAATAAGTTGGTTTCATATATTTAACTTGTGGGATCGCTAAGGGTGAATGTCGAAAACTCTCATTCAGCAAGAGTTTCGACATGCTTGGATTTCGTCGAAGTCATCGTGGCTACTATTGACAATAGCCACCAACAGAATCGAAATAGTAAGAAGGCCCAAGCCTTGGATACTTGCCATAGCCGAATTTTCTCCCTCATTTCGCTTCGGCAATTTGTTTCACTTCGGCAATCTATATTAATATGATAGAGGCTCAATAGGACAGGCTCAAATGACAATAATGGAGGTTTGGGACTTGATGATCAGAAATTTTAGTTTAATGGCAATTCTTCTTTTAACAATCTCAGCATCCATATCTTTGGTGCCGGCTCAGGATCTTTCATCTGATGATGCCAACCGCATGACGAACGATACAGTCGATACAGTCGATACAGCCAATGACGTGAAAGCTATTGAAGAAAATGTGACAACTGAAGAGGAGACCTCCACTGCTTCTGACAGCATCCAGGGAATCTGGAAAGCCTCTTTAGGAGAAAAAGAGATTATCATGGCTGTGAGCCAGTCAACGAAGTCCCTCTTCGGCCTGGCCAAATTCGAGGGCGAAAATCCCTGGAACGCAGCTTTGGCAGGATCTCTTTCTCAAGATGCAGTCTCCTTTTCGCTGGCAGCGATGGAAGGCGAGACGCTGGCATCCATCTACATAAGCGCTACCTTAGAAGAAGACACCATGAAGGGATTTTTCATCCGATCGGACAGCAGCGGAAAAGCCAGCCGGGGCAATTTCACAGCAACCATGATCAGCCCGGACACATCCAGCTACACCCCTGCCTTGGTTACAACCGCTCCTTTGCCAGCAGTCCAGACTGAGCAGGTAAGCACCGAGCAGAAGAATGAGGCTACTAACGTCGAAGTGAGCGAAAAGCCAGCAGCCATCCAAGAGAGCGAGAGCAGATTCAAGGATGTTACAGATCTGGCAAAGGGAATCAATCCCAATATAATGCCCAGAATGGCTCCTCTGTAGGTGTTAATAGTGAACGGCATATATTGGACAAAGCTATTCTTGCTGGGGCTTGCGCTTTTGCTTATCGTGCAGGGGCAAGGCTCGATGATGGACGAGCTGGCCGTCACTTCCGTCTCCGAGAACTGCGGCAAGTGGAAGGTCAGCTTCAACTGGTCGGAGATGGACGAGTATGCAAGCAGCGTGTCACATGGGGACAGCACCTCCGGAAAAGTGAACATCGCGACAGATGCTTTGACGCTGGAGTCGACATCCAATAGGGCCAAAGCCTTGAAGGTTTCAGTAATAACGTACTCCAAGAGCGATGCTTCCCTTATTAACCACACCAGAATGATGGCCCTTGCCAACTCTACCCTCACAAAATCCAATGTATGCCAAGAGATCAATGTGGTCGAGAGAGTAATAGACAGTCGATCGGGAATATTTGCCAGCGGCCTGAAGTGTCCGATGAATGAGCCGGTCTATGTTGCAGTCTATCCTGTAGAATACCATCTTGATCGGCCGGGCGGCGTCCTGGCATCAACTGCAGTAGGGTTGATTATCTCCACCTATGGTCAAGAAACCACAGAACGATTTATCAATTCAGTTAAGATCGCGCAGATAAAGTAACGAAGATCGGGCCGGTCTGAGCGTAGAGCTGCTTTAGGCCACAACTCCCTGTTATTTATATTAGATCCATCGTTATAATTAATAATATTATTATAGATTATCCATGAGATGGATTATTTGCCGGTCTCTTAGGTTTCGGGCCAATACCGGGCCTTTTTCTCATTTTCCCTCCACACCTAAATAGAGGGAATAGAGCCGTTGGAAAGCAAAGAACACTTCCCAAAAGGCGTATTTACTTTAAGCGACTATATCTGTAAATTAATTGGCCTGGCAGAAATAGATCCGTGTGATTGATCCGAGATCTATAATTCAAAATCCTCTCCCAGGTAGTAGCAAAGCAAGGAGATAAAAATGCCCGAGTTTCTTAATCCATTCAGCGGTAAAGTGCCAGAAAGAAAGCTGACCATGCAAGAATTAATCCGAGCCATCCGCCTTGACCTGGCCGCCGAGCATGAAGCAGTTCACCTCTATATGGCCCATGCCGAGGCCACGGACAATCCTCTGGCCAAGAAGGTGCTGATTGATATCGCCAATGAGGAGCGGGTTCATGCAGGAGAGTTTGCCCGGCTGCTCTCAATTCTCACAGGAGATGAAGATGCTCTGCTGGCAAAGGGTGCAAAAGAGGTCGATGAGATGGCAGCCGAGACTTAACCGCCCCGCTAAAAATCTCATTGCAAGCCACAAGACAAGCTACAAAAAGGCAAGGTTCAAAGCAAAAAGCCCTACACGCACAGCTAGGGGCTGCTTGATAGTTCCACTGGCTTCGATCTCGCCTGATTTGCTAAATTAGGTGAAAATAATCCCGTGAAGAAAAAGCAATATCGTCTAAGGCCAGAGGCCGAAGGCGATATTTAGGATCATTATTATCGCACCAGAACCTATGCAGGCACCAAGTACCATCTTAGGATTAAGCTTTATTGCAGTATCATCGGCCTCGAAATACCTCATGAGGCCTGCTGATGACTGAAGACCACTGCCTTCATTCTTTTTCTTTGCCATATCATTTCCCTTGTTTCTTCATCATCTTAAGTATTGCGGCTTCATGGCTTCATAGCTTCATAGATATACTGCCTTTTTTTGCGCAATAATATTTATTACACTATATTGCAGCCGCAATCATCCGTTCCAGTCGCACAGCCTTATGCAGTCCCTACAGAAGATGGAGAGGCGGTGGTAGCCTACAGCCAGCCGCTCTCATCCTGGAAGGGATAGTGGTCCATTGTGCTTCCGCCCTTGATCATCCTTGGCCAATTCTGGCTGGGATTGCCTTTGGACACGTGACCGCTCCAGTAGTTGCCGCCTGTGACATTGCCATCGTCCCAGCTATTGTTGCCGCCTAGATCTTGCGAATGCTCCTGGTTGTCCAAGAAGTTGTTGCGGAAGATTCTGTTTCCTGTAGAGAGCATTACCTGCAGTCCCAGCGGATTGTTTCGGATGTTATTCTGGTATATCTGGTTATCATTAGAGAGGTTTAGCCAGATACCTGTGGCAGCATTCTCATCTGCTACATTGTCGCGAATGATGTTCTGGCTGCAGGATAGGAGCGATATGCCGTTCTGACTGTTTCGCGAGGCATTATTTCCTGCAATCTGATTCAAATCAGAGGCGTACAGGAACATGCCGCTAAATCTATTACCCAGCAGGCGGTTGCCTGAGATCTCATTTTCATTGGACTGCACGAGGCGCATGCCAAAGCATGAGGAGATGTTATTCTCCAGGATCCTGTTATTCTTCGAGTCGAAGAGGAATACGGCATCGCTGGTGATGGCCGTGTTCTTTACCGTGACATTTTCACAGTATGCTAAGGTGAGGTGAGCAATATCCCTATCCTGAATCTGCCCGCCATAGCGGCCAAAGAGATAGACTATGGGAGCAGAATCCACTACATTGGATTCATCTATGGAATTATCAAAGCCCTCTTTAGTCACAGCCTCTACGTAAAGGCTCCAGTCCACATTCTGGAAGCGATTAGCCTGCAGCCGATTGGCAGATGATTCCAATAAGATGATTCCTTTAGAACTATCAACAATCTGATTGCTGAAGAGGATGTTTTCGTTAGAGGATGTAATCTGCACAGCAGTGTCCGATATGTTTGAGATCTGGTTTTCGGTAATATTGTTTTGTCTGCTTGTGGCCAGTTCAACGCCAATGGTGCTGTTATCTATCGTGTTTTGTTTGATGGAGTTTCGGCTGGAATTTTCCATCCTTATGCCGTATTCCACTCCATTGATGCGGTTATTTTCAAATTCTTGCGAGATTGAGTCCATGATGACAACAGCATTACTGCTGCCGCCAATTGCGTTATCCATCAGTCTGCTGTTCTTGCTGCTGGAAATGGCCAGGCCGATGGCTCCGCCATTGATTTCATTGCTCTTTAATTCTATCTCGCTGGAATTCGCGAGATCTATTCCGTTCGTAGTGACGGAAGCAGAATTTCTGATGCTCACTTTATTTTGGGCAACATTGATGGTGCTGCTGTTAGAAAGCCAGATGCCGAACCTCTTGCTTTCTATTTCGTTGCTATCGACCTGGCAGCCCCCGGCATTATCAAGCCAAATGCCCCAGTAAGCATCAGATATCTTGTTGCGGAGTATTTTATTCTTCGCAGCTTCCCGAACGAGAATGGACACATTGCAGCCTACAATCTCGTTTTCTTGAACGAGGTTATCGCTGGAGTTCTCCCAGAGGGCCACGCCGCCCTGGCTGTCTATTATTGTATTCCCGGCAATTGAGTTCGCATTGGAGCCACGAACCAGTATGGCCGGATTGGCGTTTTTAAAAATGTTTTTCTTGATGGAGTTTTTACTGGATTGAACATATATTGCCGGCCCGACGAAGTTTTGTATAGTTAGGCCCTCCAGAGAGCAGCCCTCTGCGATTATTGTGATCCCCGTCTCCAGGCCATCTCCTTTGAGGACTATGGGCCCGTTCTCGCCGGTGAGAGGCATTAGCGTCAGGCTCCTGTTAAGAGTTACCTCTTCATTGTATTCTCCCGGCTTGATGTATATGGTATCTCCATCACTGGCAGCAATAACGGCCTCTTGAATGGTATTATAATTGGCAAAGCCGCTATCATCAACGACATAAGTTCTTGCTCCCTCGATGGGCGAAAGCCAGATGAGCAAGGCCATGAAGATGATCATAGGAATTCTAAGCATGAGCAGCTAATTTGCAAGGAACCTTTTATAGTTAATCCAAAATCTCGGACAAAACACTGCCCCACTAACCCCTTTATTTCCAGTGGAAAAATAAACCTCGAATTTTTTCTTCATTGAAAGAAGGACCGCCACGAAAAATATCAAATTGCATGATTGTTACAATAATGTTATTTTAAAAGTTATATATCATATGGGAATGGAAATAGGACTTTCCCATCCGAATAAGACTGCGATCCGGAAAGAAGACGGCTTTAGCTACTTTCCAGAAATGCTACAACATCCCTTACACCACAACGAAAATAAATTGTCAGAAGCATTCAAAAATCCGCGTTTATCATGTCCATCGAACATGCTCAATGCGTTGACTAAACGGGAGCCAATATCTCGGCCAGCCTTGGCATAGTAAAAGAATTTGAATAAATATCTAGCATATATTGAAAGAAGTTAACACTAAGTTTCCTGCAAGTATCCTTGATCGATAATGCATTTTCCCATGCACACTTTCCCAACTCGGATCTTGTTCCGTAGCTGATCTTTCGTTTGATAACTGGTTCGCGAACCGCAATTTCAGACTCATTATTGTGAAGAGGGATGGAAGGATGATCCAGAAATTGAAGCAATCGACCTCGATTTTCCCAGGTAGAGGACAATCGTAGCTCAAGCTCGTCATAGCCATATGACTTGAAGATTAGTTCCTCAAATTTAGATCTAACTTCCTCCTTGAGATCCGCATTAGGATTAATTTTATAATATTGCATGAATTCATAAAACTCATAAAGTTTACCCAGGAATGATTCAAGTATCTGCTTGTGGTATCCAAGGTAAGGATTCAACTTGATATAGTGACGAATTTCATGAATCCAACAAAGGCAATTTATTTCTGATAAACCATAATATTGTTTTGCATCATCGGTTATCAGAGGTATCTTAAGACGGTCCGATTTGCCAAGGCTAAAAATGTCTTTCAGAGTATCTCTTTTTTTATCTGGTTTAATAAAATAGCAGGTGAAGCTGGGATCGCATATAACATGCATGTAATGATTCTTTCCTTGATGTCTTGCACCAGTCTCATCAGTCTGGACAAATGATGCATGATTCATTCCAGCTTCAAATATTGATTGTTTCTCCGATGCGAACTCTTTATGCATAACCTTGGTAATGATATTAGAGATTTGACCTTCAGATATCAGTATTCCTATGTCTTTGCATAGTTGCCATATCTTGTTCTCAGTCACTCGACATGAGAAATATAGAACAGCAATGAATGCTTTGAGGTTGGCACCAAACTGTGAACCTCTGACGCTTTTAGGAAGCTTTGCATCGTAATATTTATTTAATGAAGGAGAATAATACCTTTCCAACAGATACTCAACATTATCTGTTTTCAGCAAAACGTCTTGGATTACTACCTTTCTGTAGCATGCAAAATGTGCATCTTGTGGTAGAGGGCGGTCCACCGAAACAGTAATTTGTCGATCTACCTTTACCTTATCTTTCTTTGAACCCTTTGACCATCCTTTGGATTTTGGCTTTGGTGAGAGTGGTTCAATAACCGGGACGTTTGGACGAATCTTGGGTTTTCCTTTTTCACCCTTTAATATCGCTAACTCATCCTTAAGCTGCTGATTTTCCGCCCTAAGCTTGGCATTTTCCTGGACAAGATGCTCGATAGTGTTTAGCAGCACGATGATTAGCTTTTTGACTGATTCCTTGTCGTCGAAATTTATTTTATCCGGATCGATGTTGATTATGCTTTCTTTAATAATACTAGTCATCATCTAATATATTGAAAGATTAACTAATTATATTTTCTGGCCTATTCTCTATGTGAGATTCAATAGATTGAGCATGTTCTGTCCATCACCATCATTCAATGCTCAATCTGACCCGTTCTTTCCCTGGCAAAGCCACTTTTCCCGGTTTAAGGGCGATGGTGGCTCAGGCAAAACCTTATTTACTCTCTCCTCTAAAACCGAACATGGTGATACGATGACAGAGACGATGCCGCATAAGCACTGTTTGGTCTGCGGCAATGCCGTGCGCCCGGACGAGAACTTCTGCGACGAGCTATGCGAGTCGAAGTTCAAATCGGCCCAACGAAAGCAGCAGTTGCTTTTTCTAGCATTTCTTGTAATAATGGGACTGGTTTTGTTCCTACCGTCAATCCTTAAGATGTATGGGTGAAAGATGCGATATATAGCTATAATTTTAGCATTTCTGACTCTTAGCACTATATCGGCCTGCTCAGCCGCCAGCAGCGAGTACCTCTACATAAAGGATGTGACCATGCGCCTGGAAGGCGAAAATGCCACTTTTGAGCTGAACTACACCCTGGACACTTTTACTCGCATCTATGTCATGGCTCTCGGATGCAGATATCTGGAGCCGGAATTGACCTCTTTTCTAGGTGGATACCGCGATGTCAAGCTCGTAAAGGCGGATACGGACGGCGCGACCCTGCAGGTAAGAGATGCGGGCAAATACAATAGCGGCTATTATCTTTTCGATTCCATGCCCTTCGGAACCAAGGGCAATCCCCTGAAAGAAGGAATTGCCCAATTCTCGGTTGTGTATCCGGAAGGGCACGTCAGGACCTTTTATAATGTAACTTCCACGCAAAACGTCTTTTCCCAGGCAAAGCCCATGGCAACTCCTGCCAAGGCAAAAAGCCGGCTGAAGCGGGGCTAACGCGGCCCGCTGGACTTGCGAGATATGGGGGGATGGCTGTTTTGGTCCAGGTTTTTGCTTTGAATTGACTCAAGAGATGCCTGGTTGAAAAGCCAAAGCTAATAGTAATGCCAGGACGCCTTTTAAACAATGGCTGGTGCAGTCCGGCTATAGATAATAGCAAAATGCTCTGCCGATCAATCCAATTGAGTCTTGGAATCCTCTACCATCGATCAAATCATTGACTTAAATAAAGCAGGCAATACTGCCATAGCATAAATTACTACCCCGATGAGTCCCGCTTCGATGGCGTAGAGCCCTATATTGAAAGGGTCCATCATATTTTCATCTGTATGTGTCATATTCTTGCCTCGATTAGCTATTGGATGGCTCGGCCCGGAGGGCTAAGCACAATGTATTTAGGTGGCAAAGTATTAAAAATAAGATGGCAGAGGATACGCCTGTTCTGAAGTGATTTTAAATGTCCAAATTGTCCCTGATGAACGAAGAGGAGAAGACAACAACAAAGCAAGGCCCCCGCAGTTTATCCCAAAACGCAAAGGCAAGATGGTCTATATTTGCCCAATTTCAGGAGGCTAGCCAGTTACAGGCAGGGACCGTAGAAGGATAGCAACCAGAAGCCCGATTTGGAGAGCTTCTTGGTAATGCAAGCCAGTTACAGGCAGGGACCGTAGAAGGATAGCAACCCCTATGAGATCCTGTTCCAGACGGAAAAAGGGCAACTACTGGTATTGGTATTCAAGCACGCCATTCATTTGCTGCAATTGAGCTGTTGGATCATCCATGAGGATACAAGGCAGATATTTAGGAGCCTGATAAATGACAAAGTATGGGCAGCTGCGTGCCTGAATTACCAGCAATTACCCGATACAGACAATTCTCAGGTGGTGGGAGAAACATGATCGAAAATAAGGCACAACTCTTGGCCGATTTGGCCTACCGCGAAGAGAATGGATTATGGCCGGAGGAGTTCTGGCTAGAGGGGTGACGCTATTTCAAGCTGACCATTTTTCTTGCGTCTATCCTGATCCGGCCTTCCCTGGTCAGCTCCGCAATAATAGGGTCCAGATCTGCATATCTCATTCCTGTGCATCTCCTAAATCTGCTCCACCCAAACTTCCCGCCACGGTTGGATAGTATCCAAAGGATGCGATCACGGGGAGACTGTGGCGGTTCAGGTACACTTCTCACCTTTCAATTTCTTCCACTCTTTGTACAATGCTTGGATTTGCCTGTCTCTAATCATGATAAGGGTTTTAACATTGGGAATCAAGAAAGTTACGCCATCAAATGTGAGTGAATCGCAAGGAGCTGCCTCCAGTAGTTGGTATTCATCGCCCATCCATATTCCTTTAATAAATATTTGCAAACCGAATGATTTGAAAATTATTCGGAGGAAATGAACATCATTGATTCCGGTGACAGACTCCATATTACCGAACATCCTGAGTGCAGATACGATTCGATCAGCTTCTTCATATGAGCAACAGATATCGATATCTTTAGTAGCATCCTTCAAGCCATGCCACAGAAATGCTGCACCGGAAAATATGTAGACATTGGTTTTGGCTTGAACTTTCGAGCCAACGTAGGCCAAATCGGCCAAGAGCTGTGCCTTATTTTCGATCATATTTCTCACACAATCTGAGATTGCTTATATTGTAGTAATTTCTGGTTTTTCATTGGCATGCAAAAGTCCTTACTTTTGCAATTTTCCGTAGATAATCCTCTCCGCCAGAACTTCCACAAGCCCTTAGCCCTGGCCTCTTCTTATGCAGGATATGCCACAGGTATATCAAGTTTTGCCCGTACCTGCCAGGCTTCACATAGCCTCCATAAATATCTTCGCCCAATATCCAAGCATTCCAGGGAGTAGCAGAAGATGATCGCTGTTTTCCTTAGTTCATGGGCGTCACCTGGATATGCATTTACCCCCCTTTAAAATTTCGGGTCGTGGGTGAAGCTTACTGAAAATTGTTACGAGAATCAAATGCATGAGATCCGTTTTGGCAGCAGACATCTATTGCATTACTTGCTAGCGCTTTTCAGCAGCTCACGTACGCAACCAAATTTCGCTGGGTCGGACTCGACCCTCCCTCCTTGAAGAGCTAGAGGGGTAAGGCCGGACCATCCAGCCAGAACTCCTGCGGCCATAGGCCATCTTCTTTAGAGACTATACCCTCAGAACTGTCGGCTTCAAATCGGTTCTGGATCATCTCATCCACTTCAGAGAGCCTGACCCGGAAGACCTCGGCTAGGATTTCCCTGGCTGCCTCCAGCTCCAAAGCCTTTGGATCAGAGCGGTGCTTTGCTTTCTTTTGTGCCCCCATTAGCTGCCCAAGAACTCCTGCCATGAAAAGAAACATACTACGTGTAAGGTTAAGTATTTTTCCAACAAAACAATATCTATAAACCATTTTTACATAATATAAAGTATGACTAAGATACAAAAAATCAAATGATAGTTCCAGCTGGAACACGGGCGCTATCCAGCCTTATCGCGGAGCGATTCATGATATCGAACCAACACTGACCCACAAGAAGATACTTATTCAGCAATTTGTTCGGAACATCCCGGCTCCAGAGATTGCACGGAGAACTTCCCACAGCGAAGAAGCCTGTGATAGATACATTAAGGGATTTAAAAGGGTCTAAAGCTCCACAGCGAGGGAATTCCAGCCGAGAACATCGCTTCTGAACTGGAGATGAGCAAGTCCTTGATTCGCGAGTATATCGAGATTATTGAGGATCTAGCTGAGATGAGAAATGGATATAAAAAATTTATATTAAAAAAAAATCACAGCATAAGCTACGTAGGTGCTTTTTTACAATATATTTTTTGCTCTTAAATAGATTATGCAGAGTAATGATCCGATACTGAGCAAAACCATGAGTTTAAGCTAGTGTTGCGTCAACAGTAAAATGTCGTATAAAATCGGTTACTTTTATTCAGAATCGTTCAATCTTTGAGGATTGACGCGACACTAGGCCGATTGCCAAGGTAACAAGACGCCGCCCAGGTGCAAGAGCGCAATCAGCACCGGCTGATGGACCAGATAGATGGTCAGCGAGTTTCGGCCAAGGAATGCCAGCAAAGTCATGAATGAGTTGATGGAAAGATTAGGCAGATCTATCCTGCGTTTGTAGTCAGTGTAGAACATATCGCCCAGGCCTATTCCGATCAAAATTACCCCGAACCAGGGAAACACAGGAAAGTAGTCAACCGAGTAGAAGTCCGGCGGCACCAGCCCCAACCAGAGCATCCAGGGATAGTCGACGCTGACAGTCTGAAAATACACTCCAACAAATATGAACAATAGCCCAATAATGAAGTTCGCTCTTTGCAGCCTAAGAAAGGGATAGGCAAGCAGCAAGGAGACGCCGATGAGGTGCAGCACCCCGAAGATAATGAAGCCTTTGCCAAGGAAGTAATAGGTAAAGAAGGTAATAGCCAGAGCCAAGCTCAATATCCAGGCACTCCTCTTTAAAAGCCGAAAGAAAAATCGATCTTCCTGCCTCAGCAGCCTGGCCCGGGAGTGGCTTAGGGTGAGAGAGAGTCCGACTAAAAGGAGAAAGAGCGAGGCGGTGAGGCGGGCCACGGCCAGCCAAAAGCCTGAGGAAACTTCGATATTATAAACATTGAAATAATTAAGGTCGAAGACAAGATGGTAAAGAACCATCAGGACGATAGCCACTCCTCTTAGCAAGTCCACCTCCCAGAAGCGGCCCGTCGGGCTCTCGACCATGAGTTAGATCTTCACCTGGCTGAGCTTAAAAGATGTAGCTTTGGGCCGACCATTCCTTTAAGCCTCCGCTCTTGGGGGACTCGCCTTCCGATAACCGGTAACAATAATTCTGAAGATCAGGTAGCAAAAATACATTTACTACGCTTAAAATTCCACAAAATAGATTATGAGAGATAACCCCTCAAAGGATTATCTCAATATCCAGCTCTTCTGCCAGCTCTTTGTAGCGGTTTCTGATGGTAACTTCCGTCACGCCTGCCACATCCGCCACCTCGCGCTGCGTCCTTCTGTCGCCGCAGAGGATGGAGGCGATGTAGATGGCGGCAGCGGCCACGCCCGTGGGCCCGCGCCCGCTGGTTAGTTCCTTCTCCGCAGCCTGGCGCAGGATCTCAATTCCCTTGGCCTGCACCTCGCCCTTCAAATTCAGGCCGGAGCAGAAGCGCGGTATGTAGTCAATCGGGCTTGTCGGCATGAGCTTTAGAGCAAGCTCGCGGGAGACGAACCTGTAGGTTCTGCCGATCTCCTTTCTGGAAACCCTGGAAACCTCAGCAATCTCGTCCAGGGTGCGCGGCACGTTGCACTGCCTGCATGCTGCGTACAGCGCAGCAGCGGCTACGCCCTCAATGCTCCGCCCGCGAATGAGGTTCTTGTCCACGGCTTTTCTGTAGACCACAGCAGCAGTCTCACGCACGTTCCTGGATAAGCCCAGGGCAGATGCCATCCTGTCCAGTTCCGACAAGGCAAAGGCCAGGTTTCTCTCTGTGGCATTGCTGACCCTGATGCGCCTCTGCCATTTTCTCAGTCGGTACAGTTGCGCACGGTTTTTGGAGGAGATGGTCTTTCCATAGGAGTCCCTATTCCTCCAGTCGATCATGGTAGAAAGGCCCTTGTCGTGGATGGTGTAGGTCATGGGCGCCCCTACCCTGGACCGCTTCATGCGCTGGTCGTGGTCGAAGGCTCTCCACTCCGGACCCTGGTCGATGAAATTCTCGTCGATGACCAGACCGCAATCAGAGCAGACCAATTCCGCACGCTCATAGTCGCGCACAAGAGTGTGGCTCTTGCACTCAGGACACTCTACCGTGAACTTCTCGAACTCGTCTACCTTCTCTTTCTCGCGCTTGAGCCGGGTCCTCTCCTTGAGCTTTTCCGGCTCCGCCCTCTCTATCTCTCTCAGCTTCTCAATCTCTTCCACTTGCTATCTCTCCCCGGCGCCTCGTCGAGATACAGCTTCTTCCCGACGTGGGCAGCGGCATCTACACCTCTATTTGGTCGAACGATGATGTACGGATGATTAATGGGGCCGAATATATCGAAAACTTTTCCTACTCTGGTCCTCTTCTGATCCACAACCCAGGAATTTGTTCTGGGGATACTGGTCTCGCTTCCAACAATCTGCTCGCTTTGAACTATCAACTTATTTTGTACTACATGAAGAGCGGTGCCTAATCTCTTCAAGAGGCCACCTCATCTATATAGATACGGACCTACTATTTAAGCCTTCCGAAAACCATTTATAAATGTCCGAATTGGCCTAAAGGTTTATCATCCCATGCAGGTAACCTGCAACATAATGTTTGAGCAGCTTCCAACCGTACCCACATCAAAGGAGCTTTTAGATAAGTCCTTCAGGCGTGCCTCTCGCGCTACAGATAACGAGTCCATGGTGCAAAACGCTGGCAATATCCTCTCCGACAACCTTAGCAACCTGATTCGGAAATTCCCTTCTTTTGACAATCTGCCACCCTTCTACAGAGAGATGGTAGATATAATCGTGGGCGTGGATCGTATCCGGATCAGCCTTTCTCGCCTGCGTTGGGCTTCCAGACAAATAAGGCTGATCACAAGAGAGTTTGTAGGCAAGATTAAAAGGTCCCGGGGTCTGGATACAACTCCCGACCGAAAGTCGGCCTTCGGGCGCTTCTCTTCTGTTATCAGGGCAATTGAGAAAGATCTGCTATTCTTGAATGAAGCTCGGAACCTTCTGCGCAAGATGCCGACCATAGACCCGGCGGTGCCGACCATTCTCATCGCCGGCTACCCTAATGTAGGCAAGTCAAGCTTCATTGTTCGCATCACTGGAGCGAAGCCGGAGATAGCCAGCTACCCATTCACCACGCGGGGAATTTTTGTGGGCCACTTTTATAGGGGCGAGCAGAAGTACCAGGTGGTGGACACGCCAGGGCTGCTTGACCGACCCATGGGGGAAAGAAATGAGATTGAGCGGCAGACCGTGGCCGCTTTGAGCCATTTGCAAGGAGTCGTTCTCTATATACTCGACCCCAGCGAGCATTGCGGTTATCCTCTCGATTCGCAGCTTTCTTTAGCTGAGGATGTAAAGAATTGGATCAATCTGCCCATACTGGTTGTGGCCAATAAGGCCGATATATTGAGATTTAAAGAAGACAAAAATGTGCAGGAGATGTCCACCGAGACCGGCCAGGGTGTCGACGATGTTCTAGAAAAGTTGATCGGTCTGCTTGAGTCCAGGCCGTCACCTGAAAACGCATAAGTCCCTGAAATGAAAATCGACATTGCTTGATTTCCGTGTGGGGTCGATATGCTCGATACGATCAGCAGAGTCAATTGTTCGAAACGCCTCCATGGCGCAACTCCAGCATGAAACGGGAAGCTTCTTGCGGGCCCAGTTGTCCCAGTTTCACGATCTCTGCTTGATGAGATAGGCTACGAGTTCCCGGGAGAGCTTGGTCTCCCTGGAGACGGCACCGGCAATGTCGCTGGCATTGGCTCCGCTGGCACGCAGCCGATCTATTTTCTTTATAATCATCTCATCGATGTTGTAGTATTCATCGATGTCCTTTCTGTGGCCCCAAACATCGCCTTCCACCAGCTCCACACCCTGAATGACCAGAAACATCTCACTGGCTTTGGATAAGGTCTTGCGGTAAGAGGATGGGACTTGAACCACTCTGATGCGGGGGCAGTTTTGGATGAGCTTGAAGACATCGGTGTTCGCTGCCCGAAAGGCCAGATGCACCATCTGCTCATTCCTGTTCAAATCATCTATTTCATTTTTGGAACTGACTACTCGCATCTTCATTGTCTATCACCGTTGTGGAAATATGCTAACAGTATCAACTTCTTGCTCGATCTTCAGACATATAAGGTTATGTATGTAGAGCAAAATTGCTCATATTTAGCAATTAAATGGGCCCGTCCAAGAGTGACGATTTTTCTGGAATAGTCCGAGGATAGCATTTTCATCACTTTTAAAAATGTATGCTAAAGTTTTTTGTGAAAATTTAATATAATGCATGAAACTAAAATAGTTTTTTATGTATTTTTTAAGTAATATTATTAGGAAAGCGGCTTTGCTTTTAAAGATAATGATTTCAAATACCCTGAATAGAATACGTCACTGATTTTCCGTAATTATAATTCTTATTTGCAGTGAATCCCGAAAGTAAACAACTTGCAAAATATCTAATGCGCGACTCTCAAGCGGAGCACATAAAGCTGCTCGAAAAAGCATCTCTCGCCAGCCACCTGCTCTACAGTCAGCCCGGCGGCAGCTGCCGCCTCCTGCACCTGCAGCAGGCCGGTCAGGCTGGATATTAGAAGCAGTGCCCTGCCTTCGGGCCGTAGATGACCTGTCAGATCTGTAAGAAATCGGTCAATGGTCTGCCGGCCACTCTTTCCCCCGTCAAGGGCATAATCTATCCATTGACCGGTTCGCTCTTCCGGCTGGGTGGGCAGGTAGGGAGGATTGAAGAGTATGAGGTCGAACTTTCCTTTGATTCCCTGGAAAAGATCTGCTCTTATGACTTCGATCCCCCTGGCTTTGCTTGCCCGGACTGCATGGGGATTTATGTCTGTGGCTATGAGGCGTCTGACCTTGGTGGCCAGCTCACTGGATACAAAGCCGCTGCCGCACCCGATTTCCAGGGACAGGTCCTCTGGGCGGGCCTCGGCCAGGGCTGCAGCCAGGAGGAGGTAGGTATCCTCAGCGGGCTGGTAGACGTCTTCATCGTCGAATGGAGTGGAGGGGGGCATTGATGGGGTCTCTTTCTGGAGGGTGGGAAATAAACGTTGGCTTTTCGTCAGGCCTAGAGGTCCACTAGCCCTTGGCCCTGAGCAAATGCGGCCTGGGGGCGCGCTCGGCTTGCGGGCCGTCTCGAATCAAGCCCTCATATTCTCTTTTCCTGCTCGGGCCCGTTTAGAGGATCGCATGCAGGTGCAGGGGGGCCGAAGACGGGATGAGGCAGTATTTATTAAAATCCTAAAGGTCGAGGAGGTATATCTGAATGAATACGAGACATTTGAAGACGCCTATAGAAATATATGTCGTTTTATTGAGAAGGTGTACAACCAGAAGAGGCATCATTCAGCTTTGGACTATAGATTTCCAGAACGGTTCGAGATGGTGGTTACTTTAAATACCGTTGCTTAACTTGACTTACTCATATTAACTTTTCTTCCAGGGATTTTGGCACTCCAGATGCCAAGAATTTGCTCAATTCAAAACCAAACACTATGCATTTTGGACATATTAATCTGAGGGCATATTTGGTACGCATATATTCTA
>DATLBD010000021.1:0-9901 GCA_035527135.1 Methanothrix sp. | reverse complement strand
AGAGAAGCGTGAAGTGTGAACCTGATATCCTCAGTACTCAGCTCTTCGGCTCTGTTCGCTGAACACACCAGGATGGGAAGCTCATGTCTCTTGAACTGCTGGAGGGCCTTGCCGCAGGCTCTCTGCCAGGTCAATTTCGAGCCGCCCAGTCTGAGAAATTTTCCAGGGGGCCTGAGGGAGCAAATGCCAACGGGCACATTCAGATATGGTACCAGCGACTGAGAAAAGCTGGCCAGATCGAGATGCTCATCATCCTCGGGGGCGCAGATGACAAGGCCACATGCCGTCTTATCATCTCCCTTCCGCCCGCCATATTGGCGCACGGCTGCCCGAAGAGCCGCGATCAGAACCTGCTTGCGATTCTTGGCATGCACCTTGAAGACCTGGAAATCAAGGTTCTTGGCATCGAATGATTGGCATTGCACAATGCAATCCAGATCGAGTAGGTTAAGCTCATTCATGATATCGAGCAGTACCAGCTTAGAACGGCTGGAGCTGAGCGCCACCTGGCAGGGCTTTGAGGTGCATTTGAGCTTGGCCCAGCGCACCAGGTTCAAATAAATAGGCTGAAAGGCATGGCTCCATTCGCTCAGGCCATGGGCCTCGTCCAAGATCAAGAAATTGATGGCCTGCGAAGATACATCAGTCCTCCAATCGCCTTCTAATGCCGCATCTACCGGCAAGAAGAGTATGGCAGGATCGTGCCCTTGATCCCGGAGCTGTGGCATCGGTTCATCTGCTGCAACGATGGCTCTGCACCGATGTATTCCCCTGGCGGCCAGGCTTAATTGTTGGTCCAATGCCGCATATTGGCTGGGGACTATTACCAGGGCAAGGCCTGGCTGTAGAATTGAGGCTAGCTGGCAGGCTATGCTCTTGCCGCCGGCCTGCTTCAATAGGCCGATCGATCCCTGCAAAGAGAGCATCTGTTCAATCAGCTCCGCCTGGCCCTCCCGAAAATCCTGGAACCTCATTACATTATTCAATATGAATCTCAGCCCCTCTCGGGCCGATGCATTGGAAACGGCACTGGGCCGGGCAGAGGCTAAAATTGCATGGTGACCTGAGATGGGCGCTATGCCTTTGCCGGAAAATGCGTATTCTGCGAGGGATGAGTAGTATTCGATGTCAGGGGGCCGATGATCATCTTCCAGGCTAACCTGGACGGCGCAGCTGATGCCATAGAGTGAGGATAGCGCGTCGATGATCTCGCGAACGGATTGTAAGGGCACAGCCAGGTCCAACTTCTGGGGATTGCCGATCTTTATCTCGCCTTTCTCGCCCTTGCTGATCAAATCAGCCATGACGCGGGTCAATTGAGCTTCGGCCAGAGGAAGGGCTATGAGCTCTAAAATGGCCTGTTTCTTTTGTACAGGGAGATCTCTTAATTGTCTGGCCACCTCCAGTATGTCTTTTGGCAGGGCATAGAAGAGTTGGTCGGCCAGTTTTCTTATCTCGCTGTCCCAGTGTTGCGGTTTCATCTGGCCAAATTTTTTAACCCTCCAGCCCTCCTCCAGCTCGGAAAGGCAGGGGCTTTCGCCCAGAACTATGGCCATTTTAAGAGGAGTCTTTCCTTCGATACTGGGGATATGGATGACAAAATCCACGTTTTCCGGGAAATTTAGAATTCGAGTCTGAAAATGCTCTACCAAAATAGGCCCGGGAACGACATAGAGGGCCAGACGTCTGTCCGGCAGAAGTGTCAAAAGCTTCTCGAAGAATTGTCTCCTGAGTATCGAGCCTTCTAGAAGGCTTTCGTAGCGGCTCAGAAGGAGGTCAACATCTTTGTCCTCGACCAGTAGCTCCGGCAGAAAGCATATCCTCAGCATCAGCTCCAGGTCTTTTAGCTGGGGCCGGCAGGTGAATTTGATCCTGCCGTTGTCAATCGATCTCTCAAAGAGCAGCAGACCAGCATCCTGGGCCTTTTGCAGAACGTAGTTTTCTACTCTAAGGCTGCAGGGTGCAGGATCTCCACGGCAGGCCAGCTTATCCAGAACAGCACCTAAGAACTTGCTTTCCTCGTCCGAAGGGCTCTGATCGGATCGATGACTTCGCCATATGAAGCCCGATCGATCCTGAAATAGCATGTGAACCTCTTCTGACGCGAATCCCTCGCTGTTCAAGAGCTGTACGGCCGCTTCGGAGGCATAGGCTGCCCTGGCATAGTACTGATTCTCATGCAGGGAGACACTCGCATCGTTCATGATAATATAGCAGTGCTACATTACTATATAAAATATTTGCTAAAGACTATATGCGCAGGATGTGGATGAAGGTTAAATTAATTCGTTTGCCGGGCAGAAGTTTGCAATGGGATTCCGAGATACTTCGGGATGCGCAGTTAGCCGGAAGCTGGTGACAAGCTTGAATCCAGTGCATCAGGACAGTCATATCGCTTATTTCTTCTCAGTTTTTTCCTGCAGCAGTGCCTGCACATTGGCATGCATGCTGCCCAGCTTCTTGGTAATCGGGTGCTTCGGGCCGTACTTCACATCCTCTTGCGCATCGCGAATTTTCATATCTTTAAGATCCACTTCATCATTATAGTTCTATGACAGAATAGATATAATAGATCTAACTATATAACCTTCCCGATATAGGATGGGTCGAAGCAAGGATAAGCTTAACATGCCTACCTTCCAATAACCTCAGCTGGTTTACGGCGGCCTTAAGGTCTCTGGACTTATCTTCGATACCCTTAAATTTGTTTGAGCAAATTGATGATATCAATATGCAGCATGAGGTGGTAGGAAATCGTGAATCTAGGACATAGGCTGTTTTTTATAGTATTTTTGACAATTATTATGGTTACTACCGTGGAGGCACAAGCACAACCCATGCTAAGCTTCCCTGCTGATAGTTCATCAACCACGATTGCGTCTTCTGAAAATAATGTGGTCAAAATTCTTGGTTTGGATTTTTCTGCCTTCCCAAAAATAAAGGTCAATCTATTCATCGATAAATTCTGTGCTATGGTTGGTAACCTAAAAAAAGAGAATTTCAAGGTCAAGGAAAATAACACCAATGTCGCAATAGATAATTTCTACTTCACTGGCAATACATCCGGCCAGAAGCTAGACCTAGCTGTAGTCTTTGACGATACCGGAAGCATGGGTGAAGAAATAAGTGCCATGAAATCAAAGGTTCGAGGACTAACTGATCAGCTAGATGGCTCTGGTATAGACACCAAATATGCCCTGGTAACCTTCAAAGACCGCTATTCGGTCAAGACTAATTGGACTAGTGATCCCGCGGTGTTTAGGTCTTCTGTTAATTCCCTTCAAGAAAAAGGTGGAGATGATGAACCTGAGGTTTCATTGGACGCAATTGAGGCTGTGCTCACAATGGGTTTCAGAACAGATGCTCAGAAAATTATCCTTGTAATAACTGATGCCCATGCTCACTATAAGAATGATAGTAGTATTTTCTCAAATTATACAAAAGAAGAGATCGAAAAAGACTTGAAAGAGTCGGGCGCAATATTCATACCTGTATCCCCTAATTTCGAAAAATCCAGCACCTACGTAGACTTGAGAGAGGTTGCCAACGATACCCAGAGCATGTGGATTGAAATAAATCGTGCAGATTTCTCGACGATACTAGAGCAACTCCAAGGGATACTAACTGGAACATATGTGATCGAGTACACGTCACCCAACCAGATGCCTTCCGAAAATAGGACGGTTTTGGCTACCGTGAACGCGCCAGGATGCGTGGAGGGCAGAGCTTCGGGCACCTATATCACACCGGATTCTGCGTGGGCATGGCTCCTAAAAGGCAATGCTCTCTTTCTTCATGGCAATTACGGCGAGTCAATCCCGTGCTATGACAAAGCTATCGAGCTCGATCCTAATCTAGCCTTGGCTTGGAGCAACAAAGGCACATCTCTTAATCAGCTCGGCAAGTACGGTGAAGCACTGGAGGTAGTGGATAAGGCAATCGAACTCGATCCAAATCTTTCCTCGGCTTGGAACAGCAAAGGTTATGCTCTCAATAGTCTAGGCAGATATAACGAAAGCTTACAAGCATGCGATAAAGCCATCGAGCTTAATCCGGATCTTGCAGACGCATGGGCCATCAAAGGCTATGCACTCAATAGTCTAGGCAGATATGACGAAGGCTTACAAGCATGCGACGAAGCCATCCAGCTAAACCCTGATTATGCAGAGGCATGGGCCAACAAAGGCTGGGCACTCAATAGTCTAGGAAGATATGATGAGGCTCTGCAGGCATGCGATAAGGCCATCAAGCTTAATCCGGATCTTGCAGACGCATGGGCCAACAAAGGCCAAGCCCTCAATGCTCAGGGCAAGTACGATGAGGCTATCGAGTGTTTCGATGAGGCTGTCAGACTCGATCCCAACGATATCGATGCCTGGAACAACATGAGTGTTGCTCTCGAAGCATTAGGACGCAATACTGAGGCCTCAACTGCCTTCGCCAAAGCCAAGGAGCTAGGGTATGAAGGCTAATTCCAGCACCTACCAGTGTATGTAAGCTGTAATCCATCTCCTCTTTTTTCGATGTGCATTATGTTCTACGATAAAATAGATATAATAGATCTAATTAAATAAATCATTTGAAGGGGGATCTCGTAAAGATAACGAATCGCAATGAGCTATTACATAATTCAGAATAACTGAGCCGTAAGCCTTTGAAAACGATTCTAATCCATCCCACATTTCGCATTAACGGTTTGAACCGGAGTTTATAAGATCTTGAAAAAATAAACCGCTGTGCTATGGTTCTTGTAGGGGATAGCAAAAAATTAATTCAGCCTGGTATTTACTTTCCTAGCTGAAGTTTGCCGAATACCTCTGCGGTGTTCTTATTCATTTCTTCGATAACGAACGCAGCTTTCATTTTGCCTTTTCCTTTGCCATCATTGTCTCGAACTAAACCCAATCTCATTTGATCAAGGTGTTCTGCTAATTGTTTTATAGACACCTTAACTCCGCTAAATTGGGGGATATTCAGTCGGACGCGTAGTCTATAGCTATCGATTTCAGATATTGCTTATTCACCATTGTAACGAATATTGCTATATAAGTTTTCGATATCGAACGGCATGATCTCAATAAGCCTATTCCCTGGTTGGCAGAGTTAAGGTTACCTAAAAGCATGGTTTTATGTATAAGGTGATTTTAATTTGGGTGCCATGCAGCCTGTTTGGGGTATTTGAATAAAATAAAGCGTTTTGATTTGCTGCTAGAGCAAGAACTAGAGGTTGCCTTTAAGCAACAGGTAAACGAAATAGACCACAATTGCGAAGATAGCCAATCCACCCAGGAACCAGATGGTTTTCAAGAGGAAAACAACGATTACGATTGCAAGAACCAACAAAAGCAAGTTCTTAATACTTCTCTCGATAGGCATATCTCAAATGAGGTGATCTTCCAATAAAACCGTTTCGACAGAAAAATCGCCACCCCAAATGAAGATTCGGGAAAAGAAATGACGATTTGCTTAAACACCACTCCCTTAAAACCCATATTTTGGATTTCTTCCGGTGGTCCAACCGCTCACAAGAAACGATAACTATAACCAGGTTACACTCTAATTGGCTTGAGGTGATAAACAACGGACACTGTCGATTTTGAGATCATGAAAGCAATAACCGACCTTAAGGTTCCTTACCCAAAAGTAGATCGGATTAATTCTTTAGTAAAACTTGATCCTGAAGAACTTGGGGCACGCCTGGGGGTCTTGGAGATGCAGGGATATGTCGAGAACCAAAGCGAAACGGATATGGATGGTTCTAGCCTCCCCAACGGCATATGTGCGACCGGGCTAACTAATCTGGGGAAGCGGGCTTTAGCAGGACCGAGATGGGGTGACTGAGAAGAACGGCAGAAGATCGGGGAATAACGGTTGCATTTTGATATTGTCCTGCATCAACAAATATGCGTATGCTTTTGAGATGATCTATGAATCACTAACCAATGCTCTGGGAAATCTTTGATCGTCTCAAGCTCCAAGGCTCTGCTGCTGACCTCACCGGTGTGTCGATCAGCCTTGCCTCTCATATTCAGATCCACCTCTTGAGTATGCTAGCAACGTTCCCTGGCATCTTCGTCTCGACCTTCGCCCGCTTCTTGCCGGAGCCTGCTTGCCGTAGATGCAGAACACCCGGCCGGCCGATTCGATTATCTTCTGCAGGTAGGGGATCCAGCGCCGGCGCATAGAGCAGTATGGCCGCCTCCCTGGAGGTCTGCTTCAGGGCCTGGGCCATGTATTCCACCATCTCCTCGGCATCCTCGTAGAGCATTGGGTTATGCTCCACGATCAGGAAGCTGTGGTGGTTCTCCTCTAAGACGGTCATGAGCTGGAAGACTGTTAAGACGCGGCACCTTCAGGGAAGTGAAGTTGCAATCCTGCCGGTTGAGATGTAGGAGTGGTTGCCGATCTCGAGGATAATGTTTCGCAAATCCTGAAAAAAAGCCGGACAGGGCCCGTGCCATCAAAATCTGCAAAATCTATTCCTTCCACCCTGCCGCGAGCGGAAAGCTTACGAGCTGAAATCGGGATTTTCGCTCTTTTTCATCTCTCTCTCATAGGCTTTGATCACATCCGATCTTGTGATTATTCCTATCAATCTTCGTGGATTGTCCTTTCTTACTACCGGCAGTCTGCCAATATCGTTTTCATACATGATATCCATAGCGTATTTTGTTGATTGATTAGGATTTATGGTGATGGGGGCTTTGACGGCCACATCTCTCACGGTCAGCTTCTCCTGGTTTTCTAGAGGAATCCTCCGGATATCATCAAAGGTTATCATCCCCACCAGATTGCCGCCTTCTATTACGGGAAAGCCTGTGTAGTTGTACCGGTAGATATCATCTCTCACCACAGTGATCTTGGTGTCAGGGCTGACAGTGACCACGTTCTCATGCATGGTATCTTCTACAGATACTTCGTTAAGCAGCGGCTGGTGAGTATCCTGATAGATCCCTTTTCTCATCAGCTTGATGGTGTAAATTGAGCCGCCCTTCAAGAGAAAACGGGCCACAGTGTAGCTGAGGATGCAGCAGATTATAAGGGAAGGCAGCCCGCTGTAATTGCCGGTCATCTCGGTTATCATGAATATGCAGGTAAGCGGAGCTCCAGCTGTTCCCGCGAAGAAGGCCCCCATGCCCAGCAGTCCATAGTCCAGGGGGTTGGCGATCATTTGAGGGGCGGCGATTTCGGCAATCAGGCCCATTGCCAGGCCGAACATGGTTCCAATGTAAAGAGTGGGCGCAAAGACGCCGCCGCTCCCTCCTGAACCCACGGTAAAAGCAGTGGCCAGGATCTTGAGCACCCCCAAAGCAAGCAATAGTAATAGTAGCTGGCTGGATGGCCCGTCAGAAGCCAGCATGAAGACGTTGTTGATGCCTTCGTAGCCCACGCCCATGATGCCAAAGTTCAGGAAGAACAATCCGCAAATTCCGGCGACAATTCCACCTATAGCCGGTATCAGGGATTTTGGCACGGGCATTTGCATAAATCCGTCCTCAAATATGTAGTATGTCTTAACCCAGAGAAATGAGAGCAAACCGAAAAGCGGACCTATGAAAAAGCAGAGGATCATGTCGAAGGAAGTGAAGTAAAATGTAGGATTGACGAACTCGGGTACGGGATCGATGAGAGATGATGCTACGGCTTTGCCCACAACCGCTGCCAGAAGAATTGGAACTGCGTCTATTGATGTGAATTTCTTGGAGACTACTTCCATGCTGAATATTGCCCCGCCCATAGGTGCGTTGAAGGTAGCGGCGATGCCTGCCGCCACGCCGCAGCAGGTGAGCACTTTTATATCCCTGACGTTCAGCTTCAGGGCTTTACCTATGGCAGATCCTGCAGATGCACCTATCAAGGAGATGGGGCCCTCTCGCCCTGCGCTTCCGCCGCTGCCAAGGGTTATGGCTGATGTGCATATGAGGACAAGACCGGCACGCTTCCTTATGTCGCCCCCGAACTTTTGCAGGGCTATCATGATATGTGGTATGCCGTCACCCTTGGCCTCAGGAGCAAGTTTGTAGATCATGGGGCCTACGATCAGCCCACCGATGATGGGCAGCATTACAATGAAATAAGGATTTGGTGCGTTCGGGAGCAAAAAGTTGAAGAAAAAGTCATTCGCAAGCTCTACCAGCTTTCGGAAGGCCACTGCACCCAGGCCCCCGCTTATACCTACCAGGATGGAAAGTATGTCCAGGTAGATCCATCTCAAATTTTCAGAGAGTTTCAGATACTTCTCCTTCTCGTTATCTGTTAGATTTGACTACCTTTAATTACGAATAAAAAAGCTTTCGCTCCTTTTGCCATTCCTTGAATAAAATATCATACTTTGGGTGAAACGACGGCGGCGCACCCGCGCAGCAAGCTGTGAGGCATGCAAGGTGCCGTCGCATGAAAATGAACCCTGGTTAAGCTGATCCAAACCAAAGTTGAATAGGCATGCCCTTTATCCAATTCGCAGCGAGCTGCTGGCTACTACATTTAAAGACAAATCATCCAGATTGTCTCCTCCTGGGATTTAAGGGCCATTCTGAAATGAGGATCCAGTCAATTTGCAAATCAAAAAATACCCGACAGACAAAGTGATTTACTATTCGTCCAAATGTCCCCTACATTCAAGTATCTTTGCATACGAATTCATGCAATAGTGGGATGTATGGCACAAATGGACGAGAACGATCTGGTTTACAAGGGTCCTTGGGTGAGAAGCGCTCAGCATAGATTATTCCAAACGCTTGAAACCGACTACGCTTTTCCTAGGGCAACATGCCGCTCGCTCGTGAATCTGATATGGGATTTCGTAAACGAGACATTCGGTGAAAAGATTCATGAAGGCCAGATAGTTTTTCACGCAGCCTCCGCCTCAGAGCCTCCTGGGAAAAGAATCTCTGAGATAAAAACAGTCCCGATAGCAGGCCATCCAGTTGCAGAAAGGCCACGTCCTCTGCATCAGGACGTCGCCACCATTCGGCCACCACTGTTGTCATACATACCTGGCTAGTGGCCGCAAAGGCTACATTGACCCGCTCCGGCGGGATTCACCTCTGCGTGCTGCTTCCTCCGACTGGATCACATGAGCGCAGGTGACTAAAAGCCCACGCTCGTGGACCAAAAACCCTGTTCCTGACGTAGTGCGGCCATCTTGGCGCAGGATCCTCACTATGCCGGCTTTGATCTCCAGAGACAATTCAAACCAACCTTCAGAAAATCATGCCAGTTAGCTCTTCTGCTTATCTCGAGTCCATTTCAATCGCACGTTGAAATCGGCTTCAGTTCCTATCCTGGTTATGACCACCCCAGCATCCGCTTTGAGGGTTAGACCGAACTCCACAACAGCCTCGTCAGGAGGGTTGCTAACGCGGGTGAGCTTAGATATTATCGCATTGGCAATAGGACTCAAGCTGTTGATTGCCGACTCGAAGGACTCTGTGGACTCCTCAGGCAGACCACGAGCAGCCTTCACCAGGCCGCTTTCGCCCTCTTTCTCTGCCATTTCGAGGTATATGGATCCTCCAGACTCCAAAGGGAACTTGACAAGGTTAGCCATCTTCTACCGGAGTCCAATTAAGTTATCCTAAATATATATTCCTTTGTATCCAATGATATTTTTCGGCATTTCATATCGGGCCGTTTATAATTATAAAAAAAGTATAGTAAAATGATCTGTTTATTAGCACCAAATAGTGCTGTGTCGCTTAATTGTATATTAATAATATTTTCGGTTTTAGAATTTATAAATTGATTTAAGATAACTACCTATATGTTCATAAGTATATTATACAAAATGAATGCTCTTTTAATCTCGGCGACCATTCCTTCGGGTGAGGAGGCCCGAACAGTCTCGCCAAAAATACGCTTGATCGATGAGAAGAATCCTTCAACTGCCCACCTTCTGCCG
>DATLBD010000020.1:0-39397 GCA_035527135.1 Methanothrix sp. | reverse complement strand
ACGTTCTCGCCCTTCACACAATATTATGTACCCTCCGGTACGCCTGTAGTAGGTGGGATAATAAGCAATCCTACCATGTTCGATATAACGAAGAAAACACCATCCAGAGTGTACTACGGTGCAGGTGTAGGGTTGCCATACCCCCAGTATGCAGCCACAGTGACATCCAAGACCAACGATCTCTGGATCCAGGGAGCTACAGACTGGACACAGTATGTGGTAAGCCCTGTTGGAACCTGGTTACAGCTAATCGCCTACGCACCTGTTGCAGGGCCTGCGGGCTTCTATGAGACGATCCAGACCGACACAACCAGTACGAAATACAAAACCTATCAGTTCAACCAGGGTTATAACACCATGAACTTCTATGCAGACCAGGTTGGAAGACATATGCTCTACTTCGTTGTAAACAGCCAGCCCAGCAACACAGTCATAGTGGATGTGTTTGCCCAGGCTCAACCAGGAAACGCAGGGGTAAGCGTTTATCCGGCAGCAAGACAGACGCCAGTAACCGTTCTAGGCAATGCCGCAAACTCTGAGCGCTTCACCACCACTACATCAAATGGCCAAACCACCACTACATCCAACGGCCAGACCATCATTACACCCATTGGTCAGACAACGACAACCTCTGATGGAACTTACCAAACAACGACGAGCTCAGATGGAACTACTCAGACAACGACGAGCTCCTCCGGTGGAACTACTGTCACATCCAACAATGGCCAGATAACAACGACGAGCTTCGGTTAAACTGCAGTTACATCTATTCACGGCTGAATCAAGAGAGATGAGTATGCCAAAAATGGCGAACCTACTTTATTTCGCCATCACATTTTTTTGCCTTCGGTTCGGATAGGTTTGATGTTGTTTTGAGTTCGCACTCTAATTTATTAAATTTGTATAAAGATAACATATGATACTTTAATATTTTGATATCAAAAGCTTTTTATTTGATATAATCCTAATAGATTTAGACAGAAGATACTGGTTTACTGGTTTTAGCAAATAGTAGGTGTTAAAAATGAAATATGGCAAAATTTTGCTGTGTATGGCGGCGCTCGTCTGCCTCACATTTCAGGCATTCGCACAGGACTCTCTAGGCGCAGGTTCCAGTGGCAGCTCAATGGGATCTAGCGGAGATTATCTTAGTCCCAACATGGGCAATAAGTACCCAAGCGATTGGCTGGAAGGCGGATACGTTAGAAGTTCTGATCGTTCGATCGTGGACCCAGGGATAGCTGGCATGGTGCGATGGCTTGATACGCCTGTCCCCAACTTCCCCTGGTACAGCGCGGATCTTACCTTTTATAAGAACCCGGTTGCCGACACCACGTTCTCGTCTTACCAACAATATTATGCAAGAACAGGTGCGCCTGTAGTGGGTGGGATAATAAGCAATCCAACCAAGTTCGATATAACGCAGAAAACACCTTCCAGTGTGTTCTACGGTGCCGGTGTAGGGTTGCCATACTCCCAATATGCAGCCATAGTGCCGTCCAAGACCAACGACCTCTGGGTCCAGGGGGCAACAAACTGGACACAATATGTGGTAAGCCCCGTTGGAACCTGGTTACAGCTAATCGCCTACGCACCCGTTGAAGGACCTGCAGGCTTCTATGAGATGATCCAGACCGACACAACCAGTACGAAATACAAAACCTATCAGTTCAACCAAGGTTATAACACCATGAACTTCAATGCCGACCAGGTGGGGAGACATATGCTATACTTCGTGGTGAACAGCCAGCCCAGCAACGTGGTCGTTGTTGATGTGTTTGCCCAAGCTCCTGCAGTGTCAACGAATCCAGTACATACAGCAGCCCCCACGACCGAGACACATCAGCTCGGACCTTATACGGTATCGTTCAATATGAACACCGATATGAGCTACCAGATCCTGACGCAAGATCCGGCGGTCTATCCTTTTGCTACCATCTATCCGCTCGTGATAACAACGGATAATACAACGGGTGCATCCATAAGCATAACTCAATACAACAATCTCACACCCTCAATTCTAGGAGCGAACGTGGAGATCGCAGCCCTGCGAATGACTCTCAGAGGCATTAACGTCACTGCCCCAGAGGAGATGGTCATCGACAACATGAACGGTTTCTTGCTGTCAGGAATACCTTTCACCGGCATGGGCAACGCGTCTTCAGGATCCATGTTCTACCAGGCCCAGTACTGGCTGGACAGCAAGGACTGTGAGTGCGGCCCGGTCTCTGTTGGCACAGTGCTCGTGAACATTGCCTCGACGTATCCCCAGGATGTTACAGAGGGTCTGCTGAGCAGTATCCATGTGGCTTCGGGCCAGATGCCGCAGATGCCGCCCACGCAAGCCCAAGATCAGAATGTGTCGATAACGCCATCTTCAAACAATCTTCCAGAGGAGACATTCGGCTTTGTTGAGGGCAGAGTATATAATCAGAAGAGCGGTGTGGGAGTGGCCTCTGCTGAGATAACGGTGGATTATAACCCCACGAGAACAATGACAGACGCCCTTGGCAATTACCGGGTAAAGGTCCTGCCAGCACAGCACAGAATCGGGGCGCAGGCATCAAATTACAGCGTTATACCATCTTCAGTCATGGTATACCGGAACCAGACAACCAAACTGGATCTGGAAGCTGTGAACAGGTAAATTGGATAAGAGGAACTAGGGCATACGGGCTAATCCCTGCTCTAAGCAGTGTGTGTAACATGTAATCCATCCTCTCTTTTTTCGATATGCATAAATCCACAAGATATTATTATAAGGACACTTTCCGGCTCAAACCCCCTGATGGTACGCACCAGCTTACACAGCAGTTTTCTAATCTCACTGATTGCGAAAATCCGGTATCGGGCATTTATCGATAGAGATTTACCAAGACTATATGGACACGTAGTTTGGCCAACGAGGATTTAGGATAATTTTGGGACGTTGCATACGTACTATGAACAACTCGCGAATTTTGGCGCGCCCGTTTCTCATAGTTAAATGGCATTTTTTAAAATCCAAAAAAGTAGTGCAATAGTGCGATCTTCCATAAACCGCACCACTTCTGATGAATGCAGTAAGGCCCCGCAGAAGGCTGCCCGTGCACCCGCGGCTCGCAAGGGGGATGCAGAAGCGGCAAGGAGAAGCGGACGTGGCCTTGCAGAGGCCGAGGCCCTCAGGCTCCAGGCCAGGCAGGAGGACCTGAACGTGTGGGAGATGGAGAAGGTCAGGCAGAGCCGGAAGGGTTCCAAGACCTTCACCTAACTGAAATGGCCTCCTGGCGTGAGCGCGACAGGAATATCGTAAAGAAGCCATATTATCTAATATTAATATTAATATATGTATATATATTATTTTGATAACGATAAATCGGTGAAAACCGCTGCCCAGGATATGGTCATCAGGTCAACATGCGGTATGTCTGCCTTATTTCAGCGCTAACTCGTGCTTGACCTCAGTCACGGTGCTGCCCCAAAGCTCATGGGTCACTTCTTCCGTCTCCCTAAAGCCCACCGATCGATAGAGTTTTGCGGCTATGGGCAGCGTGCTCACCGTCCAGAGAAAAACAGTTGAGTATCTTGCATCCCGACAGAAGGCTATTGTCTCTTCCACAAGCTTTCTTCCCAGTCCCCGGCCTCGCGCCTCTGGGCGCAAAAGCAGCCAGCGAAGCTGTGCCTCTTTCTCTGAGAATTTTACTATGGCCGCACTGCCCACGATCCGGCCTTCTTTCTCCACGATCCAAATGCGCTCCCGAGGAGAATATGACTTCGCAAACTCGGCCAGAGGAATGGCCACGTAAGAGTCAAAGGTGTGGTCCCAGCCCTGCTGGGGAGAATAAAGAATGCCATGCAGGTATGTGATATAACCGACGTCTCCCGGTAGCATGTCGTGCCGGATGGAAATGGAATGATCGAAGGGTGGACTATCCATGTTGATGCAGCCTCAATTTTGATAGACAATTAATTTTTGATTTACTTTATGGATCGTTCTTTAGATTGCTGTCTTAATTTATCATATTTTTCTGCCTCGATCAAATATCTATCGGAATCTTGTCGTTCCAAGAAGAAAGAAACAGGCCTAAAAGGCATTGAGACCGAAATCATTGAAACCTAAAGCCATCGATAGCATCGATTCCGTATCAAGAGTATACGACGGAGGAGACGATGGCGAGGCGAAGGCGATGGTTAGATCCGTCTGGGGGTTTTCGCCCATAATCTTAACTTCCCAGGCAGCACCAGGAATGCCGGATGCTTGCTGCCGAGGAGAAGAATAGAATAAGGAAGATCCTGGCGCTGCAGGGATTTATAGGCGGCATAGCTGCTATCGCTATTGGCGGCATATTTCTCCTCTTCACCTTGCCCTCTTTGGGTCGGCCGGGAGAACTTGACTATTTCTTCTCCCAGGGAGCAGGTGGCTTTCTCATCATCCTGCTGGGACTGGACGGGATTCTAGGTGCTGCCCTGGCCTGGAAAAGCCGCAGAGCAGAACGGGCGCTGCTTTTCTTGTTCGGCCTGTTCTCTCTCACCATCTTTGTGGCTCTGGCAGCTCTAGGGGAGTGGGGGGCTTGCATAGTAATCCTGGTAATAGTTGCTGTAACCGGGGCGGCTTTGTGTCGCCGGAAGGATGCGGCTCGCAATCTTCTCCTCTTTGCCGGTCTTTTCGGATTTCCCCTCACCCAGGCGGCCATAACCCTGCTGCCTTACGGCTGGAAGACCTGGTCGATCTCGGGGGTCCTCTTCCTCTTCAGCGGCCTAGCTATTTCCTTTCAGGGAGATTTCAATCGCTTGCCTCTGCTCTCTGGCAAGAGCAAACGGAAGTGGGGCCTTATTCTCTATGCTCACCTCAGCTTAGCATTAATTGTCCTGGCCATATCAGCGCTTGCCTACCTTCCCGGGCAGGCTGGTCCCGGACTGGCCGGGACGACTGTCCCTTCCGAGCAGAGTGGCAATAGCACGGCAGGGCAAGCGGAGCTAGAGTACTGCGACTGTAGCGGCAGCTCTCAGCAAAATCAGCAAGAATCATCTTCTCAAAATAGAAGCGGCCAGGATGACAAGCAGGATAGCAAGCTCAGGGCGATAATTCTCTCCCCTGGGGATGTGCGCACCTTCCCGTATGGCGAGCCAGTGCTCTTTCAGGCCGCATCTTGCGACAAAGGGCCATTGAGCTATCTATGGCACTCGAGCCTGGATGGGATCATCGGTGTGGGCGAGTCCTTCCAGACGGAAAACCTCAGCATCGGATGGCATAATATTACCCTCACGGTCACCAATAGCAGCAGCTCCTCGGCTGTCGCCTACGTGGAAATTGGCATCGCTGAGCCCTGGGTTTGCGGCAACGTCAATCCCAGGCCGAAGTACTATCCTCTGGACACCCCCTGCCAGGACATCTGGCCTGCCGCGCCGCTGCAGTGCCAGCAGATGGAGGTATGCCATCCCGATCTGGACTGGATAGTGGCGCAAGCCATCGATTGCTGCGACGGAACGCCCTTTCCCGGCTCCGCCTGCTCCGATGCCTGCAATAGCTCGGGAGGGAACCGGAAAAAATGCAGGGGGCTTTACATCATCAACTCCTTTGGCCCGCAGGCGAGGTACATGCAGGGTTATGCGCTCTTCAAGGCCTGTTGTTCCGGCTATCCGGAGTGCACCCGCATCTGCAGTCCTAGCCTGACTGGGACCTGCTCCTTTAAAGAAGGCTTCAACGAGAACGTGGCCAACCTCTCCTGCCGACCGGAGGAGTGGGGGGTCTCTGCCTGGCTGTCAGACACGAACATGAGCGAGAACAGCGCCGTGATGGGCATGTTTCCCACCCACGCCACGGTAAACATTCTGCAAACGGGTGTTTGCATCGATTATGCAGCGGCTGTGACCACAATGCTGCGAAAGGCGGGCTATAGCAAGAGCGAGGTCTTCGGTACCGCCAGCACGAGCTATGATCTGCCTTTGGTAGGAGAGCATCCCGGCCATGCCTATAACCTGGTGCTTCTGCCTGGCGAGACAAAGTATCACGTGGTGGACACCACGGGCAACGGCGATGGCATCAATCTTGGGGGTGTTCCGGGATATTTCCGCTTCACGGGCTGCTTTTTGGGAATGCCGTCTCAGATCCGAGTAATGGACTGGTGGGTGGGCTACTGCAACATGATCTCGCCCCATAGTTACAATGATGCGGGATATTTCAAAACTCCGAAAGAGGAGGAGATTTGCGGGTGCTCGTAAGCAAGAGAATATTGATTCTCAAACGCTTCATATGAAATTGAGCTCCCCGGACAAAGAAACTGCTGCTCTTGACATAAACCGAGCATGCCACGCGGCAGCTTTCCGGTCAGCTTGCCCATAGTTCTGGTAGCGCAAGACACGGCAAACTGTTTACCTAATCGTTATAGATATTTGGAGCTAGTGGCTACAGGCCAGTTGGAGGGAAAAGCTATTAGTGCATCATCCCCCAACAGTAAAGGCTCGGTCGTGGATGTCTATCCTCGCCGAGGGAGTTGGGATAAAAATTGGCCAAGAAAGCGAAGCATAGCGATGCTGTTATGACCGGCATCCTCGTTACAAAGTTCAAGATGGGCCAGATCGATATTAAGGATCTGGAGCAGATGGCAACAGATGCATCAAGAGCGGAGAGGTGCTCTGCAGCGAAGAAGGTGCTGGAGGCGGTGAGGGACTCGCCCGACTTTCTGCGCCAAGAAGCCGCTTTGCTGGCAAACCGCAATGATAATAGATAATTGTGACCGCAATTCAGTGGCGGATCCGCCAAATTGTTCATGCCCAGCAGCTTGTCTAAAAATCAGAGAGCGCGAGCCGGTGGCCGGAGAGCCAGCAGTTCTAAGTAATAAGCGACTTCATAAAACGGGTGGCGTATCCATGTCTAAAAAAGACCTGGCCCTCATTGAAGCTGTGGCTATATTATCACAGGATCAAAAATCCCGTAATTAGTTTAAAATCTGAGGAATTAATTTGAAAACAACGATAGGCGGAGAAGTAGTAGAGGTTAAATTGACCAAGTTGTGGCCGTTGCTAGTGATTTTAGGAATCGTTATAGTTGTATTCTTCGGACCGGTCTATACTATTGATGCAACAGAACGTGGTGTACTTCTGACCTGGGGAAAAGTCAGTGACAAAGCCATCGATCCAGGAATACATTTCCGAATTCCAATCGTGCAGACGGTTGAGCGGTTCAATGTGAAAACCCAGAAGTATGAAGCAGAGGGGACCGCGGCATCCAAGGATTTGCAGACTGTTAACACACAGGTGGCTGTAATCTACCATCTGATGCCGGAAAGCGTACCGAGGATCTATGCAGAACTTGGACAGTTTTACGGTGAGAGTGTAATCCAGCCAACCGTGCAGGAAGTACTGAAGGCAAGTGCTGCCAGGTTCAGTGCCGAAGAATTAATCACAAACCGGTCGATAGTGGCCAGCACTATCCAGGATTTGCTATATCAAAGACTTCGTATCTATGGAATTGTTGTAGAGTCAACCGCAATCACTGACTTTAGGTTCAGCGAATCTTTTACACAAGCTATCGAAGCAAAGGTGACAGCCTCGCAACAAATGCTCAAGTCGGAAACGGATCTAAAACGCATTGAGGTGGAGGCGCAACAAAAAGTCACTCAGGCAAGAGCAGAAGCAGACGCATTGAATTTGCAAAAGCAGGCCATCACACCCGAACTGATTGAACTGCGTAAAGTTGAGATGCAAACCAAAGCAGTTGAGAAGTGGGATGGCAAATTGCCGACGTACACAGGAGGAGCGATGCCCTTCTTGGATGTAACATCGATAACAGCAGCAGGCAAAGCAGCATAGTTGCTTGTTATCACGATATCTGAAGATCTGAAAAAACCGGGCCATTAGAACATATCTTTGGCCCGGATCGGATCCGATAGGGCATCGGCAGCCAAGAAGGTGCTGGCGATGATAGAAGAATAGAAAACTATTATCTTTGAACTTAATCAAAGCATAAGTTTTAAATTCTTGGTTTAAAATAGGAACACACGGTGTGGTCTAAGTGACGCAACTATCTTCTCTGCTCTTAATTCTAACCCTTTTCAGCATGTCAGCTATGGCTCAGGAATGGCTGGAGGGTGGCTATGTAGGATCTCCCGACTATAGTGAGATCAGGCAGTACTTCACAGATCCAATCTTCTTCACAAAAGTTCCCGTATCTCGGCCTTTGAGTTTTTACAATCCCTACATCGGCAATATGGGCTTTTATCCATATAATGTCTTTCAATCTGAATTTCGGAACAGGTCTTTGGCTGCCATGCAGTGGGAACCCATGCAGAAGAACTGGACGGAGACTATGAGCTATGCTCAGGGTAAATCGTCTTTTAGAGTCTTTGAAGGGGGGTCCTGGAAAAACCTGTGAAGAAACTCCTTCGATGAAATAAAAGCCACCTGAACCTTGACATCAATTTTTCCCCTGCACGGCTACTCTGGATGATTAAGAATAGGAAACAAAAAAGCCATCCGCCGGCGGAAAGCCTCCTCTGGGCTATTCCTTGGATGCATGCTTAGTGCACTTGCCCAGGGCCACCACTACCGATGGACCCGATCTCTTCAGCTCTTCCCTGAGCACCAGCTCCATCTCTTTCTCCGGGCCCGGCTGCTCCATGTACCGTGTCGGAACCAGATCCACCAGCAGGTAGGTCAAATCAGGAGCCTCCTGTCCGCCGGTCATGGCCGCCACATCATTCTTGAGGACGATAACGAGAACATCGCGCTTCTGCCAGACGGCATTAATCAGTCCCTGCAGGCCCGAGTGCGCCAGCGCATAGTCTCCCACCACAGCGATACCCTTTTTAGCAAAACCGGAGGCGACAGCGATGGATGAGCCCAGGCCGTATACAACGTCTACCGATTGATACGACTCGCGGGTGGCGCGGATGACACAGCCCGCATCCCCGGCCACAGGCACGTCCACTTTTGCCAGCGCCCGGAAAAGGGGTATGAAAGGACAGTCCTCACAAATGCCCGCATAGCCCCTTTCTGCTACGCTCTCATAGACCTGGGGCTTTTTCTCCGGCCTCTTTTCCAGATTATCGAGCGCCCAAATTATGTCCGCCCTTTCCACAGGTCCGCGGGGCAGGTGGCCGGTTAGCTTTCCTCGCACTTTGGGGCTCAAGGCAAGCTGCGACTCAATGAAGGGCTCCGGCTCCTCCGCCACCAGGATGAGGCGATGACCATCCATGAAGCGTTGCAGGAGCATTGTCGGCAGAGGATTGCTGTAACCTAAAGAGAGGAGCGAGACTCCCAGGCCTTCGGCCAGAGCAGCCGGGCGGCCGCTGGCGATGATGCCCACACTCCCTGAGATCTCCAGCTGGTTTAGGGCCGTGGACTCGGAGGCCTCCTCGGCAAGGGCCATGATTCTGTCGTGATGCCTCTGATGCCTCCCGCGCATGGTCAAATCCCACGCCTCCCTCTCGAACTGCTGGGCGGCACCCTTACTAGGCAAAGGCAGGATCGATGGGCCCTCTGCATCCAAAAGGCGCGTTGTCACCCGGACGATAACCGGAATTCTCAACTTCTCGGAAAGGATAAAGGCCTCCAGTATGGAAGCATGCAAGGCAGCCGGGCTTCTGGGATCGAGCACCGGAATCTCGGCCAGCGGTCCATAGAATCTGCTGTCCATCTCCACCTGAGAGCCCCTCGGGCCAAGATCATCTCCGGCTATGACAACTACACCCGAGCCGATGGTATGCGTGGCCGAGATGACCAGCGGATCGGCCAGAATATTCATGCCCACCTGCTTGACTATAACCAGAGCGCGCAAGCCCGTAGCTGACGCTCCCAGGGCAATCTCCAGGGCCACCTTCTCATTGACCGAGATCTCGGCCTTGAGCGCTGCCGCCAGATCAGTTATGGGATAGCCGGGAACGTAGGTCCGAACCTCTGCCCCGGCATCTTGAGCCGCCTGGACAGCTGCCTGCAAGCCGCTCATTAATGTCATAGAATAGCCGGCACAATAGACTCATCTGGCCGGGCACAGAAGGGCAGTGCCGCCACGGATCCAATCAATCCCTGTCCGTCCATCATGATCTGAACTCCATTCACCCGTGCCGCCTCCAGAGCATCCTCATATTGCACCCTCTCTCTCTTGCATCTTTGGCCGAAAGCCAGAAGCGAAGAGGGATCAAAGTCCCGGAGTACGGCCATTCCTGTTTGTTTGGAGACTGAATACTTGCTTAGCAGGGCCTTGAAGTCAGAGAGCATGGCTTCAGCTTTGCCAGGCAGGCATGCGAACTCCACGGCCGTGGAGACGCAGTTCTGAGTCTTTGTCGGCACCGGAAAGAGCTGCACCAGCGAATGAGAGATATAACGCGCTTCAGGTCGATCAACCTTTTCGGCGATGTTATGAATAAGAGTCCAGGTGGCCCCCTCCGTCTTGGAATCGGTATCATCAACTCCAATGATCAGCCGCTCTCTTCTGGGCAAAACGATGGTGCCACGGGCGACGCGTCCTCCGCCGCATTCCGTTACATCATAGTGCAAGACGTCATCAGCGTGGGCCCGAGAAAGAGTAGCGCCCACGCCGCCGCCCCCGAGGCCTGCATAAGTTACCTCCACCTCGCTACCGTTGACTATTACCGACTCAATGCCTGCCGATCTCTTGGATGAGATGAGATCCAAATCGGCTTTGCCCGGCGAAATCATATAGCGGAACCATTCGCCCAAATTGCGGGAGCTTTTCACTAAAGGCCCGTTAGAGTAATGATATCTGGCCCAGGCCGATCCACCGTAGCAGCTGGAGCGCTCCATGAGCTCCACCCGGCTACCCTCACCATCAACCACGGCATGGATCTGCTTGTAGACCACAACATATGGATCATCTAATTCTAGTTGCAAGGCTCATTCCTCGGCTAAATCCTTTAATTGGCTCTCGATAACATCGACACCCTTCATATACTCTCTCAATACCACTGTGGCATAGCTTCCTTTAGGCAGAACGAACTGCAACTCTGCCCGGTTTTCCTCGACTCTGATTTGCGGCGTAACCCGGCAAAGAGCCGCGCGCCTTGTACCTCTCGAACCCAGATCCGGATTTTCCGGAACCTCAAAGTTCTCAGGTGAAATGCCTTCTTCTCTGAGGTTAGCCCTCTCTATCTCACCCTGTGTGCCTTCTGCTATTGCCGTCTCAAATCCGATAAGCGGCAGAGTTAGAAATGCTCTGCCCCTCTCAGCCAGCCGGTTTACTGCCACCAGATTTTCTGAGGTTACTTTCTGCAATTTATCCATATTTGGCAAGCCTTCTTTGGCAAAGCAGACCACATCGCCCACTACAGCTCTATGCAGCGGCATTGCTGCGGCCAGACGGTGGCTGAGTATCCTATTAAAGAGATAGGACTGATAAGCGTGCACAAAGAGGCGCTTTAAATTGACGGAAAGAACATCAAAAGAGTGAGCGTAATCGCCGGGATGCTCCACCAGAAAGTTGAGCATGGCCAGCTCATAATGCAAGAACTCTGGAAACTCTTTTAGGGCGGCAGGGATGTCTCGATTGACCCAGAGTTTTTCTCGGACCTCTCTCGTCCTCTCCAGCTCGCCGGGGAAAGGCAGGGCCAGATAGATAAATGCCGCTTCTTCAATCTTGCCTCTTACCAGGGCCTCGCCAACCTTGTGGGTGACAGGCCTCCGATCTCCAAATCTCTGCACGCCGAAATAGTTGGGAACACCTCTCTGCTTGTCTATCTCCGAGGTGATTGCGGCCAGCCGGGCGGCAGGATCGGGGCAGCAGAGCTCTCTAATTGTGATGCGAAAACTATTGCCCAGCAGATCTCCCAAGCCCACGCCCCTGTTCGTCTTGCCCAGCACCTTTATTTTCAAATCAGGCAAGTTAATCTTTGAGAGGTCCGATTCATCCAGATTCATGATGCTGATGCGCTGGCTTGTAACTGCCCTCTTGTCCTTGGTGCCGGCCCAGCCGAATCTTTTCTGGCTAATGCGCAGCCTTCTGGCCATCTCCCGGATAAGGTGATGCGTATCCCAGTTGGTCTTCTCCACATCTAAGACCAGATACCTCCCCCCTTCGTAGCGCAGCTCTTCGAATACCTCTGAAACTTGGAAGTCCTCCGCACAGCTCTTGATGATGCCCCAGCAGCCCGGGCTGTCTGTGATGTAATAATCCATACCCAGGAACCGGTCCTGATCGCTTGCAGAAATCATTTTGCCTCGGAGACTAAAAAAATGCCAACAGGTGCTTCAGACGAGCTTGAGCTTGCTCGTCACTTTGTCCATCAGCTTTCCATGGGCAGGGCCCAGGCCCAGTGCGGTTATGGTACCGGCAGGAATCTCAGTCAGCCCAGCATCGGCTACAATGGCGCTGGCTATCCCAGCTCTATCTGCTTCCTCTCGCAGTCGGAAAAGGTCTGGCACCCCTGGCACCTTTAGGACGACCTTTTTTTGGCCCTCTGCCTTCCATTCCGATACCGTGGATCTGTTCATTTTTTCAGCCCTTTCCACAGCCATAACAGCAGCATGAGCCACCTGCACGGCCAGCTTTCCCGCCGATAGTTTCAGATCCTCTCTAATCACAATGCATTGCTTGAACTCCATCAGAATTAACCTCGCTACAAATAAATCGAACTGAAATATTCTCGGAGATCTTCACGAAATCACGCATGAGGTGTGCTAAAAATATGCCAAGGTGAAGGAAAAGAGGCGAAAATGCTACGCCTCTTTGGTTAGAACCTTGACGCAAGACGGGCTCTTGGCTATATTTCCCATCTTGGCACCGATGAGATATTCCAGGCCCTTTTCGGCGGCAATGTCCAAGATGCGCTGTGTTACGACGCCATCGAAGATCACGCCGTTCACATCCCCATTTGCGTCCTTCAGCTCTCTGGCCAGATCTCTTACTGCTACTTCTTTGAGGACATTTTGATTCCTATCCATTATCCTGGCAGAAAGAGTTCCATCCAGTTCATCCACATGCTGTCTGAACCATTCTCTCTCCGGCTCAGGCTCTGGGATAGGCTCGCGTGCAGCTACAGCTACCTCTTCTATTACATGGACAGATTTGGGCACGACTTCGCGGGGCACGACCCGGCGCGGCGCGATAGCCTCGGCCCTCTCGGCAGTATTTCGCACACAGAAGGGCTTCTCACGGATGAGGCTCTTTCTCTTGGTAGTGATCTCACGCCTTTTCTTTGGTTGGTTTTTGATCTTGTATTGATCCAGCACCTGCTCCACCGGGATCTTCTGGCGCAGCGCTCGGACAATCTCTTTTTGGGTCATGTCCTCGACGTTCTTTCCTTCTGGTGCCCTGGCCACAAAATCGATATCTGCGACTTGAAGGAGCTCTTTAATGATCAGCTCTCCGCCCCGGTCGCCATCGGTGAAGGCGGTAACAACCTTCTTAGCACATAGATCGGCGATGGTTGGCGGCACATTGGTTCCACCAACTGCCACGGCGTTCTTGATGCCGTACTTGAGAAGATTAAGCACATCTGCCCGGCCCTCAACTACTAAGATGGCATCCGAGTCCATCACATTGGGCCCGGCAGGCAGGCTGTCTTTGCCCAGGTGAGTTATCTCTTCGACGCGAACGGACTGTTTTATCTCCTCGGTGATCTCTTCCGTTTCCAGGATGTTCTCGTCGAACATCTCCACCAAGATGCGCTTGGCCCGCTCTATGACATACTTCCTCTTGGCGGCGCGCACATCTTCGATGCGATTTACAGCTATGCGAGCAATGCAGGGTCCCACTCGGTCTATGGTCTCCAGGGCAGCCGCCAGTATGGCAGTTTCTACTTTATCGAAGCTGGACGGAATGGAGATGGTGCCGCTGGACTTTCCGCCGCTGGAGGTGATCTGGACATCGATCCTGCCCAACCTCCCCGTTTTTTGGAGATCCCTTAAATCGAGGTCGCTTCCCAAAAGGCCCTCGGTCTGGCCGAAGATAGCGCCGACCACGTCCGGCCGCTCTACTATCCCCTCCGCCGTTATATCCGCATAAATAACATATTTAGTTGTATCAACATTTTGCATATAAGACACCTCTTATTTTAAAATAGTTAGATAAAAGTCACACCCATGCCCAAAGAGCCAAAGCTATCTGCAGCCAAGAAAGGCCAATTTTCGCGACTCATTGTCGCAATCGTAGCCATGCCGTTACAGGCAGGCAGTGAGCTGTGAATGAGGGTGAATATGAGGTTCATCCAACTATTTCAGTGTCCATTTACTAATATCATGGAGCATCTGATAGAAATGCCCACATATGAGCCGTTTTATCCTCACTTAGCTGGCATTTCATCGCCCCAAGTTTCGCTCAGGGCTTAATTATCATGTGATTTGTTGCTCAAATGCGTGCTTCTATCGTTTAAAATTGTACGAAACTAGTTTAAGAGCTTTGTGGTTGATATAGAGTCCGTAAACTTATTAAAGATATATAAAAGTTCTTACAATACTATAAATCCATCCGCTGTTCTTACTACCTTTACCTCTTCACCGGGCTCAACCTTCAGATCCCTGGGGCGAGCCGCGAGAACTGCCCTGTAAGTCTCCGGGTCCATGATCTCCAGGACATCATCATCTTTTGATATTACAGTTGCCACTAGCGCATCGGCTTTATTTCCCAGGATCTCCATAGTCTCTGAGTTCTCCTCGCTCATGGCAGACCTGCGGCCCTCTCTAAGCGAGGAGATGAGCGTAGTCTTGCCGTCAAAGCCGGCCACAGAAAAGAGCGATCCCCGGAAGGATACAATGTCTCCTCGCTTAAGTCTTGGGAACCTGACCAGAAGGGTAGAGCGGTACACGTTGCGGCTGTCCTTTTTGCCTACCAGTTTGGCCGTTTCCAGGAGCTTTCCGCCAAAGCGCTCGACAAATGCCCGGGCCATGCGTCTTCCCAGTTGCGTTGAGCCCAGGACGATATCCAGGCCGCCTTTGACCTCCTTCATTTCCTGGATGAAAGATAGTTGGTCTCCCCCGTGATAGCCGGAGTCGGCCATATCCCTGGCCATCTTCTTGCACTCTTCTATCTCTTGCGGTGTCATGGAGCGGACTATGTTTCCGCGCAGCTGGACCGTTGACTGAAAGTACTTGCCGGCCATGCGGCTGCAGCGATCGCAGGCCACCAGTTTAATCCGCACGAGAATCTCGCATTGCTCGCTTATGCTCTGGCCTTTGAAACTGCCGTTGATATTGATTTTTGACAGATATCGGGTGGCTCCAACTTTTCTCAGGTCAAACTCAATTTTTGGCTCTACCAGCTCTTTATGAAGCAAAAGTGCATCCATTGCCGCTTGATGGGCCAGTTCCTCTAAAGAGCGGTTGTCCGGAAGCTGCCATTTGCCTTTTGCCTGCTGGGAGCCGCAAACGGAGCAAATGACCACCTCGACCTGGCCGGGACAGCTAACCAGCTTTGTCCTCTCCAGAGTGCATTGTCGGCAGAGGCCATCAACAGTTGGCAGGCCGCATCGGGGACAGATGGCTTGCATCACATTCGCACCATCTGGGCGTAGAGGATGCCGTCGATGGAAAGGACACAGTCTCTCTCCACGTAGCCCAGTGAGATGGCATGCTCGACTGTTTTGCAGCCCACGAAGTTGGCCATTGTTGCCTCAGCGAGAGCTGCTTCGACCTCGGAGCAGGAGGCCTTTTCGCCTTCGAAAAAATCGGGACTGACCTCTATCTTAAGATGGCCCTCGGTGAACTTCTTTCCCAGAATATCGCAATCACAGACTGCAATAAGGGTCTGCGCTCCTTGCTGGTAGCTTTTCAAATACATCTCTTTCCTTTCCGTTTCTTCAGGCATATTGGACATGGCAATCATGATAATTTAGATTTTATTGGCTCTTATTTGCAGTTTTTTTAGTTTCCGGTTTATTCGAGATCCCGGCTATCAAATGCTTTGCCTGTATTTAAGGCAGCTTCAGCATTCCCGGCCGGGGCTCAAATACATCCCCATCTCTTCTCATGCGGTCGATGATCTCTTCCGCTTTAGCTCTTTCTATGCCCAGCTCCTCGGCTCGATCCAGGACGGCGTCCCTGGGGGCCGGGCCCTGTTGCTCTTTGCTCACATCCCTTATGATGTCTATCACCGATTTAGTTCTATCTCTAGTGCTCTTGGTAGTGCCTGAGGCGATGATGTCCGCATCCAAAAAGCCCGTCTCCGGATCGACGCCTACTTTTCGAAGGCATGCTTCCAGGATCTTGACTACCCGCTTGGCATCATACAGGGTGACTTTATCGGAGAGGCGCAGGCGGGCGCTGGCCTCACCCAGACGTATGAGCGCCTCCAGTTGCCGGGCAGTGACAGGCACAGGCTTGTTAGTATCCTGCCCCTGGCTCCTCAGGCCTACGTAGTACTTGAGGAAGTACTCCTTGGCCTCCTCGCTTAAAGTTGGGAAGATGTTCTTCCTGGCGTAGGCCACATACTTTCGCAGCAGCTCCGGATCAATGACCGGCATTATCACCACCAGGGCGTTGTCGATGTCCTCTTGAGAAATATCCGGGTTCCAGGGGGCTTGAGTAGCCAGCTCTCCGGCATAGTTGCTTTTCAGGATATGCTGAGCGATGGCCGAATCCCTCTTGGTGTCCGGATCGTCGGTCAAAACGAAGATCAGATCGAAACGGGACATTAGCGCGGGAGTGAGGTTGATCTGCGGAGCTATGGGCTCGTACTTATCGAAGCGACCCAGCTTCGGATTGGCGGCGGCGAGCAATGAGCACCGTGACTTGAGGGTGGCCATGACGCCTGCCTTGGCTACGCTGATGGTATTGTGCAAAACGAGGCCTTGTGAGATGAAGGTATGGGTGGGCTCGACGGTTAGGTCATAAACATAATCTGCGAAGTATTGGCCCTCATTTGGAATAACCTCAACATCATTGATCCTTAGATATCTGATATCCGAAGCGAGCTTATTTTCAAGAGCTGCAATACTCATGCCTGTTTCTTTCAAGTGCGCATGGACTCGTTGGAAAATATTTCTTGCTATTGCTGTCCTTCTTGACTCATCATAGCCACCTTGTTCGTAGTAATCGATGTTACCCCGAGTAACTCCAGCTACAGATGCCAAGTAACTCTGTGACCATCCCAACTCCGACCTCATTTCAGGAAGAGTTAATTCATCATTAATGACTGTGAGCACGTCATTATATCTATTCTTCAGCTCAGAAGCATATTCTGCCACAGTATCAATGGTAAGTCCATATCCATTGTCCAAGTGCTCATTAAAGCGTCCGTCATTCGTGAGGCCCAAAGACTTTTTCATTTTTAATATTGAATAAGCAGTCTCCGCTGGAAGTACGTCATGATGGCGAATGGACCTGCTACATGCAGAAGTTATGCACCTCATTCTTTCTAGCTTCTCGTAACCGGGCTTAAAGAAAAGCTGCTCGAACTTCTTATGAGAATCGCCCATTATGCAGACTTTAAATGCATTTGCTTTCCTATCCATGGATATTCTTGATGATATGCCAAGTCTGAGAAGAAGATCCTGATAATCTTCAGCCAGCCCACGTGATACAGTTGAATAAGCGACTGATGTTGAGTGCACACAGCCATCACCAAGAAATGCTGCTATCAATAAATCTTTGATATTGTCCTTTTTCCCCGGGAAAACGGCTACAGGCATTCGTCTCTCTCTTCCAGTCTGCATCATCTCTGGGAAATTGGCCTCGAACCATCTGAACAAATGAGTTGATATGAACCTCAAGGTGACTACGCCGTCGCTTCTTTGGTTCCTAGATGCTTCAATGCCAAAAGATTCTTGCATGAGGCTCGACATTTCCTTTAGTAGGGATTCGTCCTTGTTTGTAAAGCCAATCTCATGGCTGGAGCCTCTATAAAAATGGCCCTCCGCAAGGAGATAACCCAGGATTCTAGAGAGGCCAGTGTTCAGCTTTTCGGGAAAAGTCAGCAGCTTTTCGCCAGAATGCAGCCTTTTAACTTGAATGAGGTCTTTAGAATTCTCATTAATCGGAAGCGATCTTGGGGCGGGGGCCAAGTCTTTAACTTTGACATCGCTGGCAGGTACATACGTTAGCCCGTCTTTCGCGATGTATATCGGGTGCTCCGGAGTAACAATTATTTCGCGTCCATTAGAATATTTGATTTTAATAAAATGACTGGGTGCCCGGTGCCTGCTCACTCTATCCACAGTTACATCGAAGATACGGTTCATATCGGTGCTTTTTATTTTGATATCTTCATGAAGCGGCAGTATCTCGCAATCCTTTCCGGCAATTATCTCTAAATGCCGGTTCGCCATCATCTCGTCCACAAATTCGCCGACGCGCACCTTTCGCCCGTCTGCCAGCTGAATCTCCGTCAGAGGATGATAGCTCTGCTGCTCCATCGCCTCGTGCAGAGCGCTCTTGTCCTCGTTGTCCATCTTGTCCATCTCGTCTATGGCAGCGATGCCCTTATCCGCTAAAACCAGTGCTCCGGCCTCGATGGTCCAGCGGCCGTCGCCCAGCTCGTCCTTAACCGCCGTGGCGGTGAGGCCGGCAGAGGTGGAGCTTTTGCCTGAAGTATAGATACCACGGGGCGAGATCTTGATCATGTAGCGCAGCAGCTGAGATTTAGCGATGCCCGGATCGCCCACCAGCAGGATATGGATGTCGCCTCGGATGCGCGCTCCGTCCGGCAGGTGCTTTTCAAAGCCGGAGACCAGTTGCAGGCCCAGGGCCTCTTTTACATCGTCGTAGCCGTAGATGGAGGGGGCTATGGATCCCTTGATCTTTTCGTAGATCTCCGGATCGCAGGACATCTCCAGGATCATCTTCTCCTCCTCGGGATCGATCTCAATCTCCTCGAACTCTTGCTCAGTCATCTCCACGGAGATGCCTTTGTGGAAGAGGTCGAAGTAGGTGCTCTTGCCTTGCTTGGGAGAAGAGCGTTGGTAGGACTTGAGGATGCCGTTGACGATGACCCGATCTCCTGGAAAGATCCTGCCTGCCAGGTCGTCCTCTAATTCCACATCAAGCGTCTGGGGCTGTGCTCCGCCCCGCAGGTCCTCTGGAGACTCCTGCACCCTGATCTTTTGAGCATCCACGAACTTGGACTGGGCGAGCAAGAGCTTGAAGGGTCCGCCCCGGTCGCAAGCCTGGTTCATGCACTTGAGATTCTGGTCCTCGAAGTTGTTGCCCGTCTGCTCCTTGAAGAAGGTGAAGCCGCACCTCTGACACTGGAAGGCGGCGGAGACGATCTTGGGCCTGACCTCGGTGGCGGTCCTCACCAAGCCATCGATGGCCAGCAATTTACCGATGTGATCGCTTCTTAGCTCCCGGGTCTTGAAATGCCTGGGCAGCTCGATAATGCGCACATGGGCCCGATCCATGTAGACATCCATGGGCAGGTCCAGCTCCAGCATGGCGGCGCGGGCTGCTTCCAGGATCTGCTCCGGATTTTCCAGCAGCTCCTCGGCGAAGTCGGGATCGAACTTGTCAATGTCTGAGAAGCGGATTTTCAGGCTGCGCTCGTCAGGGTAGGAGTCGGCCAGCTCCAGCAGTTCATCCCAGTAACGGGTACGGAGGAATTCCTCCCATTTGACGACAGGATCGGCGGGCATTATCTGAGCGATGGTAAGAAAGCAAAGTATCTAAAGCTATGTGGTGCGGCGTGTAAGTAATCGTAGGCCGGATTAACGAGATCATTTTTTTCCCTTTAAACTGACCAAATCGAGGCAAAGGGCCTGGCTAAAAAGCAGGCTTCGCCTACCGTAGACGCCAGAGAGGTGGATGAGACCTGGTGTGTGCTCCCCCTGATTCTTTACGGGCCGGAGTTTATCTGGGAAACCCAGGAAGAGGGCAAAGACAGGGCCATTGACAGGATAAACGAGCTGTCCCTTTCTCAACAGACACAGGGAAAAGGGCGCAGGAAACGAGGGCCTCTTTGAAGGCTGCCAGGCCTACAACCGGGCAGCAGTGGAGAGCCTCAATCCCAGATATACCCAGAAGTTCGCGAGCGTTATCTGCCAGGGCGCGCCTTGCTTGCGAGAGTGTGGTGGAGGTTAAAAAAATAGGTTGATTTAGACTTCGCTCCTTTTTTCTGTTACAAGCAAATATTACTACTATTTTATGTAAATCATCTCTGCCATCTCTGTTGAGCGAAGGCGTTCTGCCTGAGGCGAAGAAAAGCGATTGTTCCTTTTGCGATACGGTATTGAAATGAGTAGCTATATAAATGCCAAGCGCTTGGACTCTACAAAAAACTAGCATTACCGAAAACTTAATAAATAAACATTGAATAGATGATAATGGTTGAAAATTATGAAGAATATACTTAAAATAATTTCCATTGGTTTAGCCTTAATTCTACTACTGGCATATTCAGGAGTAGCCACATTAATAAAGATAGACGTTCAGGGTAATTTGGTTGATGATAAGGGACAGACACTGTATTATTTTTCAAATGATGGCCCAAATATGATTAGCACATGCTATGGTAGCTGTTCAGAAACCTGGAACCCATTTTATGACGAAAATATAAGCGTTGAAGGGGATCTTCTCGAAAATGATTTTGACACAATAATACGCCAAGATGGCATGAAACAGACTTCATATAAAAATTGGCCTATTTACAAATATTCTAAAGACCTCAAGCCAGGGAAAGCTGAAATGGAGGGACTATGGTTTGAAGTGAAACCAGGGATCAGCCCCTTTATTTAGCTTAGCTTTGTTTGGATTTACATTATTATAATTTTGTATAAACGCATATATAATTATATATATTAAAATTTATTGAAACGATGGCACAAGGTGAATTACGTGGATTTCTTTGATTTTATGCTACAAATTATCAGAGATGTGCCGGGATTAATTATTATCTTAGGGCTGCTATTATTTATAATTTCCTTTGTCAAGATTACTGGAAAAATTGAAATTGTCGATCCAAAGGATTGCAGAAGATGCCGCATTATTGGTACCATTTTGCTCTTGGTAGGTATTTTAGCTATAGTCTATCCTGACACAATAACAGTCCGCGGAACAATATTAGACGAAACTAACCAACCTGCAGCGGGAGTGAGGATTGCGATCGGAAATTTTAGCACAACGTCCGATGAAAATGGTGGCTATGAATTGCATAATATTCACAGAGACGAGGATTTTATTAATACTAATTTCCTAAAATACGAAATGAAGAATAGAATATATATCCCCCCATATTCAATAGTTTCATACAATAAGCAAATAAAAGGCAAAATTGTTAATTGCACAATAGAAGGTAATGTAATTGACGAATTTGGCAACAAAATACCTAACGTTGAAGTATGTTTCAGTGGTGAGGCTGTAGGCAAAAATGTAAAAACTGTACCAGCCTCGAATGGCCATTATATAGCCGCTAACGTTCCTATAAGTCCGACTTCTCCAACATTCATAACTGTAAAAAAAAGCAAACTAGGTAATTTGAATATACCCACCGAGATAAAGCTTTCAACCATTGAATCATCAGAAAAATTCAAAAGATACGATGTGATTATTAATCTTAAGGAAGTCGTAGATGTATTTGGCACCATAAGGGAATATCATAAACAAAATGGTCAAATTTCAGATGTAATTGGAGCAGAGATTGAGATGGGAGGAAGGCTAAATATCACGGAGGAAAATGGCAACTATTTAATTACAAAAGTTCCTAGAAGTGCCGTTAAATATAATGTGACACTCATATCCGGTGAGAAAAAATCGGGCACTATCAAACCACCTTTGAGTTACACTCTTCCACCAGCAAAGATGGCAAGAAGACATTTAATAATCTGCATTTGATTATGAGCAATTTTCAGGCCTATCAGGCCCAGCAGCTTGGATTTTGTAAAACCTTTGATCAAAATCCGGGCATGCAGATCTTAAGCATGCCTGCTCACAAACAGCTCCCCGAAGATCTCCTCCTGCTCCAGCCACACCTGTTTTCTCTGGGCCATGAAGAGCAGTGAAACGTAGTTGGTGACTCCATCCTCAGTTTTGCTGTTTTTGCTGTTTATATCCTGGAAGGTGACGGTTTTCTTCTCCATGAACATGTCGTCTAAAATGGGCCCTAGCGCCTTGATCCTGTCCTCGATTCCCTCATCGTGGGACACATCCAGGGCCTTCTCCTCCGTGCTGGGCCACCTCTCCCGCATGGCCTTCCTTCTGCCCACCATCTCCGCCTTCTTCAGCTCGGAGATCAGCTCGTCCAAAGTCACGGGTCGCTTGGTGTGCCTTCTTACTGGAGGGCGAGGCAGCTGGTCTTCTATCTCCTCTTCCGGCCCCTCTTCGATCTCCTCAATCTCCGGCTCGGGCTCTTCCTCCTTTTTCTCTTCCATGGAGTCAGACTTCAGACGCAGGAGAATGCTGGCGTAAAGCAGAGTCCTGGCAGGAATTCTCAGGTCCCGCTTCTCCAGAGAGTCGATGTACTGCAGGAACTTCTCCGTGGCCATGGCGATGTCGATATCCCAGGGATCGATCTCCCCCCTCTTGGCCAGCTCAACCAGAACCTCAGCCGGCTCTCCGAACTCGAACTCCGGCTGTCTTGTTCCCGCAACATTAGCATCAGTCGCATCCTCCTCCGCCGGGATATTTTCGGATTTTGAATTGGAGAGGGAATCGGAACTGGAGTTTGAACTCGAATCGGAGCTAATGCTGGAATTGGAACTGGAATCAGAGCTGGAATTAATATCTGAATCGGAGATCAAATTTGGGTTTTCCTGCAAATCCGGGATAGATGGAGATGTATCGTCGCTCATTTTCGCCTCAGCTTGTGCAGATACCGGTAACGCTGGTGAGGTTGTTCTCCTGCATGGTCACTCCCAAAGTGTACTTGGACTGCAGTATCATGGGCTTTCGCAAGGACACTACTATGAACTGGGCCTTTGCCGAGATCTTCTTGATCAGCTTGGCTACTCTTTCCACATTGGCCCCATCCAGGAACATATCGATCTCATCCATGGCATAGAATGGTGCAGGCCGGTACATCTGAATGGAGAATATGAAGGAAAGGGCAGTCAGGCTCTTCTCTCCGCCGGACATGGCCTCCAGGCGGTGCAGGGCCTTTCCGGCAGGCCGGGCCTTGATGGTCATGCCTCCCGCCAGCGGATCTTCCGGATTTTCCAGGACCAGATCGCCGTCGCCCCGAGAAAGCTCCTGGAAGATCTGCTTGAAGTTCTTGTTGATCTCGGTGAAGCTGGCTAAAAAGGCCTCCCTCTTCATCTGATCATACTTTTCCAGCTTGTCGATGATCGCCTCGCGCTCCCCGGAGAGGGTGCCCCTTCTCTCTGCCAGGAAATCGTGGCGCGTCTTGACATGATCATACTCCTGGATGGCCAGCATGTTCACCGGCTCCAGATCCCGCATGGCCTGCTCCAGGGCTTTGATCTTCTCGGCCACGGTCTCGCTATTGGGCGGCTCCTGTGAGGAGTCAACTCCGCAGCCTTCAATTTGCGAGCGCAGATCGTTTACTCTGGATTGAATGGACTCTCTGGCAGAAGCTGTGGCATTCTTGCGGGCCTCAATTCGGTCCATCTCCCTCTCCGCCTGGTCTATCTCCCTTTGCAGGGCCAACGTCTTTTCTAAGAGCTCTCCCCGCACACCCTTCAGGCCGTGCAGCTCCCCCTCAATCTCCGCCTCGCGTGCCTGAGCGGCAGTGAGCTTCTCATTCAGGCCCACGATCATCGCGGCAGCTGCATCTTTTTTGGCTATCGCCTCAGCTTTCTGGCCGTCCAGTGATTCTCTTTTTGCGGCAAGCTCAGCCAGCTTCTCCCTAAGGCTCTCCTCTCTGATCTTGTCCCTGAGAATCTCGGCATCGATGCCGGTCAGCCGATCTTGCAGACGCTTGATCTCCAAACTCGCTGCATCAGCTTTTTTGTTAAGCCCAGGAATCTCAGAGCCCTTCAGCTCGTCCTCCAGCTTGTCAATCTTCTGCTGCACATCCGCTACTGTTTCCTCTGAGGCTCTGATCTCGCCTTCTAAAAGCCCAAGCTGCTCCTTGAAGCCTAAAGACTCACCCTCCATTGCCAGCAGACGCTCTCTCTTCTCCAAAATGGACTTCTCCAGGCGTGGCCTGGATGATACCATCTCGTCTATCTGGAAGGTCTTCTTGGATATGGCCCGGTTCAGCTCCTCTACCTCGCGAGAGAGACGGGATATCTGCTCTTCGATTCTATCCAGCTTATCGAGCCTTGCGCTGCGCTCCTCTTCCGCATTGGCGATCTTCTCAGACAGCTCCAAAAGCTTCGTCTTCTCTTCGGCGGCAAACTTCATCCTGGAGCGGTAGTGGCCGCCGGTCATGGCCCCCGTCTTTTCCACCAGGTCTCCTTCCAGGGTGACCATTCGATACCGGCCCATGAGCGGACGGGCAAAAGCAAGGCTCTCTACCACCAGAGTATCCCGGAAGACATACCAGAAAGCGGCCTGGAACTTGGGATCATAGTCAACCAGATTAAGAGCGTAATCCACCACTCCGGCATGGTTGGGCCGGGTGGGGAGGCTGCCTTTGCTCAGCTTGTTCAAAGGCAAAAAGGTAGCCCGTCCAATTTGCGACCTCTTCAGATACTCAATGGCAGAAGAGGCATCCATATCATCGGCAGCCACAACGCTCTGCAGGCGCGCTCCAGCCGCCACCTCTAAAGCAGAAGAGTAGCGCGATGCCACGTTGCCTAGCTCAGCGATGGTTCCGTAAAGGCCCTGTAGCATCTGCCTCTTGATGGCAGAGCGAACTGCCTCCACTGCCCGGCTGTATCCGGCCTTGTCCTCGGCAGCTCTCATGCGCCCATCGCTCTTGGCAAACTCTCCCTGGAGCCTTTGCATCTCTCTTTCTGCCTCGGAGATCTCCCGACGCAGTCGCAGGCGCCCGCTCTCCAGATCATCCCGATCCCGCTCCATGCCCATGGCCTGGTTGTTCAAAGCGGAAAGCTCCGCCTTCAGCTTCTCCGCCTCATGGTCAAGACCAGCCAGGGTGTCCAGCGCCTCTTTGATGCCGGCAGAAAGCTCCTCTCTCTCCAGGCCGCCGCGCCTCGTGGCATCCAGCAGCCGGTCCCTCTCCCGCACCAGGTCGCCAAGCTTTGATTTGGACTCCTCCCTAATCAGCCGAGCCCCGGCCAGATCATCCCGCAGCAGAGAGAACTTTGCATCTGCCTGGGCCAGGCTGGACTGTGCCCCGGCCTGAAGCTCTATCTGATCATCCAGTTCACCGCGTAGACTAGCGCCACGCAGACCCGCATCTCTCACCTTCTCGGCTACCGACTCCAGCTCCGCAGAAAGTTTCCCGACCTGAATGAAGCAGGTCTTCTGCTGCCCATCCATCTCGGAGATGGCTTTTTCCGTCATCTCGATGCGAGCGGCCTCGCGAGATGTTTCCCCTTTCAGCTCCTCGATCTTCCGCTTAACAGAGATCTGCTCATCCTCTCCTTTGTGAGTGATCTCCGAGCTTATGGATTGCAGCTTCTCATCCAGGGCAGAAAGCTGCATCTTCTTGCTTTCCGACCTTTCCAGAAGAGTCTGGTTCTTGACCTCTAGAGAATTAATCTCTTCATTCAGGCCGGCCAGCTCCGATGAGGTTTCCTTGAGCCTGGCTAAGAGCAGAAATGCCTCCTGTCTCTTCAGCTCCTCCCGATGCGCCTGGTAGGAATGGGCACGGTCCCGCTCCGCCTTAAGCCGGGCGAGCTGGGAGGCAACCTCCTCTAAAATCACATCCACGCGACCGATGCGCTCCCGCACCACATCCAGCTCTTCCATGGCCTTCTTCTTCTTCTCATCAAACTCGGCGACGCCTGCAATCTCATCTATGATCTTCCGGCGCTCTACAGGAGGCATTTCGATGATGCGGGTCACATCCCCCTGCATAACGATGTTGTAGCTCTCCGGGGTTATGCCTGCCTTGGCCAGCAAATCCAGCAATTCAGCCTGGCCGCAGGACTTTCCATTAAAATAATACGAAGATCCATATTTGTCGCGATTTACCTTGATCTTCCTGGACACTTCAATGATATCCTGATCAAGGGGAAAGAGGCGACTGGTATTGTCCAGCTTGACCGTAACCTGGGCAAAGTCCGGATTCTTGCCGTTATCTCCCCGGTAGATGAGGTCAGGCAGCCTCTCGGCGCGCATGGCGCGCGAGCTGGAAAGGCACAAAGCGAAGAGCAGAGCATCAACAATATTGGACTTACCGCTGCCGTTAGGCCCGGTAACGGTCACAAAATCATTCTTCAGAGGAACCCGGACACTCTTGCCGAAGGACTTGAAGTTCTTGAGTTCGACCTCTTTAATGTACAAAGGTTACCTCCGCTCGCATCACTGCCCCATATTTCTTACTCTCTTGCCGGCCATTTTCCCTTATCATCCTCATGAGTCCGCAGCTTTCTTTGCGATCTGTTTTCCTAAGGGTGTTGAAAGTTTCGCTCCATTGTGATCACTTTCTCACGCAAAGATCTTACCCGGATATCCTGCTCGGAGATCCTGCTCAAGATGCTGCTCGCATACCTCCATATCCGGCGCCCTGCAAAGCCATCTTCTCCCTATGCTACTCATAAAGCATTCAGCTAATACTTTAACTTAAGCATGTATTCGAGGATGTATATATTGTTTTCCCATTTGGGACATGTTCTTAGGTACCATTCAATCATCCAGTGTGGCCAATATCTCTCGATAGATTATTATCTTATGCACCAAGATGTATACTGGAAATGCAGCAATTTCTCATTTTTGTCTTCAGCCTCTCGGCCCTTCTCCTGGGGGCAAAACTGCTGACAAATAGCGCCAGGCACATAGCAAAGGTTGCCGGTGTATCGGAGTTCGTTATTGGGGCAACCGTTGTAGCCTTTGGGACTTCCATGCCTGAGCTGGCCTCATCCATATTTGCTATGCTCTCCGGCCACCCGGGCCTGGTAGTGGGCAACGTCATAGGCTCCAATGTCGCCAACATCGGTCTGGCTTTGGGATTGGCAAGCCTGCTTTTTCCCATCTACGTAAGCAGGCGGATAACCGACACCGACATACCTCTTCTTTTGGCTTCTGCCATAGCTACCCTGGTCGTCTTCATAGACCTGCAGGTAACGTGGGTGGAGGGGATTGCTCTAATCCTGATGTATCTGGCTTTTATCAATCACGAGCTCGGCCAGCATCATAATTCTGAGAAAACTGCAAGGGAAAAACTTGACCTCAAGCAGGTTGCAGGTTTTTTTCTGGGAATGGCGCTTCTTTACTTTGGCGCCAGGTATTTTGTCTCTTCGGCACTGGCCATCTCGCAAGATCTGGGCGTTAGTGAATCGCTGATTGCATTCTTTTTAGTGGCTTTAGGAACATCTCTGCCTGAGATTGCTACTTCCGTGATTGCCGCTAGAAGCGGGAGATACGAGATTGCCATGGGCAACGTTCTGGGATCAAATGCCTTCAATTCACTGATTGTTCTGGGAACAAGCTCCCTCTTTGCAGTAGTTACTGTGGAGAGCACCTTCCTTTTTTCCACACTTCCGGCCATGATCTTGCTCAGCTTCCTCCTGGGCTTTATGTCCCTAAATAATACTATCACTCGCCTGGAGGGTATTCTTCTGTTTCTGATTTATTGCGTGCTGGCCATCAACATTATCTAAAGCTCAGAAGCAGATCTTTAGGCTATCAGAAACTAATCTAACAGAAACTTACCCGAAAGCCCAAAACGTATTTACCCTTTCGCAAAGTTGCTTTTGGCATGGAGATACTTGCCGATGTCGGAGGAAGACCGGGCCTGGATTGCAAGGGCTTTTGCAGCTACTGTTATTTCAAAGGAGTAAAAAGCGTCTCACCCTTCGGCTGCAAGTTTTGCATGCCCTTCCAGAAGGGCTGCGACTACTGCTCCCGCGCCATTGTGGAGGGTTATCCCGGCTTCAAACCCATGGACGCCGTCGTTTTCGAGGTGGCCGGAAAGTGCATGGGCAGCATCCCCGATAAAGTTACCATCAGCGGTGGCGGCGATCTGAGCTGCTACCCTGACCTCCTGCCCCTCACGAAGATGCTCTCTCAGGGCATGGTACCCATAAGCCTTGGCTACACCTCCGGGAAAGGCTTTAAGCGCGCTGATGATGCCGCCGCCCTGGTGGAGGCAGGCGTAACTGAGGTCTCGTTTACCGTCTTTTCCACCAAGCCACAGCTTCGCAAAAAGTACATGGGCGACAAAAATGCCGAGATTGCCCTCGAGAACCTCAAGATCTTCTGCAAGAGTTGCGAGGTTTACTGCGCCGCCGTTCTAATCCCCGGCGTAAACGATGGAGAAGAGCTGGAGAAGACCTGCAGCGACCTGGAGGATATGGGTGCTAAAGGATTGATCCTGATGAGATTCGCCAACGCTCGCGAGCAGGGCCTGATCCTGGGCAATGCCCCCATCATACCAGGCATAACGCCACACTCCATAGAAGAGTTTAAAAATATCGTTACAGATACGGCAAACAGACATCGCTTGCGGGTAACTGGAACCCCTCTCTGGGATCCACTCACGGGAGCGCCCTTCGCCCTGGCCCGCCATCCGGAAAAGATCTCTTCCCTGCCATCTCTACGCAGAAGCGCAACCATCATCACTAGCGTGGTAGCCCAGCCTTTGCTAACTGCCATCTTCAAGCAGATGGGAGAGAAGGTCAATGTAGTGGCAGTCAACAAAGATGTAGGCTGCCTGATAACCATAGAGGATTTCATGAACCTCGATCTCAGGGAGCTAAAGGAAACGGTCATCATTCCAGGTCGCACCTTAGCCCACGAGAAAGAGATCAAGAAAGCGCTCAGCCGCGATGGCCGGGACAGGATTGTGGCTCGGGGCCCTGACCAGCTCACTGTGGATGGAGAGATGAGCATCTCCATGACAGAGGATGAGGTCTTGGATCTGGAAATGGAGGCATTCGGGGAGCTTATTGAAGCCATCAACGCTCTGGGTATCTAGGCCGGCAGAAAAGCCACCAAGAATGTCGGATCATCATCAAAAATATATGATCATCATAAAGATATGATTATGATATCATTACATGATCCCAAGAATGCTGTTACAGCACCATTGCTGGGGCCATCATATAACCAAGATCCCAAATGAGAGTCATCAGCAACGGCATGACTGCAGGGCCGCTTTCAACTCCTCGATCTTGGTAGGCTTGCTGATGAAACCATCCATGCCCGCCGCAAAACACATCTCTCGGTCTCCAACAAGAACCGATGCCGTCATGGCAATGATCTTGGGGCCTTTCGGCCATCTACGGCGAATTATCCTGGTGGCCTCCAGCCCATCCATCTCCGGCATTAGAATGTCCATGAGTATGACATCGTACCTCTTGCTTTCCATCCTTTGCAGAACTTGGATGCCGTTTTCTGCTACATCGGCCTCGTATCCCAATTTGCCCAACATCTGCATAGTCACCTTCTGATTGACGGCATTATCCTCGGCTAAAAGAAGAGACAGGGGGCAGCCATCGCTCTCTAGGAGATCGCTTTCCACATGGCGGGAAAGGCAAGAGGGACGGTCTATGGAAACTGGCTCGCCTGCGGAGTCTTTAGCTAAAACCGTGATATTAAAGGTGGATCCCTGGCCAGGGACGCTCTCCGCCCAGATCCTTCCCCCCATCTGCTCAGCCAGCCTCTTGCTTATGGCAAGGCCTAGTCCGGTTCCGCCGTACCTGCGCGTGGTCGAGGCATCGATCTGACTGAAGGATAAAAAGAGCCTGCTCATCTTATCGGCAGGAATTCCAATTCCTGTATCCTTTACTGCAAAATTGATCTCGTGATAGCCATCCTCTTTGGGAGTAGCGGATATGCACGCGCTCACCTCGCCCTTCTCTGTAAACTTGACAGCATTGCTCAATAAATTGACAAGGATCTGCTTGAGCCGGGTGGGATCACCCATGATAGCTTTGGGGGTGTTTTCATCAATGCTGTAGACCAATTCAAGGTTTTTTTGGGAAGCGATAGCCGCCACCTGGCTGATGGAATCTTCCAGGCAAGATGCCAGATGCAAGGGCCGGCACTCCAGCTCGATCATGCCTGCTTCGATCTTGGATAGATCGAGAATATTATTTATGATGGAAAGCAGTGAGTCTCCGCTGCTGCGAATGGTCTCCAGGTACTCTCTTTGCTTTTCTGTGAGATCCTCATCGAGCAGAAGACCGGTTAAGCCGATGACGGCGTTCATGGGAGTTCTTATCTCGTGGCTCATATTGGCCAGAAACTCCGACTTGGCCTTGGTCGCAGCCTCAGCAGCTTCTTTTGCCTTGAGCAAGATCTCCCGCGATCTTTTGCGCTCCGTGATATCCCAGAAGATAACCTGAACGGCGGGCATGCCCTGGTAGGACACAAATGGAAAGGCCACTGCCTCAACGTCCACAGAGCTGCCGTCCTTTCGCAAAAACTTCATCTCGGTGGCAGGCTCTTTTTCTCCATTTTCTGCAGCCTTTTTTATCCTCTCCAGTGCTATTTGCCGATGCTCAGGCGCAACAAAATCGACCACAAACCTGCCGATGAGCTCTTTAGGACTGGATGCACCAAGAATTTTGGCTCCCGCGCAATTGATGAATACTACTTTGCCGTTGCTGTGCAGGCAGATACCGTCCGGACTGGTGTCCACCAAAAGACGATATCGCTCCTCACTATCAATGAGGTCCTGGGCGGCAGTCTTCTGTGCGGTAATGTCTCGCAGTTGCTCAATAATCAGCTTCACCTCGCCCTTGTCGTTCAAGAGAGGATAGGAGCGACAATCATAGTAGCGTCCTATTTCCGGGATGTATTTCTCAATAGTCTCCGGCTTCTTGCTGCTTAGCGCCTTGCGGCTGGCACAGAGTTGGCACTCATTCGCCCAACCCATGAGATGATAACATCTCCTGCCCACGACCTCATCGGGAAGCAAACCAAGCATCTCCAAACCAGCTTTATTGTATTGCATGATGGTGTGGTCGGGCATTTGCACGGCGATTATATCCTCAATAGCGTCGAGCACACCTTCTAGTAGCGAATTGCTCTCCCTTTGTGCCTCCTCTGCCTTCTTGCGTTCACTGATATCGCTGAAGATGGTGGCAAATCCATCCTTGCCCCAGTGGGATACGGAGATCTTAAAATGCTTATTTAATGGAGAAAAAAATGACTCAAAATGGACGGGAATGCCGCTTGAGGCAACTGAAGAATATTCGGCCAAATAGGGTGGAATAGATGTACCATAAGCCTCAGTTGAGAGCTTGCCGACAATCTCGTCTCTCTTTATTCCCAGGATAGACTCAAACCTTGGATTTGCATCCACAATTCTATAATCAATAGCCTGGCCATTTTTATCATAAACAAGCTCATGCAGGGCCACGCCCTCCAGCATATTATTATAGAGAGAATGGAATTTCTCCTCGCTGGTACGCAGTGCGTTCATGACCCGCTTCCACTCGGTAATATCGCGAACGGATTCGATGGCTCCTGCTAAATTTCCCTGATCATCGTAAAGAGGAGAGGCCACGCCCCAGAGATGGATCTCCTTTCCGCTGGGTAGACGAAGCATGCATTCGGCATAAAGATGAGATCCCCTTCGCTGCACATAATCATATTGCGATTTTGTCTGGGAGTCGTCCTCGAATACCAGGTCAATTAAAATTGGCCTCTTTTTTCCGTAAAGAGGTATGCTGTAGATCAGATCCCCTTTGCCCAATATGTCTTTCTTGCTCGTGTCGGTCAATTCTTCTATGGCCCGGTTCCAGGCGATGACTCTGCGATACTGGTCTACGGCAAAAGTGGCATCAGGAAGAAACTCAATTACATCCATGAGCTTTCGGCGGGCATGGCCAAGCTCCTTTTCGGCCACCTTGAGTTCGGTTATGTCCTCACAGCTCACCAGAGACTGGCCGTTCTCCAGGTGCACTGTGACAAAATTGACTGTCTTTTCAGAGTTGTCTTTGCATCTGACATGGAAAATGCGCGGTATCTTCTCACGAGTGGCGACTTGTTTCATGTCGTCGATCCAGGTGGCTATCGCATTTTTGCGGTATGCACCGTCCGGATAGGCTTTTTTAAACCACTCTTTGCCACATGGAACATCCACGAGATCATAGCCGAAGATCTCCTGGAATTTGCGATTTACGTAGCGAAATGTACCATCGGATTGCACCAGAATTATGGCAAAAGGCGCGAATTCCACAATTATTTTCAAATCATCGAGATTCAAACTATCTGCGGGGGGGCAGGAGAAAGAGGGAAAAACCGTCTTAGCGGATTTCGGAGCCGTCCTATTCGTATGCGCTTCATTGCTAGGCAGGCTGCTATCTATCTCATTTGACGGCTGAATATGGCTCATAAAACCTCTTAAAAAATATAGATATGATTCAACTTTAAATGCATTTCTATTTCTTTAAATTTGTAAGAAAGTCTGGTACGGTAGATGAGCTCATTTTCTCCCTGCTAGATGTTTGCAGAAGGCTAGAAGTAATAAAATAAATTAAATTATTAATGCATATTGAGGGGGTGATAGAACATAATACCACTTTAAATAAATTTTCTCCCATTCAAATGTGCTCATTTCCCTGAAACTCGTGCCGACATATGATTATTGATTCAATCCTGTACTAAAATAAGCTGTACTAGATAATAGCCAAAAAATAGAGTTTTTAAGGTGCATCGTTCTCAATTTTTTCTTTAGTATTAATCATTAGCATTCACTAGTATCATTCTTTTGGGCAACAATGATGAGGGAGTATGAGCCGTCCACATCTTCGACCGTGGGATAAGCCGCGACATAAGAGAGCCATCGCATCATCTCCGGCAAATGCATGGTCGGTTCATCACTTAGTTTTCGCGAAAGTCGCCTGGCATTGGAAAGCTGTTGCTCTCTTCGAAAGAGCGCCTTAGACCAGGACTGGCCCAGCCGGTAGATCACCTGCATCCCATGCCGCTGCACCAGCCGGAAAAGCGAGCCAAAATTAAACCATTGTTTGTGGGACTTGTTCCTGGGAAGACCGGCACTATCCCGAGACTCAGAAAGGACATTGGGGACCGAGCAGATTAAAAAACCGCCTGGCTGCAGGATTTTTGAGAATTGAGCCACGGCCCGGTTGGGATCAAGCAAATGCTCCAGGGTCTCGAAGCTGACCACAGCAGCAACACTGCCCACTGCAATATCGGGAGAGATATCTTCTTCATCCAGATCTTTATAAAGAAAATGCAGGTTTGGCATTTTGAACCTTTGGCTGGCTGATTTCATCAGAGCGCGATTGCCATCAACTCCAATAACCCTCCCGGCCACGCCGCAAAGCTCAAAAGCTCCATATCCCATGCCGCAGGAGATATCGGCCACAAGATCCGGTTTATGGGGCCCTAAAAAATCTGCGGCGAAGAGGTAGCGACCCAGGTACTCTGCTTTGCGCCAGAGGTTGGAGTCGCTGGCATCAAAGGGATCTATCTGATCAAGACCGGTTCCGCTATACGCCGAATAGGAGGACATTTACAAAGCATTCCTTGAGCCTCCTGGTCGATATAACTTGCTATTCGATTGGATCTGGAGCAATTGCTTCGAAAACGGTTGGATTCTTCCTGCGGGCTGTTCTGCCGGGAGTGCCGCGCGCGGGTGTTACGCGCGCAAGGGAGCAGGGCACCCTCAACGCCGGGCAGGCTTGGATAATTGGCGACTGAGCAGTTGATGGGTTTGGGATAGAGTTTGCTCTTTTAGTTTTCCGGTTTTGGTTTTCCCGGACCAAATGGATCGCTATTTCGAATAGAGCGCTGCCCTGAATGGAGCACTTTGCAACAAATGTGCAACAATTGCAATCATTATTTATAGATTGGCCCTAATAACGATTTTCCATGAAAGTTCTTGCTATAAACGGCAGCCCTAACATGGATAAGGGAAATACAGCTATGATCCTCAACCCCTTCCTGGAGGGTATGAAGGAAGCAGGCAGCGACGTGGAAATATTTTTCACCAGCAAGCTGAAGATCGGGCCCTGCAATGGAGACATGAGCTGCTGGTTTGTAAATCCTGGAAAATGCGCCCAGAAGGATGACATGCAGATGCTTTTGCCCAAGATAAAAGAGGCGGATGTCATCGTCTGGGCCAGCCCGGTATACTATGCCGGCGTAACAGGACCTTTGAAGAATCTGATGGACAGGCAGCTGCCCCTTCATTTGCTGGGGGAGCAGGCCAGGCAACAGAAGGCAGTTCTCGTCTCCACCTGCAGCGCCTGGGAACTGTCCATGTTCGATCCGCTCTTGCTCCAGATGAAGGCCATCTATACCAGGCCGGACGAAAGCTCAGACTTCGCCGGAGCCTTGCTCCGCCCCATGGCAGATGGTATGAAGGAGATGATAAAAGCCGGGGAAACAAGATTGGTAGAGGGCATTTTCCAGGCGGCCAGAGAGGCAGGCAGGCAGCTCGCAAAAGAGGGCATGATCTCCGAGGAGATACAAAAACAGGTAAGCCAAGAGCTGATGCCCCGGGATGCTTATTACAAGGCCGCCCAGATGATGATGGAGCAGGCACAAAAAGCAATGAAAAAGTAAATAACGCTTAGGATGGCAATGTTTATGTAATCTGCCTAAAAAAACCGGAGCTATTTGCCATGGATTCAATCATAAGTTATGATGAAGCCAGGAAGGCGAATGTTAACGAATTAATGGAGAGACTCTCGTCGCATGAGAGCGGTCTGTCATCCTCAGAAGCAGAAGCAAGAATTCAGCAGTATGGGCCAAATGAGATCCTAGAAAAGAAAGTCAACCCAATCATAAAATTCCTGAGCTACTTCTGGGGAACCATTCCCTGGATGATTGAGGCTGCAGCCATTCTTTCTGCCATACTCAGCCGCTGGGATGACTTCGCCATCATTTTCTTACTCTTGCTGATGAACGGTGTAGTTGGTTTCTGGCAGGAGCACAAGGCAGACAAAGCCATTGAACTTTTAAAGAAGAGGCTTGCGCCAACAGCCAACGTGCATAGAGATGGACAGTGGAAAAGCTTGCCATCCCAAGAACTTGTGCCCGGCGATATGGTCCGAGTCAGGCTGGGAGAGATTGTCCCTGCAGACATCAAGCTTGTGGAGGGCGATTTCCTTGAGCTGGATGAATCCGCCTTGACAGGTGAATCATTGCCCGTTGAGAAAAAAGTTCCTGAAGTTGCATTCTCCGGATCAATCGTTCGCCAGGGCGAGATGACTGCTTTGGTCTATTCCACGGGCATGAATACCTACTTCGGCCGAACTGCCAGACTGGTGGAAGTAGCCAAGACCCAGAGCCACTTCCAAAAAGCAGTTGTCAAGATCGGCGATTTTCTAATTATTTTGGCCGTTGTCCTTGTGGCTTTCGTTTTCATAGTTGCCGCATTCAGGCACGAGAGTCTTATACAGACTTTGCAGTTCGCACTGGTACTGATCGTGGCGGCTATACCAGCGGCTCTTCCCGCCGTCCTGTCCGTTACCATGGCGGTAGGAGCAATGCAACTCGCCAAGAAAGAGGCTATAGTTAGCAGACTGAGCGCCATTGAGGAAATGTCTGGAGTGGATGTCCTCTGCTCAGACAAGACCGGCACAATAACTCAAAATGTCCTCACTGTGGCGGAAGTAGTGCCCTTCGCAGGCTTTGCAACAAAAGACGTGCTGCTATTCGCCACATTAGCATCACGCGAGGAGAACCACGACCTCATAGATATTGCGATCATAGAGAAGAGCCTCGAAGAGCATATCGAGCCTGGCAAATACAAATTAAAGAAGTTCAAACCCTTTGATCCCGTATCCAAGAGGACCGAAGCCGAAATAGAAGGTCCGCAGGGCAGCTTCGAGACGGCTAAAGGAGCGCCACAGGCGATCTTCTCATTAGTGGCAAGTAGCGCTCTGGGCACTGAAATCGACCAAAACGTAGAGGCTTTTGCATCCAAAGGATACCGGGCAATTGGCGTTGCCAGTACGAACTTAGAAGGAGACTGGCAATACGCGGGTCTCATTGCCCTGCATGATCCGCCAAGAGAAGACTCCGCACAGACCATTAAGACGGCACAGTCCCTGGGTGTCCGAATAAAAATGATAACCGGCGATCACGTGGCCATAGCCAAAGAGATAGCCCGGATGGTGGGCCTGGGAACCAATATCCAGCCTGCCTCGGACTTCATCGAAGAAGAGGATGAAAGGGCCACAGAAATCATCGAAAAGGCAGATGGATTTGCTCAGGTCTTTCCTGAACATAAGTTCAAGATAGTCGAGCTGCTTCAGGCCCGGGGTCACATCGTCTGCATGACGGGTGACGGGGTAAACGATGCCCCCGCATTAAAGAAAGCAGATGCAGGAATTGCTGTCTCGGGTGCAACAGATGCCGCCAAGTCAGCGGCAGCAATAGTCCTAACCCGACCAGGTCTATCCGTAATAATCGACACTATAAAAGAGAGCCGCAAAATATTCAGACGCATGAACAGTTATGCTATTTACCGTATAGCTGAGACCATAAGAGTACTGTTCTTCATCACCCTATCAATAATCGTCTTCAACTTTTATCCGGTGACGGCCATCATGATAGTATTGCTGGCTTTGCTTAACGATTTTGCCATAATGTCCATAGCCTACGACCGGGTCGAATATTCCCACCAGCCGGATCGGTGGAAAATGTCCTCCGTCATCGGCATGGCCACATTTTTAGGGCTGATAGGTCTAGTAAGTTCCTTTGGCTTCCTATTCATCGGCCTGGACTACCTGCACCTCACTAAAGATATTCTCCAGTCCTTAATGTACCTGAAGCTCTCTGTCGCAGGTCATCTCACTATATTCATAGCCAGGTGCAAGGGTCACTTCTGGTCTGATAGACCCAGCAATATTCTGGTGGGTGCTGTTTTTGGAACCCAGATCGTAGCAACCCTAATCGCGGTCTATGGCATCCTTATTCCACCCATCGGCTGGAATTTGGCAGCTATTGTCTGGGTTTATGCAATAATGGTTTTTTTAATTGTAGACCAGCTCAAGGTACACTATTACAGGCTCTTCGACGAAGGGCTGCAGTTCATGGAGAAGCGGCTGAATGTGTACTAAAAAAAAATGGAAAGTTCACTTTCAGCGCTTCTTGGAACGGACCACCATCACAGGGTTTTCCGCCCGGCGGGCCACATCGAAGGTTGTGCTTCCCACCCGGATCTGTCGGCTCCAGCTCTTACCCTGAGAGCCCATCATTATCAGGGAAACATCCTGCTTCTTTGCCAAAGCCAGGATCTCTTCGGCAGGATGGCCCTGCAGTACATGCACAGTTATGTTTCTGCCCGGGCTTGCCAGCTCCTCACGCAGCAGGTTAAGCCTCGTTGCCGCCTCATCGAAATCATCCTCTTTGGCTATCACATGCACCAGTAAAATCTCCCGGACGCCCGCTAGATCCTTTGCCCTGGATATTGCCTCCTGGGAAGCCTTGGAGAAGTCGGAGGTGACTATCACTTTAGAGAATATATCCTGGCAGAACTTCTCGAATCCCGCCTCTTTGCTCGCCTCCAGGACCTTGTTGCGGATGATGAGCAGATCGGTCTCGCCACGTCTCAGCACCTCGGTAGAGGCGCTTCCCAGGAGCATCCCCTCCACCAGCCCTTTGCCCTGCGCGCCCATGCAGATGAGAGAGGCCTTCTCCGCCGCTGCCGCCTTGACTATGGCCTCACCCACACTACCCCCATCTATCAGCTCGATGCCCGATCTTGGCTCGAGCCTCTTCATATCGACCCCGTCCGCACCGCTCATCGGCTCTACTATAGCCATTAAAAGTGGCCGGATGCAAAGCCCCTTCTCGCTCAAATGGGCAAGGTGATCGGCCTGCTCTGCTAGCCTGGTTTCCGCCTCAGCAATAAGAGATTCATAGCTCCATCCTTTCTTCTCCAGGTTCATGGGATTGCCGGCATCCACGACATTGAGAAGTACGATCTCTTCTATGCCAGGGATATCCGCCAGGCACTCTTGCATCTTGTGGGCATAGCTGGAAAAGTCGGTGGGAACGAGAACTTTTTTAAACATGGTCTTTCCTCTCTATATCTGTCTTCTACTCCAAAATATATCAATTTGGTGATGAATTGAAAATATTGGTATAAAGGTTTAAGGCTTAAAGGAACAGCTTAGGCTTGTCCCATCTAAATCTGATTTTAGTCACGATGATGCAATAACTATGAGTGGGATATTCGAATAAAATTAATCGTTATATTATTAATAATCGCTCTTCGAATTTGAGACTGCTCATCGAGAGGCAAACCAGAAGTTGGAATTCAAGTATTTTCAGCTTCGAAGTAAGCATGCAAAAGAGAGGTTTATGCAATTGGCCTTCGCTATTTGGACGGGCAAACTTCTGGCAGAGATCGAAAGTCCTCCAACATGCACAAAAAGAACCCTTAACGAGATGGTTGATCAAGTCAGATCGGAAATCCATTGTCGATTTGATGGTGTATGTGATGGAAAGCTTTAATCTGCTGATCCCTGACGAGATAGGACTGCTCTACAAGCTGAAAGCGACAGGACTAAAAGTTGGAAAGTTGAGTCAGCGGTATTTTCGGCACTGGTGGAGATGCTGAAAGAAATTGACAAGAACGAAAGATCGGCCAGAGCATCTCTTTTCCCCCACCGGGAAGATTGGACTAGGTATGAGATCTGGCGAGAGCAAGAATACGGAAGGACTTGGATATATATACGTCCATGTACATGTGAGAACTTGAATGGTAATGCTAATTGGATTGATGGTGACGGCAGCGGGAGTCGCTCTGTTAACTAAGGTGCTGAAGGGAAGCATCTGGCCACTGACGAACTCAATGAACAGAGGTCGTGAATCCGCAGTTCGTATCATTGAAATCGATGAGTACGAAATCGTGGATGAAATTCAGAATCAAGCATCTCAAGGCTACAAAGTGAAAATCCATGATGGCTAGGGACCACAGACATTTCTCGATATCATTTTGATTTCCAGGCACTTGTACCATCCTTTGTTATATGCTAATCCGCTCGCAGTTTATATTGTCCTCACTGCCAATACCGCTTTATCAGCTTCTGGAAAGCTTACGCCTCGAACGTAAAGGTAAAATGCGAAGGCAATTTTAGAAATGGTTAATCAATGACCGAGCAAAATCGCAAGTACATCCAGAAGGAGAGCGGCAAACTTCTTTCCGAGATCTGGCGAATCAAGGGGCTATCAGAGCAGGAGTACGGCCCGCAGCACCCGATCACTAAGAAGCTGGTCAGCATGCACGCAGATGTTCAGGGGTTGCTGCAAGAGAGCTGAGAATAATATAATCGAGTCTCAGGTGGATCAGCACTGATCCACAGTGTCCTTTAGGGGGAGCAAATCACCGAAGTGATGGCCTGACCCTGACCAGAGATCGACTCTTAAGCCGAGCGCGAGTCCTCCTCATTTTCGGTAATATCTGGAGCATACCATAATGGAGTTGAACATATTGGTATTGTATGTGTTTAGCTGGCCAGCTTCTCGGTTAGCATTTGGAGACTATTCAATCCTCTCTGTCCCCAAGTTGCCAGTGTCGTCATGATTCGCTCATGAATAGATGTTCCTTTATCATTGCGAAGCGTGCCCAAGATCTTTC
>DATLBD010000019.1:0-24407 GCA_035527135.1 Methanothrix sp. | reverse complement strand
TAGAATATATGCGTACCAAATATGCCCTCAGATTAATATGTCCAAAATGCATAGTGTTTGGTTTTGAATTGAGCAAATTCTTGGCATCTGGAGTGCCAAAATCCCTGGAAGAAAAGTTAATATGAGTAAGTCAAGTTAAGCGACCAGCTCCTGAATGAACTTGCAGGCAATCTGCATTTCGTCAGGGTGAGTATGGACGGAGTTGGCCCTACATATGAGTCCATCCGAGGCCGCTCTTTTAATGCATTGCTTGAACGCATAGCTGCATTGAGACGTGTTGCACGTTTCGGGATCAATTTCGTTGTTAACTGCTGTGTCGAATAACTCCACCAAATCAGCAAGCAGCAGACCATTGGGGCATTAACTGGGCCTAGCATGAAACCAACATCTAGTGCCGCTTCATCGAGAATTATTCGACACCGCATTGTTAACTCAAAAACCATTGGTGACCTTGACGCCGCAGTTCAGTTGGCCGCAGGTTTTGGAGCATCTGAGTTTTTGTTACTTCCAGAGGAGCCTATAGGACGAGGTGGCGGCATAGATAACGAGACCACCATTACCTTACGGAAATGGGTAAACGGATATCGTGGCAGTATTCCTCTCGCAATAAGTGAGGGCGGAGCAGAGGGACTTCCGACTTGTGATCCACTTAACGCTGAGACAGGGCTCTCCGCCTTTGCGCATATAGATGCATCAGGCGCCATAAAACGGACATCTTACGATAAAAGCGGAATCCTTATTCGAGAGGATGGAGTAATGGCAGCGCTGGGTAAATTGAGAACAACGAAGTAGGAGTTGATCCGATGAAAATATGGCATGGCTACGGGTCTGAGCACTCGATGAATCTTGTCATGATCGGGCATTTTAAAAGTTCGGAAGATGCTGAGAAGACGCAAAAGTTAATCGATCAGTTATCAGAAGGACTCAGAGATAAGATTGAAATTGGAAAATCCTGCGATCGATTCAGTGACGCTGTTCGAGGTCTCTTAAGTGAAACAGAATGTTACAACCTAAGTCCTTCTGAGCTTGAGCACTTTTTATATGACACGCATACTCGAGTGGTGGGAGATAAGATTATCCTCACGACCGACGAATTTGAGGTCTCTGCATTTTTCAAACTAATGATCTTAAAAGGTGCAAAAGTCGAGATTTACTCGGCCCACGATTTTCCAGACGCAGAGTATGGACGAGGCAAATAGGTATGTCGTCTCTAGACTGGACTGCATTTGAAGCTCTCCCAGGAAGCAAGAGTCGAAATTTCGAGAATCTTTGTCGTGCATTGGTTCGACTTCATTTTGAGCGATACGGACATTTTGCAGCATTGAAGAATCAGCCAGGCGTCGAGTTTCATTTCAAGCTATCGGAAAATTGTCCAACACTAGGGAGAACACCCCGCTGGTATGGATGGCAGTGCAAATCGCATGAGCTAACCAGCACGGGAGATTTAAGAGCTGGGAGCAAGAAGGATATCGAGGACTCTTTAAAGAAGACCGAAGAATATTTGCCAAACGTCACAGATTGGGTTCTCTGGACGCCTTACACGTTAAGCAAGAAAGATCAGAAGTGGTATGATTCACTTCGGACTAAGTTCAAGTTGCACCTGTGGGCCGAATTGGAGATTGACACTTACCTCAACGGCCCGGGCCTGATGCTTCGGAGCACTTACTTTGGTGATCTGATTGCAACGCCAGAGGAGCTTGAACGGCGACATCGGGAATCTATCCAGCCAATTAGAGAACGATGGCTGGAACCGGTCCATCAGACTGTTGATGCCGAGCGAATTATTCGAAGAATGCTCGGAGATCCGGATTCCTGGGGCCACATGATCGATGTGGGCGAGCGTTTAATGAAAGCAGTAGATGTCATATCAGATAGTGAAACTGCTACACTACCGGAATTAGAAAAGACTATCACGTCGTTTGTTACAGCATGTTCTGCATTTGCTGACACGCTTTTGCACTTTCACAGAATCCTTGCCGATGGGGATCTTGACGTTATCCAACAGAAGCTCGTGGAACGAAAAACGCTTATCGATGCACAAGTTCACGCTACCCTGAGGCGGCTTCGAGCTTGGAATTTACCCCTCGCATTGGACGCAACTAATGCTCTAGATGATATGCGAATCGCACAAGTGCTATTGGATGAAGTCGAAGAGTTACTTGGAGTGGGGCTGGTAGCTATATTGGCAGATGCAGGAGGTGGAAAGACCCAAATGGCTGCTCAGCTCACTGCATCTCAGACGAGCAGACCTGCTGGCATCCTGCTCCATGGTCGGGATCTTCACAGAGGACAGACGCTAGATGACCTCGCACGTCACTTTTCGATTAACGGCAATCCCATGACCAGCATGGAAAGGCTACTTGCAGCGTTGGATGCGGCTGGCAAGCGTGCTGGTTGCCGACTTCCCGTAATAATCGACGGCCTTAACGAGGCTGAAAACCCAAAAGACTGGAGAGCGCCATTAGCCAAACTTAGCAGGACTATAAAAGAGTACCCCAATGTCCTAGTTGTCTGCACGCTACGCACTGGGGAGCATCGGCGAGAAGATCAGATGTGGAGGGCTCAGCCGCAAATCAATGCTAGGGAGTCATTTGCAGTTATGGCTCTTCCAGATGACATAAGAAAGATCGAGAGCAAAGGCTTCGGAGAAGACGTCGAAGATGCAATTAAGAAGTATTTCAGCTACTTTAAGATCAACCCAGAAGATGCGGAAATACCTGTGGAGCTCCTGCGGGATCCGCTATACTTGAGAATCTTCTGCGAAGTCACTAATCCCATGCGTGAATCTGAAGTAAAGATAGACTATTTCCCTGCATCGCTGTCACCGCTGTTCGAAAATTATGTTTCAAATGCTTGTGAGCGAATTTCCCAAATGACCAATCTTAGTCATTCCTACAGTAGAGATGAAGTCGAAACGGCAGTCTACAAACTTGGACTTGAATTGTGGAAAAGCAAGCAGCGCGAAATTAGCGAAGCAAATTACCGCTCAGCCGTGTCCGACACTACTCGATCATGGGATAGTAGTATCATCAACCTATTAGCACAAGAGGGGATTGTTTTTAGAAATCCTGGGGCTGAACCTGGCGAATATGTGATCACTCCCGTTTATGATGCCCTCGGCGGATATGTCGTTGCCAACTCAATCCTTACGAAAAACAGGAGCGACAGGACGTTCGAATGGCTTAGGGGTCCAGAGGTGATCTCATCGTTAGCGGGCGACAATAGTCACGAATTAGCATCCGATATATTTAGATCGCTAGTCACACTTTCGCCTCGTCGAGTGCACAGCCAGCTTTGGAAAGAAGCACCCGATCCATTACGAAATGCGGCCCTCATGTTTACGACAGAACTTGAGGCAAAATATTTAGACGATGACACATTTGCTGCACTCTTGGCGTTAATAAGAGATAATCCCAAGGCAAGACCCTATCTATTCTCTCGACTCCGGGTAACCCGAGGATCACCTAACCACCCGCTCAATGCTGAATTTCTTAAGGCTGCCCTATGGGCAATGCCTGTTTCAAAGCGTGATCTAAGTTGGACTGAATGGGTCAGAGAGACCCGGCGTGAAAGATTCAACGAACTCCTCTCAGTAGAGCTAAAATGGAAAGAAGATCTCACTACAAGAACACCTTATGATCGACTTCAAGCCAAATGGGTGATGTGGTTCCTTACCTCTACTGACCGAGAACTCCGCGATGTCGCGACCCGTGCGCTGTATTGGTTTGGACGTGGCGATCCGGTAATGCTCTTTGAGGAAAGTTTGAGCTCACTCGAGATTAACGATCCGTATGTTCCAGAGCGAATGCTTGCGGCTAGCTATGGTGTCGCAATGGCGCTACATGTCGATATAGGAGACCCGACTTTTGTGAGTGCAACTCTGCCGGAGTTCGCCCGAAGTCTTTACAACTCGATGTTTGCAAAAGGAGCGCCATCTAGCACTACTCACTCACTGATGAGGGAATATGCAACAAGAATTATCGAAATCGCGTCACTGCATAATCCTGAGCTTTTCTCCTTTGAAGAGATACAAAGAAGCAAGCCACCATTTACGGATGGAGGATGTCGAGAGTGGGGCGAGAGTGAAACTTCGAAAGAAGAGCACCACGGTCTCGATTCACCCTTTCATATGGATTTCGAGAACTACACGCTTGGCAGCTTAGTTCCAAATCGCCGGAACTATGAATACAAGCATGAGGTGTATCGAAAAGTCCGGGCGCAAGTCCTTTGGAGAGTCGAACAACTCGGATGGTCAATAGAGCTTTTCAAAAATGTAGATAGTTCGATAGCGAATGAGCGTATCTATCCGAGAATTGGAAGTGACGTGAAGAAGATTGAACGATACGGGAAAAAGTATTCATGGATCGCGTATTTCGAAATGTCCGGCTTTTTGCATGACCAAGGTACGTTGAAGAATTGGCGGGAACGTACATCTTCTGTAGATATCGATCCTAGTTTCCCTGAACGTGTTACTAAGGGCCATCTAATAAATGTTGATTTCCTTGGTGATCCTGAGATGGACATGAAGGAATGGATTGCAAATGGACCGTTGCCCGACGTAAATCCTTACCTTCGATTAGGAGAAGTGCAGCAGGTGGAAGGGCCTTGGGTCGCTTTGGATGGATTCGCTGTCCAAGAGGATGAAATCCGCGGTCGCAGTTCGTTCTGCTTCATTCGCAGTTTTCTCGTGGCCAACCGAGATGCTGATTCTTTTCTGAGTCACCTATGCCATCAAGACCTCGGTGGCCTTGAACTACCCGAAAATCCAGAAGTCATTTATGCATTTGCAGGGGAAATTCCTTGGTGTAACACATTCAAAAATAATGGTCGTATTGAGGTCTCTTTTGTAACAAGAGTAGAGACCGTCAAGGTTCAGCGGACACAGCAAGAGTTGTATTTGGATGGCGAGAAATTGGGGTTGACTCAGATCGATTTAATTCGACGCCACGTATTCGGCGATGCTACCGGAGAAAACGAAGAGCAACAACACATAAGTGAGGGAGACCTCGAACGAATTAAAGTACGAGAGATGCCGGCAGAGGTCGAGGATGTGAAAGAGGTGTATGCAAAATTCAACGCCCTAATCCCCGTCTGTGATTTTGGCTGGGAAGGCTATCAAACCTCGGCGAGCGATGCAGGACATGCGACTACGTTGGCAAAGGAGATTACCTCCGATCTGGAGCTAATCGGGCAACCACAGACTTTCGATTTATTCACATGGGGTGGCATAAAGGCCACTTGTAACGTTTCTGATCAGAGCAAAGATATCAATAATAATCAATCGATGTTCTTCATCAGGGAAAACCTGCTAAAGATGTATCTTGAGAAGAATGATCTTGCTCTTATTTGGGCGATATGGGGCGAGCGCGGATACTCGTCGGCTCAGATCAATAAACTTTTTAGTGGACCCGATCGTCCTGAACAAAGTCATGCGGTATTCAGTTTTGTGAAGCGTTATGAGTGACTGTGACAAGATGATTGACAAATATAAGCAAATCTATCACTGATAACTTTATAAACCTATCAGTGGATAATGATATAACACATGAAGCAGATCTCACCTTACGACTCTGAGCTGATCAGGCTGCTACGCATACAGCTTGGATTCAGTGATAGCGCCGTAATAAGGCCGGAGAGTACATTCCGGGATTCCTACCCCATTTTGTTTGACCTGATCATAGAAGACGGTACCAAAACGTACATAGTCGAACTAAAGCGGGTCGTGCGCCTCGATTCACTCTCGCAGCTCGGGTTTCTAAAGCTACTATTGAAAGATAGCACCTTCAGCACTTGCGATATCGAATTCATCATGGCAGGAAAACGGATAACACCGGAAGCTAAAGACGCCGCAGAAAAGACCGGCATTCAATTCATCAAGCTGCCTGCTAATCTGAACCTGGAAGAGGGCCACGGTAAGCCCAGCACAATACCCGTGAAACTCACATCCCCCAAGTCCTGGCAGGTTATCTCACGTCTCCTTAAGATGAAGGAGGCTTCCATCCGGCAGCTTTCAATTGAATCCGGGGTCTCGTATGGCTGGACCCATGCAACTGCAAAGGCTCTTGTTTCAAAGGGGATCGCATCAGACGCCGGAGGCCGTTTAAGGATCGTTGATATCAACAAACTTATCAACGGCATCGCATGGGAACGCCCGTTCGAGAGGCTCTTTGCCCAGGAGATTCAAATGGCTGCCAATAATGCCATTGTGCTTGCAAAAGAAATTTGCCTCGTATGCGATGAGCAGCAAACTGCGTGTGCTTTTACCAGTTTCACAGCAGGAGAAATTTACACAGGCTACAGCGCAAGGCACGATTCAGTGTACCTGTATCTTGAGAAGAAAAACATCGCAGAGCTTGCTGGAATGTTTGACGTGCGGACCCAAGGAGAGATCGCTGTACGAATCTATACTCCGGATCGTGATGTGTTCAAGGATCGCAGGACATTCTCTGTCGAGGGAGTTTGGCTTGCATCACCGGCAAAAGTACTCCTTGATTGTGCAGGCCTGGGATATGCTGGCCGCGACCTCACACAAAAACTGGTGGAAATCTATGACCAATTATAGCCTACCGAGAACGATCATAAATGCGTCCCGTGAGGAGCTCATCGAGATATTTAGTTGGGCGCAAGCCTGGGAGAAGAATGATCCTATTACGGTTCTAATTGGGGACTGGGCGGTATACAGCTATAACCCGTGGTATGGATCCGTGGATATCGATCTCGTCACCAACAACAAAACCCGCCAGCGCCTAATGAAGTACCTAAGGGATGAGCGCGGATTTGTTCCTCAAAGAGATCCGATGGCCCCTACTACCGTTGTGAAAAATATCCAGGAAGGAAAGATATTGATTGATTTCGGATCACGTGAGGATATCTGCAATTTTGAGGGGAGAGATGAGCAATGCCCCTTCTCGCTTCTTGATGGCCGTACAAAAGCACGAGAGATCCGCCCAGGTTTTTCTGTGATTGTGCCTGAAAGGACGCTACTTATGATTTTCAAGCTCAAGGCATCATGGGACCGGTCATTCCGGATCCAAAATGGAATATCGAGCGACGAGGAATGGGAGAGGGGTAAGCTGTGCAAGGACCGTGCTGATATTCTCGCACTCCTTGACCCTGCTGCAGGGGGCACAGAGACTGATATTCGGTATTTAGGTGAGAGGCTCAATGAATATTCATTCTTAGAGGAAATGCTGCGAGAGATCCCCTACGATAAAGATGCAATAAATATGTATCGCAGGATGAATCCAAAGGAAGCCCAGGAACATATTGAGAGATTGCTCCTACTAGCGCTATAGAAATTGCAGATTGTGCCCGAGGCCGCACATTACCGGTAATTTTGTGATCTAACGGCACTGTTACGTAGTCCATGTGTTCTGCTGGCCATGGATGGCTGCTGTAAGTCACAGACGGCGGGAAGTAGACCATCGAGCAGCCAAAAGAGCCAGCATCGTAGGGGAGAAAATGGTTAATTACAGGAATCCGCTGGAGAAATGAAGGTGGGTATGGATTGGAGCCTAAGAAATGCTGGTACTGGTATTATGCCAGCACTCTTGCCCCATAGGGTCCTTTGGTTTCAGATGCATGCATGCGGCTCACCTATCGCGCTCTGAAACTGCTCAAATCTCTCTTTCAGATCCATTCCTTTTTGTGTAGTTTTATAAACAACCCTGGGGCCCTCATGGACTGCTTCAATGCATTCATTTTTCATCAAATTATCTAGATATGGATTTACCGTCAAGAAGTTCAGATTGGCCTGATACACAACCCTTGTTTTGCTTGCACCAGACGCGCATAGTTTCAGAATTTGCGATACAATTACGTCGTTGGATCTTCTTTTTGATGTCATTATATGTCTCACCTAATAGCCAGTTCAATATTCTATGTCACATAATCCTGGTTTTTCGCTGTTGGGGATGAGTTTGTGGAGTTTGCCGTTCAGATTCAGCTCCACATAACCATCCATTGGCACAGCGTCATAATTATGGGTGGCAAGGAAGAAAGCCAGATCTTTGGAATTCATACGCGTATCTTCGTTGCCCGAGATAAGTTTCTTCAAATCCGAAATATCGTCATTCATGGCGAAGGCCGTGTTCAATAAGGCCATTAGGATGCAAGCGGCCATGATTGCGAGCAGATATTTCGTAACCCATCTCATAGATCGTAACACACTCTCTATTGGTCATATAGACGATTACGTATAGATCTGATTATAATACTGGGCAGATCCTATCGACTCTATTTTACTTAATATTGATAAGTACTCTTGTAAGCTGGTCCACGAAGATTTTTCTCTGAGGCGTAATAATATTTTTAAAGAGGCTTCTGATCCACATTTACGCGGCTGGGGCCGGGAGCTGCTTGGAGAGGATGTGCTGTCAGTGGCCAATAGCCAGCAAGTTGAAAGCTGAAGTCCTGGCAAATCTTCCAATAGATGTATTAATCAGAATTTTCATTAGTGATAACATGGGTAATGACGGCATAGAACGCAGGCGAGTTGAGAAAGTTTTGATAGAAGATGAGAATGCCTCAGAAGATGGCAAAGCTCATTACGAAAAGATTTTCTCGATGATATCCGACATCGTCTGGCGTATCGACGTCAATGCAAAAGGAGAGCATATCGACGCCTACATCTCGCCGGTTGCCGACAGGCTGCTAGGCTTGCCCGATGGTACCATAGACAGCAACATTGATAGATTCTTTTCCTACGTCTATCCCGATGACTTGGCGACTGTGCAGGCGATACTTTTAGAATTAATACGAGCTCTTGGGAAGGATAAAACCGCAGAATACCGTCTTCTAAAGGCCGACGGCACCATGCTTTGGGTCAGTTCCAAGGGTTCAGCTTATTCCTACCCGGATGGAAAAGTCACTGTCTTTGGCACCACAAGCGATATCACCGAACGCAAGCGTGCCGAGGTGGAACTACGATGGAAGGCCGTGCTACTTGAAGCCCAAGTTGAAGCCTCTTTGGATGGAATTCTTGTAGTGGACGCCCAGGGACAGCGCATCCTCACCAATCAGCGGTTCTTATCCATGTTTAAGGTCCCTCAAGAAATTAAAAGTCAGAAAAATGATGATGTACTTCTTCAGTACGTAGTAGGCAAGATCAAGAACCCAGATAAATTCTCTGAAAAAGTGATGTATCTTTATGACCATCCGAATGAGTGCAGCCGAGATAAAATCGAGTTTAGGGACGGGATGGTCCTGGACCGATATTCTTCGCCGGTGATCGGCGGAGATGGCAAATACTACGGCAGAATCTGGACTTTTCGTGATATCACTGAGCAGAAGAATGCAGAAGAAGCGCTGCGGGAATCAGAGGGCCGATTGACCCACATAATTGATTTCCTGCCCGACGCCACATTTGCAATTGACTGCGAGGGAAAGGTCATTGCCTGGAACCGAGCTATCGAGGAGATGACCGGCGTTTCCAAGAATGAGATTCTGGGCAGGAAAGGTTTTGCCCATGCCGTTCCGTTCTACGGCAATGTTCGACCCATCCTCATCGACCTGATCTTCGGAGGCCACGGAGATCAAGATGATATTGAAAAAGAATATGACTTTGTTTTAAGAAAGGGAGATCAGCTGACGGCAGAGGTCTTTGTTCCCTTGCTTCGCAAAGGCAAAGGCGCTTATCTCTGGTGCATTGCTGCACCTCTTTACGATAGCAACGGCAACGTGGTGGGTGCAATAGAATCCATTCGAGACATTACCGAGCGTAGGCGGGTCGAGGTGGCGCTGCAGGAGAGCGAAGCGCAATACAAACGAATAGTAGAGACCGCCAACGAGGGCATCATGATCATGGATGATCAATTCCGCTATGCTTTTGTGAACCAGAATCTGGCTGACATGCTGGGTTACCAACCTGAGGAGATGATTGGTCTGCCTGTTACCTCCATCGTTTTCGAAGAGGACCTCCCGGATCACCGAGCCAAGATGCAAATGCGTGTATCTGGCTCAGGGGCGAAATATGAGCGCAGGCATCGCCGCAAGGATGGAAGCTGCTGCTGGGCTATCGTATCGGCAACACCGCTCAAAGATGAAGCCGGCCAGTTTGCCGGATCCTTTGCCATGCTTACCGACATAACCGAGCGCAAGCGGGCAGAAGAAGTGATTAAGTCAAATCTTGAGGAATTAAAGAGATCCAAGGCGCTGATTCAACAATCGAATTCGCTGCTTGAGGCAATCATGGCAAGCCCCAATAATATTGTCGTTTTCGCGCTGGACAACGGTTACAGATATCTGGCTTTTAATCAAAATCATAAAAAAACCATGAAGGCCATTTGGGGCGTTGACATCGAAATTGGAGCAAATATGCTTGACTGCATTACAGATCCCGCTGACCGTAATAAGGCAAAGCGCAACTTTGATCGAGCCCTGGCAGGCGAACACTTGGTTATTATTGAGGCATATGGAGACAGTGATCTGCAGCGCCGTTATTATGAGGACCATTACAGCCCCATCAAGGGAGAAGGCCAATCTTTCATCGGACTAACGGTATTTCTGTTCGATATTACTGACCGAAAGCGCATGGAGGAAGAGCTGCAACAAACCAATGATGATCTGGAAATTGCTATTGGACAGTCCAATGAATTGGTCAGGCAATCCAGGAAGGCTAACGCCGCCAAGAGCGAATTCCTGGCCAACATGAGTCACGAGATTCGCACTCCCTTAAACGGCGTCATCGGCATGATCGGATTGCTGCAGGATATGGATTTGAATGCTGAGCAGCGTGAATATGCGGAAATTGCCCATAAGAGCGGTGAGACGCTTCTATCTCTCATCAACGACATCCTGGACTTCTCCAAGATCGAAGCCGGTAAACTGGAGTTGGAAACGCTGGACTTCGATCTGCGTTCCACGCTGAAAGATATTACAGATATCCTGGCCATCAGTGCTCATCAGAAAGGGCTGGAGCTGGTCTGTTTGGTAGAGCCCGCAGTTCCGTCGTTCCTGCGTGGAGATCCGGGAAGGCTTCGCCAGATTCTAGTCAACCTGGGTGGCAATGCAGTGAAGTTTACCGAGAAGGGCGAGATCGTGGTCCGCGTCAGCCTGGAGAGCGAAAACAAAAGAAATGTTACGCTTCGCTTCTCAATTAGCGACACAGGCATCGGCATACCAGCAAGCCGGAGGGATATTCTCTTTTCACCGTTTACTCAGGTGGATAGCTCGACAACGCGCCAATACGGAGGCACTGGCCTGGGGCTGGCCATCTCCAAACATCTGGCGGAATTGATGGGAGGCAAGATCGGCTTGGAAAGCGAGGTGGGTGAAGGATCCAACTTCTGGTTCACAGCGGTGTTTGAGATGCATCCAGCAGGGTCTGGATCTGAGGGTGAGAAGTCTGCCAAAAGTGAGGGCGAGGAAGCTATAGATCTCTCCGCCGCTGAGCCTCCCATTTCTGAAAACGATAAGCACAAGATGCGCATACTGGTGGCAGAGGACAACGACGTAAACCAGAAAGTGGCACAGGCCATGATGAGAAAGATGGGACTTCGGGCTGATGTGGTGGCCAATGGTCTGGAAGCCGTCAATGCGCTCCAGACGGTTCCCTACGACCTGGTATTGATGGACTGCCAAATGCCTGAGATGGACGGTTTTGAAGCCACTCGCGCCGTCCGTCAGGAAGGATCAAGCGCCCTCAACCCCAGCATTCCAATAATCGCCATGACTGCCTCTGCTATGCGAGGTGATAGAGATAAGTGTATTCAGGCAGGGATGAGCGATTTCATTGCCAAACCTATCCAGATAAGAGAACTTGCAGAAACGCTCGCCAAGTGGTTGGCAATAACGACGGATTGAAAACCTGCAGCTTGAATAGCTATCAGGTAGCACGATGAAGAGCCTGAACGACGCGGGCCTTCTCCTGTAGATTCCCGTAAAAGATTCGATGTAACTCCCAAAGGCTGCAATGTAGAGACAAATCTGGATGACAAGATCTATAAGCTCACCCACCAATGGCCCGGCTCCGGTGGAGGATTGAGATTCGGATAATAGTTACCTGGAGAAAAAAACGATGAAACGAAAAACATGTTTTTATAATATCACGAATCCGCTCATTCTGGCTATAATTCTCGTGCTTCTCGCATCGCAGTCCTTTGCAGCTTTGTCCTCTGTTGCGGCTGATAATTCGGCACTGATAAAGTCGATCTCTCAGAACGAGGATCCACTAATGGACGTGAAGGATCTTGCATTCTTTTTGGCTACACATGATTTTGATGCTGTTCCCAAAAAAGACCACGTCGAAGTCCGTATAGATGACACCGTCTACAAGTTGGTACCCAATGGTCAATATTCCGGACTGGCCAATGTGACTGTGGCGTCTCAATAAATATATTTATAAATATAATTTAAAAATGAAGAGATGTAATAAGTATTTTGAAGCGACTAACGTAATAACTACTTGATAAGGAGAATTAAAAATTATGTGCTTGCGAGGCTATATGATAAAATTCGTTATCGGATCTCTTCTGATAGCTTTTCTGATTACGGGTTCTTTAGCGGCTGACGAAAAGTCATCGAAGCAAATTCTAATTCTTGCCTCTTACAATCCTGGCTTGAGATGGACCGATTCATCAGGAAGTGCGATAGAAAATCAAATATCCATATACTATCCCACAGCAGATTTCTCTTTTGAGTATATGGATACCAAAAAACAGGCACCCACAACGACCCGCCTGGCCGAATTGGTGGAATTATATCAAAATAAGTACAAGAATCGCCATTTCGACGTGATCATCTGTTCGGATAACGATGCCTTCCAGTTCATGCTCGACAACAGGGATGAGCTGTTTTCTGGCAGTCCGGTAGTCTTCTGCGGAGTAAACTTCTTCGAGGACAAGATGTTGGCCGGCCAGAAGGGTTTCACGGGCGTAGTGGAGGCGTTCGATCTACCAAGTACCCTTTCTCTGATGCTCAACTTACATCCGAAAACTAAGCAAATCGTCATAGTAAACGACCGGACCACCACTGGCAAGGCCAACAGAGAGGTCGTGGACCAGACCCTTCCGCTCTTCAGCACAAATGTCAGCTTCGCTATATGGGATAACATGACTGTAGAGGAGCTGCAAAGGAACGCATCAGCTCTGAAGGAGGGCAGTTTGCTCCTTCTTTTGCTTAACAATCGCGATCGAGTAGGGAGAATTCTGACTCATGAAGAGAGCGCATGGCTTCTTCGAAGCTCAAGTTCGGTTCCGATTTATGGTACGCTGGACGTCTACATGGGCTTCGGTGTGCTTGGCGGAGATATGCCCACCAGTTCAATCCAAGGCAGATTGGCCGCGGATCTAGCTATTCGTATTCTGCGAGGTGAATCTGCGGACGGAATCCCTGTAGTAAAGACGAACCTCAGCACTTATATGTTCGATATGATAGAACTGCGACGCTTCAATATCAGGCCCTCAGATATTCCGCCAGAGTGCATCATCATTAATCAGCCTTTCCAATCTCGAACCTATTTTGCTGGTAAGAATCTGAGCGGCTTGGATTTGTCCGGGATGGACTTGAATCATTCTGAGTTGCAGGGGTCGGATCTTCGCGGGACGAACCTGAGCCGATCCTTTTTGGCACAATCCAGTCTCTTCAATGCCAATCTTACCAGGGCCAACCTCAGCGGTGCGTACTTAGCGGAAGTCGACGCTTATGGCTCAGATTTCTCCAATGCTGATCTCAGGGGCGTCATCTTTCCGACCTCCAATTTGCTGGGCGTAAATATGGCCGGTGCGAATTTATCAGGTGCGTTCATTCCAGCCTGGTATGCCTTGGGCTCGAACCTAAACGGAGCTTATCTGTCCGGTGCATTGATGGATCAGGGATTTTTTGATGGCTCAACCCTGGTCGGGGCCCGGCTTGATGGTGTTAGCATGTGGGCCACAAAGATGAGCAATTGCAGCCTGAACGAGGCGAGGCTCGTCGGGGCCATCATGGATCGCTCCACTTTCCAGAATTCCCAATTGAATGGGGCCAATCTGACAGGAGCAAGCCTGGTCGGGGCGAACCTGATCAATGCCACCATCACCAATGCAGACCTCTCCGGGGCAGATATCTCTGAGGCCCGCTGTGCCGGAGCAAATTTCTCAAGATCCTGGCTGGTTAAATCAAGATTGGGTTTTGCCAACCTAACCAGAACAAATCTCAGCATGGCGAACCTCTCCGGCTCATATCTTGCGGCTTCAAGTCTGGATGATTCCAATCTCGCAAAAGCGAATCTCTCCGATGCGAACTTCGAAAATGCATTTATGCACCGAGTCAGGCTTGTTGGAGCCGATCTATCAAGCGCCAGTTTGCCCGGAGCGCACCTGGAAGATTCCGATCTATCGAACTCTAATCTTGAAGACGCCGATCTAACCGGTGCTTTGCTTGGCGGCTGCAATCTGACTGGCGCCAATCTGGATGGAGCCCGGCTCCTGGGTGCGGATCTCAGTCTTGCTATCCTGGAAGGTGCATACATGACCCGAGCCAACATGATAGGTGCCAAAATGAGTTGGGTGGATCTGAGCGGCAGCAGTCTCACAAATTGCCAGTTCACCAGAGCAGAACTCTTTGGAGCCAACCTGAGTAATTCCGACCTGACAGGTTCGGACTTTACTCGGGCATATTTGGTTAGAGCTAATCTATCAGGTTGCACTTTGAAGGACGCAAACTTAGATTACGCCGACCTTACTGGCGCAAATCTGAGAGATACCAAACTGAGCAATGTTCGACTCTCGAGCGTCTTTATGAATGAAGCAGATCTATCTGACGCGGACCTCACGGAATCTTACCTTAATAGTATGACCCTTAAGGACACTGTTTGGCGCAGGGCGAAAATGGAATATTCCAGCATAATTATGCTGAACTTCTTAGGTGCAAATTTCAGCGGTGCAGACCTGAAGAAGACCCGTTTTGCCCAGATCTATATGAATGACATCAACTTTTCTAGGGCAGATCTGAGTGGTGCCACATTTGATACGGCAGCCATCGAAAACGCTGATTTTACGGGTGCGGATTTGAGTGGTGCCACATTTGATACGACCGCCATCGAAAACGTTGATTTTAGTGGCGCAAATCTGCAGGGAATCAAGTACGATTCCATAGCGCTTAATTTTTTCGCGGTATCCAAACTCGATGGAGCCAAGATAAGCACAGATTTGCAAAAAGATCTCGAAAAATTGCGGTCAGGGAAAAATAACCTGACCAGCAAAAATTCATGATGAAAAAATTATAATTTTCTTAGGACAATCAATTACATTCGTGTGAAGTTGAATGGAGCTGGTCTGATTGAAATGCGTGTCAATATTGTGGATTGTAATACCTTGTGCTCTTCTCTTGGTTGGCTTAGCCGGAGCTAGCGGCGTTGCAGCCGGTAATGATTCATCGGAAAAAACCGAGCTAAATGTAACTTTGCTCGATTTTGGTCCTGTTGGGGACCATGGCTGGACGTACGAGGCTCATATGGGCGCATCCAAAATGACCCAGAAGCTTCCCTATGTTATCCTCTCCGAGAGGGAGAATGCTGCAGGTCCTAGCGCACCCAAAATATTGAGAGAATATGCTAAAAACGGAGCCAAGCTGATATTCTGTCACAGCTATAACTTCGTAGATGCCATTAAAGAAGTAGCTCCTGAATATCCGGATATCATTTTCATGTGGGGTGGCGGGATAGAAAAGCTGGCCCCCAATACCGGAGTTTATTACGAAAGGATTTATGAGGCACAGTATCTTGCAGGAATCGTGGCGGGCAATATGACCAGGACCGATAAGATCGCTTTTGTTGCAGCTCTTCCCACGTCACAGGTAATAATTGGCATCAATGCTTTTGCCAAAGGGGTTGCATTTTCCAATCCCAACGCCCAGGTGTATGTGGAGTGGATCGGAGACTGGTATGACCCAGGAAAAGAGCGGGCAGTAGCCTTATCACTTATCAATAAAGGATGTGATATCATAACCCATTGGTCAGATTCCGATGCTACAGGCCAAACAGCCGATGAAATGGGCACCTACTTCATATCTTTCGGCTCAGATGTAGGAAGGTTCTCCCCTCGTGTATATCTCACTGGCGCAATCTGGAATTGGGAACCTATTATGACCGATATTGTAGAATCTGTGCATAATGGGACCTGGAGCTCTCATTCTGGGCAGGACTGGTGGTACGGACTGGCAGAAGACGGAGTAAAGTTGGCACCTTTCAGCAAACTGGTACCCAGCAATGTCAGATCTCTGGTGGACAAGAAGCAAACGGAGATTTTACAGGGAAAACTGGCAATATTCCCGGGCATGAGCGATGAAGAGCTGAAAACGATGTATTATCTCGAATCCAATGTTGTGGGCGAGCTGCCAAAATCATGATAGACACGAGAGTATTGGACGAATTTAGAGGCGACAAAGAGTGACGCTTAAGTACATACAACCTGCAAGCCACCCTCTCTTTTTTCGATATCCATTCTCGAATTTTCCAAGTTTTTCATCCTATCATTTCGGCTTGGGGATCAGGCCGCAGCATCTCGAATTTGTAGCATCGAGGACTCCCTTAACGGGAACCCTTGGATCACGGCTAAATTCTGCTTGGATTTGATCAGCCCTCTCTGCAAGGTTTTTCTTCTTGGACCTGCTGGCGAATTCTCAATCATGATAGAATAGAAGGGCATCGCTCCAAAATGGCGAAAATGGCTGACTTTAGAGGGGGTGTTTTGCTAAGCTAAATCAGATTGCAGCGCACTCATTACCTTATCTATCTTAGTGTTTTTATAAATTAAAGAAAAAGTTGGAAAGTAGAGTGAGATCCAGGCCCCTCGCGTCAGGGACAACTTATGAGTATGCTTTCGGAATGGTTTTTTGCTTCCTGCATCTTGGCCTCGGCTTTTGCCCGGCTCGTCGCTCGTTCGCCGTGGAAGCAGAACACTTGCGAAGCCTTCTCCTTCAGGTGAGGGGCCAATGCAGGTGAGTGATGCAAGATGTTTGTCTCTCGCGATGTTCCTGCTTTCAGGATCTGGATAGACATTTCCTTAGAGGCGAGGCGGATTTTGAAGGACTATATAAATGCATAGTTGTGAATTGAAGTCTCCTGAGAATGTGGAGAAAAATAGGCTCTTCGCTATATTCTATGGGTAACCCCAGGATATCGATCTGCAATCTCTTGATGCAGCATCCTGTCTTGAGGCCGACTTGCGGGGCAATTGATCGTGATATTATCATGAACAAATGGTCTCCTGGCAATTCGGTGATAACTACGACCGGGCAGCAGGACTCAAGCTTACCCACACAAAACAGCGAGGAGCCGAAAAATAAATATCAAAGTGGTTCAACATCTTAAGAAACGGGGGTTTCTAATGAAAACTGTTCATAAAGTAGCCATTGCCTTTATCATGGCTTTGTGTTTGCAGGCTGCCGTCTCTGCTGCAGATCAACAAGCAACGGTGGCAGGAAGCCTGCCATCATCCCATATGATCGCCAACATTCCCTGGCATCAGCAAATGAATGGCCTGTTTTGTGGCGAGGGCGTCTTAGAGATTGTCTATGATTATTGGGGCCCTGATATCGTCCAGAAGCAGATCGCTAATGTGGCCAGGAGTTCTTCCGCGGGAACGTGGTCATTTGATATGGTCCGGGCCGGGCACTTCAGCAATTTGAGTTCAGCTCAAGGCAGATTCTTTCCCCATGATGTCCCAGAGGCCGGATATTCTGAAAGGCCTCTTGGGTATGCATCCTTCCCCTATTCCTCTGATAATTTCTGGCGGGATGACTTGTTGGGACTTTTAGCCGCCGATATTCCCGTGATACTTCTCATGACGTTCGAACCAGACGGGGGCGGAGGCCACTACCGGGTGGCAATAGGCTACGATGACGATGCCGGCATTGTTTACTTCAGTGATCCCTGGGGAAGAGATCAGAACCACCAGACGAACTGGACTGGCATAACTGCCTGGACTTACGATGAGCTGCAAAGCGGCTGGAACTATACCGCCCAGGGCGAGGTTCATCCTTACTGGGGTATGGTGATGATGCCCTGGCAGATTGATGTCAGTACCTCGGGGAAGCTCAAGCCCGGCTCTACAGCCACGGTCACTGCAAAGACCACTTATCACTGCCCTGAGCCCTTCAACTCTTCGATGTTCCCCGCCAGGGATGCAAGAGTGGCTATAACTCTTCCCGATGGAATGACGCTTGCTTCAGGCTCCAATATGATCTCGTTAGGAGATATGAAGGCCGGATCTAACAGGAGGGCGAGCTGGAAGGTAGTCGTCGACAAATCCGTGCAGGGAAAGCAGATTCGAATTGTCGCTTTCGGCAATGTGTCCGGGCAGGTTCCTGAGGCTCGCTGGATTGAGGAGCAGAATTTTTACCCACCCTATCAATATGTCGATGCCATCGGAGGTGAGGGATCACTCTTACTCTAACGGTTGGCAATAAGTTTTATCCTTATTTGCCCTTTTTATTTTTCAAACTTGCCAAATGCCTTCTGCACTAAAGCGTTCTGGATCGGCCCGGCAACGTCGATGATTTCTGCTGAATAGATCCAGTCTCCACTATAATGGCCTTTGACCATAATCGCCTTACCTTCATGCCTTTTCAGAATAATCTCCTGAGCTTCAGGAGGTATTGCTGCTTGCATAGGCATTTCCGTCAGCCTGACTGTTTTTTCAGCTTGAGCCTCTGGAATGAGAATCTCAAGCTTGCCTTCTTTCACCATGCCCAGAAACTGTTCGTTGTCATTCACAATTAACACTCCGATTAAGTTAGAAGGGCTCAAACTAATTAAAATTATAACCTTCAATTCACTGGCGTTTTCAGGTCTCCCAGCAGATCGCAGCCAATGCCATTCTTCTCCTGATGTTTTGGGCATTGTTCCTCATTCCGGCGAATTGCATCCCAGGTCGGGTGCACTGTCTCAATTTTAAAAAGAATATTTATCCCATTAAGTATCAACATCCCTGATAATTCGTTAAACAGTTGAACGGTTAAATGAAAATGAGCGTGAAAGCCATGAAAAAGGAATATTGTCTGATTCTCGCCACAGTTCTGTTGTTGACGTTGATATCATTGACAGGCCTGATATGTGGTGCAGACCAATCGCAGGCAACTGTTGAAATAAAGAGCTTCTCCTTTTTGCCATCCTCGATCATCGTGCCGGCTGGAGTCACTGTAACCTGGATTAATCGTGATCCCGTTGTTCATACCGTAACCGCCGATGATGGTTCGTTTAATTCTCCAGACATCGCCGGCAACGGTGGCAAGTTCGAACGTACATTCTCAGAACCTGGAACTTACAAATACCACTGTACTCCTCATCCCTCCATGAAGGGGGAGGTTGTGGTAATGCAGGCAGCGGCTTCCAGTGACCCGGTATCTGTGAGCCCCAGGGTGAAGCTTGAGCCCGTGGCCGAGGGTTTTACAGCACCCATGGCGTTTCTCAGCGCCGGAGATGGGACGGGAAGGATGTTCCTCGTCGAACAGACTGGCCTGGTAAAGATCGTGCAGGCCGATGGCACTGTGCAGGCCGAGCCGTTTCTGGATGTCAGAGACCGGATGGTTGAGCTGATGACCAGATATGATGAACGCGGTCTCCTGGGTCTGGCCTTCCATCCGGGCTTTGCCGAGAACGGGCGCATCTTCGTATTTTACAGCGCGCCCCTGCAGCCAGGAGCTCCGGAAGGGTGGAGCTGCACCAATCACCTCTCAGAGTTTTCCGTCTCCCTGAGTGATCCCAACAAAGTGGACATGACCACAGAGAAGGTGCTCCTGCAGGTGGACAAGCCCCAGATGAATCACAATGGCGGCACCATCACCTTCGGCCCGGACGGCTACCTCTACATTCCTCTAGGCGATGGCGGCAACGCTGACGACGCTGGCCTGGGCCACGCTCCCGATGGAAACGGCCAGAACACTACAACCTTCCTGGGCAAGATCCTGCGCATCGATGTGGACAACGCGGGCGAAGGTATGGCTTATGGCATTCCAGCCGACAACCCATTTGTGGGCCAGGAGGGCATACTCCCAGAGATCTATGCCTTAGGACTTCGCAATCCCTGGAGGATCTCTTTCGACACAGGCGGCGACTTCCGTCTCTTCGTCTCCGATGTCGGTCAGAATTCGTGGGAGGAAGTGGACATTGTGACCAGTGGCGGAAACTACGGCTGGCATGTTCGAGAGGGAACACACTGCTTTGATGTGAAAAATCCCAACGAGTCTCCTGCCAGCTGCCCGGACAAGAGTGCTACAGGTGAAACTCTGATCGATCCCATAATCGAGTACGGACATGATCTGGGCACGGCGGTTGTGGGCGGCTACGTCTATCATGGCCAGGCCCTGCCGAAGATGCAAGGAAAATATATCTTCGCTGACTGGTCCAATGACTTTGCCAAGGGCAACGGCACTCTTCTGGCGGCCACGCCTTCTCAGGAAGGACTCTGGAGCTGGGAGGAGATCGAGATTGCCGGGAGTCCCTGCGGCAGAGTCGATCGCTTCATCCGCTCCCTGGGAATGGATGACGAGGGAGAGATTTATCTCCTGACCTCGGATGAGTTGGGACCGACTGGCAGCACAGGCAAGATCTTTAAGATGATGGCGGAGTGAAAGAGATGGGAAGGGGCCCAACGGTCCCTTTACTTTTTCCTATTTGATCTCCTCCCACCGTGTTTTATCAAATCTGCGAGAAGGACAAGCGAGTCAAGATCCTGGAGATGGCGACCATCGACAAAGCGCACAAGCTCTACAGGTATTTTCAAGGATCAAGGATAACTCGTTAATATGGTTTCTCGCCCGTATTTCTTTTATTTTATATCTGGGAACGACTGCCCGGCTTCCTGTTCTCTATCCGGCACAGAGAAGTGCGTATGTGCGAACAGCCATTCTTTTCCGGCTCTTCGTAGCACAGCTGTCATCCTGCCGTTCAGCCTGAGTCGCTCGTCGCCTATTGTAGCAGAGATGGTACAGTCACCGGAACACCAGGCCACATTACCATCCCTGGCCATGGTCATCGGGCCGAAATCAATTGCGAGACTGCCACTTTGTGCAAAGTCTCGTTCCACTTGCGATTTTAGCTCATCGAAACTGTTAACCTTTTCATCCGGGCCAGAGCCTAAGCCGAAGAAACTTGGGTCGGTCATACCCAACAACATATTTATATCTTTATTTGAGTAAGCGTTCTTGTATCGATCAAAGGACGTCATTATTTCGGCCTGATAATCTGTATCGTTTATCATATTTTCTTAAATGTTGTGCTCATATTTAGACTAGATGGAGGCGGCCGAGCGAAGTTCGATTTCCGTATGAGAGAATAGGAACTCTGAGGATATGGGGGCGAGCGGGACGCGGGCCCGCAGCAGATGCTCAGCACGCGCTTCGCGCCGGAAATACGGTGGCTGGGCTGCATTACGTGGTAGTGAGAATCTACAGAAAACTCGTTACGCTACCAATGTCGTTCTCGATAATGCGGATATTGATGGCAGTCTTATGGATCTATTCGAAGTCTATCAAGTCAAGCACTCGACCCGAACTTTCAATTAGAAAGATTGATGGACGAATGGTGGGCTTAACCGATCACCAATGGATATATGTTATGACCACAATAAGGATGAAAGATCAGATTCACAGGATGAAAGGGAAATGCTGAACGCGATAGCGGTAAAATATGGTGAGCAAAAAAAAAATCAATATATATCTTTAAATTTAAACTATGATAGTTTTTGAAGGGGAGACGAAAAGGAGGTAAAAAGAATGGGAAATAATGAGGGATTGATAAAAGTCATGGTCCTAGCGATTGTTTTTGTCCTGATGATGGTGCCGGTGCAGGCGCGGGAGGGGCCGGTAAGCTATGGTGGCATTGAGTTTCCTTTCGGCAATGAGTCATTTGCTGATGAGGTAGTGGGTTTTAATCCCGGAAGCGGTACTGGTGAAAGTGATGGATCTGCGGCCGCTGCTATTGGTCCTCCCGATGGAGATAAGAACACGGGCCCATCAGCTATAGGCGCCAAAGGGGATGTCACCTTGGGAAGTGGTGGGAGTATCACCATCAAATTTACAGACAACTACCTCATTGATGTAGAAGGCCTTGACCTGTATGTGTTTGAGTACGGACCCGCTGTCGAATCTTTTAAAGTAGAAATCAGTAAGGACGGATCCGGTTGGATTGACTTGGGCACCATTAGCGGGCAGCCAACAGGCCTGGATATTCATGGTAAAGTGGCTCTTGGTGATAGGTTTAGCTATGTGAGGATAACCGATGCAAACCCCTACGCGCCTCGTGACCCTGAAAAAATTGGCCAAACACTTTACGTTGGAGCCGACATAGATGCAGTAGGAGCAATCGGGACTGAGGAAAGACCTGACTTGGATGGAGACGGGGTCCCCGACGATATAGATGAGTGTCCCGGCACGCCTGCAGGTGTTGCTGTGGACGATAGGGGTTGCCCCATAGGGATGCAACTGAGTGTCTCCACAGACAAGATGACTTATTCTCCCGGAGAGACAGTTATTATCCAGGGTAGTGTATGGGATGCAAACGGCGGGCTGGACGGTGCTACAGTAGCCATTGATGTTAATGGCACAAAGCTTACCACAACTGCCTATTCAACTGAAAAGTATATGGGAAAGTATGAGTGTGAATTTCCACTTCCTTCAGGCATTACTCAAGGCAATTATACAGTTACAGCTACGGCATCTTATTCTGGATACCCCAGCATAAGCGAAAGTACAAGCTTTGCAGTAGAGAAAATGGGTATCACGCCAGAATGTGAGCTGCAGCGGCTGTACCCTGTGGCTGACGGGGACGTATATGCTTACTCGTACCGTAACTGGAACTGGGCCAACTGGGGCATGTACAATACTATGGGCGCTGGCTGGCACCCGGTGGGTGGAGAAAAGCGCGCGTACCTGAGATTTGACCTGCCGGCCGGTCTTGACATCAGCCGCGCGGTTCTCAAGCTTTACCAGTACCATAGTGCGGGCCCCGTTCACACCCTCGGTGTGTACAGAGTAACCAGCCCGTGGGAGGAGGGCACCGACACTTATCACTCAGGAGAAGCGGAAGAAAAAGCGGCACCTGGCGAGTTGTGCTGGATGCAACAACCGTCTTTCGATCCCGTGCCTGTAGCGACCTTCACTTCAGCCGCTGCGGTGCCAGCATGGGTGGAAGTGGACATCACGTCGCTGGTGGCGCAGTGGCAAGGCGGCACTCCCAACTATGGCCTGGTGGTCAAGACAACCAATGAGCATCCTACGGCAAGCGATCCTGAAGCCAGATCCGGATTCTTTACAAAAGAGCATCTCGACCAGGCGAACCGTCCTGTCCTGGAGCTGTCGCTTAGGCAGCAAACGCAGCAATCAAAAATCTCGGATTTACGGGGAACTCTCAACACCGATAGTGACTGCAACTTGTACGTTGCTGACTATGGCGATAACCAGGTGAAAAAGATCAATCCTGATGGAAGCGCTACCCCCTACACAAGCGGAATTGATCGACCCCGCTACCAAGTATTTGACTCCGTCGGGAACTTATATGTGGGATCTTTTGACGGAAATATCTACAAGGTCTCGGCCTCAGGGGTAAAGACTGTCGTTGCAAGTGGAATCTGGAGCCCACAGGGTATGGGTTTCGACAGTGCAGGCAATCTCTACGTGGCTGGGGGTTACGACGGAAAAATACACCGCATAGCTCCCGATGGATCCAAGACCGCCATGGATTCCGGTTTCACCTATCCCAAGCATCTGGCAGTAAAAACCGATGGAAATGTATACGTAGTCGGTAACAGTGGGACTTCTATCCTCAGGATTACTCCGGAGGGAGGGAAAGCAAACTTGGTGGATCTTAACGAGACCATATTAGGTATGGCAACGGACGGCGAGTACCTTTACGTATCCCACTCGGATAAAATCTCCAGAATAGATTCCGCCAGACAAGTCACTCACATCGCAACCGATCTCGATCAGCCCAGCAGCCTGACAGTATGTAGCGGCAACGTTTTTGTCACGGTAAGGGATGGAATTGTGAAGGCGTAGATTTCCGATGAGGCAAAAACCGGGGCCGGATGATCCGTTGGGGTGAAAGGAGAAGTATGAAGAGAGCAGAAAGCTCTTTGGCCGGTTCTGAGATGTGGCCACCTGTCCAGGATGGCCGCCCCCAACTTCTTTGCAGCTAGCGAATAAGTAGCGATGTGTATTTGAATACTACATGCCTAGAGATATAGTAGGCTTTGCGAGGATGTAGATACTATAATTATGCATTCCCGGAGATTCAAAATACGTAATAAGGATGTTGGTGTGGATAAGAAATGATGAAATGTATTCCTGCGTGTAACTATTCAGCCACCCAATCAAAACCCTATTTTTCTTCCGAAACATCATGAATCATAATGTGTGATCATCAACCCAAAATTTAAATATTGATGATAATCATATAACTGTGATAATGGAGGGGCGCAATTCTCATCGCA
>DATLBD010000018.1:0-4911 GCA_035527135.1 Methanothrix sp. | reverse complement strand
ATGGCAAAGCCTGTGACAGGATCAATGACTGGATCAGTGTATGGTTCGGGCATGGGCATTTATGATCTCGTTTATGGCCGCGACGGCGATGGGAGTCCCTCCGCGCGTGCCTGCCGTGGATATGGACGGCACATCTATCTCTCTCAGCCGCTCTTTGCTCTCCGCCGCATTGACAAAGCCCACAGCGGCTCCTATGACCAGCCGGGGAACGACCTTTCCCGCCTCCATGAGCTCGCATAAAGTGAGCAGAGCCGAAGGCGCATTTCCTATCACTACTATGGAGCCGGAGAGCCTGTCTTGCAAGGCCATAACTCCTGCCGAGGTGCGGGTTATTCCCAGCTCTTTGGCCAGAGCATCGCCCTGGCCGATGAAGGTCTCAATGGGGCTGTTATGCCCTTTTTTCAAGATTCCCGCTTGCACCATCTTTATGTCCGCGAAGATGGGCGCTCCCTTCTCCAGGGCTTGCAGGCCTGCTTCGCCGGGCCGGCCATGAAATCTTAAAATCTCGGCAACGCTCGGATCGCCGGTGGCAATGACACATCTCTGCTTGATCCTATCCTCGAAAGTGTCATCTCCTATCATCTCCGAGATGAGTCGCCGGCTCTTCCTGCTTATCTCCAGGGCCTCGGGGGTGACAGCTCCAATATCCGTATAATCTTCTATCATGGGAAATCAGCTCGAATAGCTCTATCCGCTCTCATGGCTGCAACAGCTCCTGCAGCACTATTCTGCTTTCGCAGCTTTATCAGCTACTGTAGACGTATCCGCTTTAGTAGCAGTATTTGCTCTCATATCCTCTTTTGGTGATTATTCTTCCATCTTTTATGAGGGAATTAGCGGAGGCGACAAGCAGGGTGAAGCGGAAACCTGCCGGCTTTGCTGCCAAAAGGTCCTCTGCAGTGAGAATCATAATATTTTCTCCCTCTCGGGTCACATCCTGGGCTAGAGCGACCGGGCGCATTGGGTCGACCCCTTCTAGCAGAGGGGCTATTTCCTGCCCTTTAACATTGTAGGCTACCACCGCAAAGCCAGCTCCTGCCAGTGAGCTGAGGCACGCGGGATCATGGGCCGAGGAGAGAAGGGCGAAGTCGCTAACCAGGGGCGCGCCCGCTCTGGCTGCCACGGAGGAAAAAGCGCTGACGCCAGGAGAGATATGCACGGGTGCAGCCCCCTCTGTTGGGTCCAGGATTCTCCAGCCGGAGCTGAAGATGCTCGGGTCGCCGCCGGTGAGGATGGATGCTTTGCCGCCGGCCCCGGCTACTTGAACTGCCTCCTTTAAGCGGGCGGCCATCCTCTCCGGGCAGGGGCCGCGGTGAGTGACCTTCTGGGCAGAAGTGACATCTCCAATCAATTTCAGGTATCTTTCCGCTCCGTAGATCTTCTCCGAGGCTCTTAAGATGCTCTGAGCTTCTTGGGTCAGATTACCTGGATTGCCCGGGCCGATGCCCACCAGGTTTACTGCGGCCGTTTGGCTTGCCTTTCCCCGGAAGGTACCCCGGCCAAGGATGATCACCAGAGCTGTCATGTTGATCCTCTCTCGAAGGCTCTCTTCCTCGATCAGCTTTTCCGAGCTGGCAAAAAATATCTCTTCACCCTCGCGACCGATGTTTTTTGCCACCAGAACATCTCTGGACCCGCAAATGTCTAAAGCGCGGAGGAGCTGCCAGTCGCGTCTCTTGCTTTTCGGATTGTAGAGAGCCACGGGCATCTGAGTCTCCGCAGCCAGGCGCAGGCGGCCCTCAATCTGCTGCCAGGGCGTGAGCAGGTCGCTGAGGCTGATCACGGTCACGCACTCGCGGAAGGCAAGGCCAGCGCGGCAGGAGGCGGCGGTAAAAGAGGTGACTCCAGGCACAATCTCGACGGCAGAAGGCTTTTTCGCCAGCTCCAGGCCCAGGCCGGCCATGCCGTAGACATTAGGATCCCCGCTGCTCACCAGAGCCACGGATCCTTGCTCCAGGAGATCGACCGCTGCTGCGACTCGATCCACCTCTTTTCCCATGCTGCTGGATAAGACCTGCTTTCCCGGCAAGAGATCGCCGATCAGATCCAGATAGGGCCTGTAGCCGACCACGAAGTCAGCTGACCGGATAGCGTTTGTGGCGGCTGCAGTGCGCAGTGCCGGCGAGCCGGGGCCGATGCCTACGATGGAGAGTTTATGCCTGGGAATGTCTCCATTTGAAGGTGCCCTCTCTGAAGTAGCCCTTTTTGTTGGTCTATTCTCCGATGGCAACTGTCACCCTCCCGTAGGCTTTCTTTGGAAAAATGAGTCTTTTCGCCAGGGCCAGGACGGCTGGCTCGGCCACACCGATCAGCCCCAGGTCACGAGCCCGGGAGGCTGTGCTCGGAGCTTGTGAATTGAGAGCTTCCTTGGAGAGGCAAATCATCTCCTTTCCCAGGATGCCGGCTGCCTGCAGCATGCCCTCTTCCTCTTTCTTCAGCCAGGCTGTGGCCAGGATGCCGATCTCTTCTCGCCTTTTGCCTACCTCTTTTAGTGCCTCATCAATGGCCTGCAGCACCTCCGAGGCGCTTACGCCCTTTCTGGCGCCAATGCCAACAACCAGGCCCCTCGTTTTCAAGACGGCCACATCCTCATCCACTACTACAATCTTGGGCCCCTTCAGCCTCAAGACAGGTACATCCTCGCTAAGAAAGGCCAGGTTGATGGCTTTAGAGGCCTCTTTGTTGACGACCGTTGCGCCCAGCTGCGCTGCTACCTCTTCCAGGCAGGGCCGGCCGCAGGCGTCGGTGGCTGTGGTGACGGCCGCATAAAGGCCGAGGCGAGATGCCAGGAAGCGGGCCAGCTCATTGGCTCCGTGATGGCCTCCCACAATTGGCACGGCGCAGGAGAGAGCGGAATTTACGGCCACCACAGGCCGGTCTGTCCATTTATCCTTGAGGTAAGGGCAAAGGCTTCGCACAACTATTCCCACCGCCATGATCGCTACCGCCAGTTCATATCTCTCCAGCATCATCTCAATTTTGTCTTTCTCATTCTTCTCGTAAAGAATGATGGTAGGAGAATAGCTCTCCTGCAAAGCTTTAGCTATCTTCTCAGCCTTCTCTTTGTCTCTGGGAAAGACCAGGATGGCTACCGATCTCTGTATAGATGAGACCTCCGAAATCCGGTTCTTGTCACCACGCCGCCCACCAGGATGAGAGCGCTCTTGCTTATGCCTGCCGTCTCTACCTTCGCGGCGATATCCGCCAGCGTTCCCTGCAACACGATCTCATCTGGCCAGGAGGCATGATAGACCACGGCTACGGGAGTGTCGCCCGGCCGATCCAGGTTATCGACAATGTCCCGGATCTTATCTATGCCCAGGAAGATGGCCATAGTCGTATTGTGGCGGCTCAAAGCTGCCAGCTCGTCTTTCTCCAGGGTGGTGCCGGCAGGCCTGGTCACAATCAGGGACTCTGAGACGCCTTTCAGTGTGAGCTGCGTTTTCAGGGCTGCAGCCGAGGCAAAGAGGGAGGAGACGCCGGGCACGACCTCCACCTCCACTCCTGCCTCCTCCAGCGGCTTCATCTGCTCGAGTATGGCGCCGTAAAGCGAGGGATCGCCGCTGTGCAGTCGCACTACCTTCTTACCGGCCCTCAGGGCATCGATGATTCTGGCAGTGGTTGTTTCCAGAGAGACGCCGTTGCTGTCCATCTTTTCCGCTTTCAGGCCTTCCAGGAGTACGGGGTTGACCAGAGAGCCGGCATAAACCACCAGATCCGCCTCTGAGAGTAGCTGCTTGCCTTTAACGGTGATAAGATCCGGATCTCCCGGCCCTGCCCCCACAAAGTGCAGCTTCATCTCCGCCTCCGGGCTAAGAGAACGGAAAAGTAGTCGCTTCTCTCCGGCATCTCATCTCTGATGATTCTCTCCTCTGCAGTGCAGAGCATCGTCCCCAGCACGAACTCATCGAAGCCTCGGCTGCGTAGTTCCTCCGCGAGCTTCTTTGGTCGGGTAGCCTTTAGCCTGATGACGCTCTCCATAGGCGAGCCGTCCGAGACCTCAAAGGATTTTTCCAGGGGGGCAGCGAGGCGCGAGGCAAGGCAGGGAACGATGCCAACGCCGGGAATGGTCTCGATCTCAATTTGGGGATGATTCTGCCGGATCACTCTTTCCAGGTGGCTGAAGGTGGAGAAGGTGTTGACATCCCCGATGCAGGCGAAGCCGGCGAGGCCTGCCGCTGCCGCCTGTGCCACGGTATCGGCATTTTTGTTCCAGATCTTCTCCAGCTCTTTTTTATTTTCAATCATGGGAAACTGCAGGATTTCGGGCTGGCAGTAGGGCCTGACCAGCTTTGCTGCCATCTCTCCCGGCACAAAGACCTTTGTGCAGTTTTTCAAGGTTGCAGCTGCTTTAATTGTCATAAGCTCCGGGTCGCCCGGACCAAGGCTGATGCCGATCAACATTTACCAATCACCATGAAGATGGGGTTTACTGGTTTCAGGGCTATATCTCCCCCTAAAGTGTAGCCCCTTGCGATATGAATCTGGATAAGCTCCTGAAAGATCCCTGCCTCTTTCATCATCTCTGCCACGCGGGCGGCGATGCCGATCCTGGCCAGGTCGGCCACAATTATGCAGCCGGGCGCAGCCTTCTCCAAAAGCATAGGAAAAAACTCATTGATGCCTCGCGTGCCGCCGATAAAGCATCGATCAATCTGAGGAAGGTCTGATAAAACTGCGGCAGCCTCGCCCAGGAAAAATTCTCCCGGAGCCCTGGCCCTGCATATCTGCACGGCCTCCTCTCGTCGGTCGATGCCGTAGATCCGGTCGGTGTAGCGAGAGGCGGCCAGGGAGATGGCCCCTGAACCGCAGCCGATGTCCAAGAATGCCTGGCCCGGCTGGATGTTCAGCTTTCCCATGGCGATGTAGATGTTCTCCTCTTGCGTCGCCGTGCCCGGAAGCTTCATGGCT
>DATLBD010000017.1:0-6652 GCA_035527135.1 Methanothrix sp. | reverse complement strand
CCTGGACGAGCCTAACATTCATTTCGAGGTTACGCCCCGAGAGCTCATCCGGGGCCTGGCAGAGGTCAATGAGATGCTGGGCCTGCCCATGTCTTTGCATCTGCATACCAATAACCTGGGCCATCCCGGCAACTGGGAGATCGCCAGGGACTCGCTCATGATTCCCTCCGGGATTGAGCCTAAGAACAGGTCGGAGCTGGAGTGGGCAGAGACCAAAGAGAGCGCCAGAAGAAAGCAGACCCTCTACTTAGCCCACGCCCAGTTCAGCGCCTACGGCGGCACATCCTGGAGGGACTTTTGCTCCGGCGCGCCAGAGTTGGCCAAGTACATAAACCAGGTTGATGACGTGGTGATCGACAGCGGCTCTGTTCCCTTCGGCCCGGCCACGACTATGACCGGCGACGGCCCAGGACAGCATGATCTCTACATGATCACCGGCCAGAAGTGGTCCAATTGCGATGTGGAAATGGAATGCGGCTCAGGCGTTCTCTCGCTGGTTTACATGAAGAGCAGCCCGGTGCATAGTGTTCAGTGGGCCATAGGCCTTGAAGTAATGCTGCTCATTAACGATCCCTGGAAGACCATTATGACCACCGATCACCCTAACGGCGGCATCTTCACTCAGTACCCGCAACTGATCACCTGGCTCATGTCCAAAAAGGCCAGGGACGAAACGGCCAAGGAATGCCATAAATGGGCTTACGACAAATCAAGCCTTGGCGGCGTGGACCGGGAGATGAGCCTCTACGAAATGGCCATTGTCACTCGTGCCAACCCTGCCCGCACCATCGGCATGGCCTACAGAAAGGGCCACCTGGGAGAAGGAGCAGACGGAGATGTGACCGTTTATGACATCGACCCGGGCAAGCTAAACCTGAATGATACGGCGACTTTGATGGCAAAGCTGGCCAGGCCTGACTATACGGTGAAGGATGGCCGTATCGTGGCCCGCCAGGGTGAGATCGTCTCTGTGCCGGAAGGCAGGAGGTATTACTGCCGGCCTTATGTTGACGATGCCATAGAAAAGGAGATGCTCTCCGATGTCAAGGACTGGTTCAAGTACTATACAGTAGGCTTTGCCAATTATCCTGTGCCGGATAAGTATCTGAAAAATCCGGTAGCCATCCAGGTCAATAAGCCTCTGGAAGCGGAGGCCCTGGTGGGGAGGTGAAGAATATGGCAGAGATTCTTCTTAGATCCAAGGGCAGCATAGGAATCATGGTTGAGGCAGAGGTTATCTGTCCCGATATATTTGCGGCAAAGAAGAAGGAGGAGATCGAAGAGCTCCTCGTATGGCAGGGGCCTATGCAGCTTCCTCTAGCCGAGTTTTTCGATGTGGATGCGAGGAGCACAGGGGGGTCGCCTGAGGACACGAGGCCTGAGGAGACCAGCATCATTATTGAAGGGGATGTCTCCCGAGTAAAGCGCATCGGCCAGAGCATGAAGGCGGGTAGGATAGAGATCCATGGCTCGGCGGGCATGCACCTTGGTGCAGAGATGGCAGGAGGCAGCATTTTGGTGCGAGGCGATGCCAGGTCTTGGGCAGGCAGGGAGATGAAAGGCGGACTGCTCCACATTCTGGGCAATGGGGCAGATCATGTGGGCTGTGCCTACAGGGGCAGCTGGCGGGGCATGACCGGCGGCGAGATTCGCATAGATGGAAGCGCCAGAAGCCAATTGGGAGGAGGGCTGGTAGGTGGCCAGATAGTAGTCGCCGGAAACGTGGAGAACTTTTGCGGCATTCGTCAGAGTGGAGGGCTGATCGTAGTAAAAGGATCCGCCGTGCGCGCCGCCGGGGCGGAGATGAATGGAGGCACTATCGCCGTCTGCAAAGCGATCAGGCAGTTTTCCCCCGGCTTTATAGTGGCCGGCCATGAAGAAAATCCAAAGCTGGGAGACATGCAGCTTGAGGGATTGTTTACAAAATTTACCGGAGACTATGCCCTCGGCAAGAATCCCAAAGGGTCGCTCTACTGCAGGGAGGACTAGAAGATGCAGGCAATGCTCAATTTCGCGGATTTTTCAGGAGTGGTGGAGAGTATGATAGAGTTTCTGCTTAATACCGGAAGCACCATTGAGGAGGGAAGGCTGGCCAAAGGCGGAAGCAAGCTCACCGAGGAATACACCCAGGAATGTGCCGTTTGCGAGATGAATTCCAAGGATTTTCTGGCAATTGGTTCGCCGCAAAGGGTATTGATATCTACCATTGACGGCCTGCACAAAGTGGCAGTCTATGCTTATGCGACGGATTCGGTTGAACCGGGTCAGGTCTTCATGCCCCGGGCAATTTGGGCCAATGTAGTGGTGGACCCGGAGACATTCTCCACCGGCTCGCCTCTTTACAAAGGCTCTCCTGTGAGGGTGCAGGCCACAGTTGAAGATGTAATGAATGCAGGAGATCTGGTTTTAAAGCTCTACGCGAGGGAGGTATAGGTGATGGCCTCTAAGAATATCGTCTGTCCAGTCTGCGGGGCCTCTTGCGATGATATCCAGGTAGAGCTTGGCCGGGATAAAATCGCCGTAAAGAATGCTTGCAAGATGGGCAATGCCAAGTTTCAGGAGATCGTATGCAGCCACAGAATCCGCGAGCCACTCCTCCGGGTGAAGGGAATAGTCCGGTCTGCCCCATGGAAGCAAGCCATCGAGAGAACGGCAGAGATCCTGGCAGGAGCTGAGCGCCCTTTGATCTTCATGGGCAGCGAGACCTCCTGCGAAGCCATGGAGGTGGGTCTGCATCTGGGTGAGTTCTTGGGCGCAGTCGTTGATTCCAACTCCACCGTCTGCCACGGGCCCACAGCCATGGGAATCCAGGAGGCGGGGCGCGTGGGAGCCACCGCCGGCCAGAGCAAATCGCGTGCTGACTTGACCGTCTATTGGGGCTCCAATCCTCTGGAATCCATGCCCAGACACATGTCCCGTTATGCCGTCTACCCACGAGGCTATTGGACGCGGCGGGGCCGGTTCGATCGCACCATCATCACAGTTGATCCGAGAAAGAGCATCACTGCTGAAAATTCTGATCTGCATATCCAGCTTCGTCCCAACACCGACTATGAGCTTTTGTCTGCGCTGCTTACTCTCTTGCACGGCAAGAGGCCGCATCCCTCTGTGGAAAGGGTAACAGGCGTCTCTATATCTCAGATGGAGGAGCTGCTTGACCTGATGAAGGGCTGCAACTTTGGAACTATCTACGTGGGCCTGGGGATCGCTTCTTCCTATGGCAAGCACCGCAACGCGGAAGCTGCATTCAATCTGGTCAAAGAGCTGAATGCTCACACCAAGTTCGTGATCGGCGCTCTGCGCGGCCACTGCAATGTGGCAGGCTTCAACCAGATCGCCTCCTATCTCTATGGCTTTCCTTTCGGCCTGGATTTCTCCCGAGGCTATCCCCGCTATAACCCGGGGGAGTACACTGCCATAGACCTGCTCAGAGATAGAGATGTGGACGCAGCCCTATTCGTCTCCGCTGATCCGGTCTCGCACTTTCCGGCGGCCTGTGCTGAGTATTTAGCCCAGATACCTGTGGCCTGTATCGATATTGCTCCCTGCCCTACTACTATGCTCTCCGATGTAGTCTTGCCGGGTGTGATCGACGCCATGGAGTGCGATGGAACCTTTTACCGCCTGGACGATGTTCCTATCTACTTTTCGCCTTTCACAAAATCGCCCTTTAGCAACACAAAGAGCAATGCGGATACTATGAAGCAGATATTTGAAAAGGTTAAAGCCATAAAGAGATGATTTTTATCCTTGAAGATAATCAAATTGATGTAAGCGGAAAGACATCTTTCATTTAATTTTTAAAAAAAAAAATGGTTTAGTTAATCCTCTTACGCTTATATCAGCTCTTCGATATGCTTCATCTCAGATACATCAGTCAGGTCGCTGATCGACTCATGCGTAACATTGATGCCACATTCCTGCGCCGCTGCCACCAGATTTGTGCCGCCCACAAGAGCAATTCCTACGTGATCCCTCTCCACAGAGACGCCCAGCACGTTCATGTTCGGCTCGCCCAGCTCCAGAACGCCGGTAAACTCTGCCCCGGTCAGAATGTCGAGCACCTCTTCGATTCTATCCCTGGCCAGCATAGGAGCCTCCTGAAGATTGCCCAGAATGCGCCCGTTTCCGGTGCGCATCATTCCCGCGATATCCGTCATCCCCTGAGCCGTGAGGACGTCTATGGGATCGATGGTTGTGGCCCAGTACATAAGCATGTCAGTGAACCTGGTCGGCTCGCGCTCTATCACTTCTATCAGGCCGCCACCTTTGGGACGCACTGGTATGCCACGCTTGAGCAAAACGCCACTAATGGTCAGACTGCAAGCGGTCTTAATCTTTATCAATCTCCCCTCTTCCTCCAGCATAATCAAGGGGGAGACCGAAAGGCCGCTTTGGATGGTACTGTAAAAGATGGCCAGCGTCTCATTCAGGCGTTCCTTTTCCACTAGAGATGTGTTGGTAATGATTTTTCCCTTCATCGCCACCGGGTCGAAGCTCACCTGATACATGAGATTCTCAATCCGGGACAAAGTGAAGACCAGGGGCTGCGAGGATTTCACGCCGTCTAATCAGCTTAGGGATTAATTAGCTTTTCACCTGTATGATCCAATTCCGCCCAAGTCTGGAATAAGTTTGTCAGCCTGAGTGGGGTGTGTATGTCTGAACAAGGAGAACATGAGCAAGATGAATCAAAGCAAGATGAATTAAGGCAAAATGTGTCCAGTTGATGTGGGCTCTTAATGAGACTGATTGGAGCTGGACTTTGACCTGCAATCCGGCGACTCTGGGACGTGAAAAACTGCTCGAAAAGAAATGGCCATTAGAAGGTATCTTATATCACTTCTTCTATGCTATTTGCAATGTTGCGCCAGAGGTTCGTGCTGGATACGACCGCCCTCACGGACTCAATAGCCTGGGAGAGCGAGGGTGCCGCCAGCATCTGCGAGGGAATGAATGCCATCTTGGATCGCGTGGCCGATGGAAGGCTTCACCTGGGAATAAGCTGCTACATTCCATATCCTTCAGTCTACAACGAGATCAAGGATTTCGCCAGGCATAATAACTGCGATGCTCGGGTCTTGGGCAAGGTCGATACGTGGCTCGTCAAAAAGTCACCTGACAGATACAAAGTCAAGGTTCCTTCTAAGATCTTTTATGAATATGTAGACTACATGAGAAGCCGCATAAACAAGGGCATGAACATCTCCGAAGAGGCCATATGGGAATCCGTCTCCAGATGCATCTCTCTATCTGAGAACGGCACCGGTCTTGCGAACATGAAAGATGAGATCGAGCGGGAGACTGTGGGCAGCATAATCCGCAAATTTCGAGAGAAGTACAGAGCGGCACTGCGCTACGGCATCCTTGACAGTGCCCCGGACATCGACGTTTTGCTATTGGCAAAAGAGCTCGATGCCGCCGTTGTCTCCCAAGATCTGGGCATACAGCGCTGGGCAGAGCAGCTCGGCCTTCGCTTCATGGAATCCAGATCATTTCCTATTATGATTAAAGAGTACATGAACGCATTGCCGGAACTGTACATAGAGGAGAAAGAAGAGGACCGAATGATTTGAATACTAAATAAATTTAAAGATATATCTAAAATAGTTATATATTCCTAAGTAAGAGTAATAATTAAACTGTATTTATACTATGTTCGATTGATGAAAACACCTTTTCATGAGCAACTCGTCTTGAGAATCTTATCGCTTCTTTCCAATGCATTCTTTAGTTCTTCTATCAGGATCGGTTTGCTGAGATAATCGTTCATGCCTGCTTTAAGAAACGCTTCCCGGTCCCCATCCAGAGCATAAGCAGTCATGGCTATTATGTAAGGCTGTTTTTCAATCTTTAGCTCGCGGATGCAGCATGTGGCATCCAGTCCGTCCATATCCGGCATTTGTATGTCCATGAGAATGACATCATAAGCCTTTCTTTCCAGTGATGACAGAACATCAAGGCCATTGTTGGCAACATCAGCTCCATAGTTGAGGCGCTTTAGCATGCTAAGGGCCACTTTCTGATTTATCGGATTGTCCTCAGCCAGGAGAATGGCAAGATCGCTCCTCCTCTGCAACTGGCCGGCAGGAAGCTCGCTTTCAGCAGCTTGTACCTTCTTGCTTTGCGGCAAGAGCAGGTTGATCAGCAGACGCTTGAGCTGGCGAGGCTTAATGGGCTTGCTAAGCCAACCGCTGACGGAAGGATCTCGCTCTGCTTTGCTTCCGATTTGGCTTATCATCACAATAAAGGGATTGCTTTTTATGCCCCTGATCTGCCTGCATAAGAGCAGGCCGTCCATATCTGGCAAAAAGGCATCTACGATTGCGAAATCAAATTTCTCTCTCTCTAGAATCTCTGCAGCCTCCTTTCCCCCAGCCATTGCTGCCACATTCATTTTCCAGGACATTACAGCTTTAGAGAGCATCCTTCGCACAGACTCATTTTCTTCTACTATCAGCACGCTCTTTTCCGCCAGGATAGAATCATCGGGAGATGGAGTCACACTTTGCGTTGAAACATCGCAAAGAATGGTAAAGCAAAATGTGCTGCCTTTCCCAGGCATGCTTTCCACAGAAATCTCTCCGCCCATCATCATTACCAGCCGGCGGCTTATAGCTAGCCCAAGGCCGGTTCCGCCATAATACCTCGT
>DATLBD010000016.1:0-11273 GCA_035527135.1 Methanothrix sp. | reverse complement strand
ACCAAGAAGCACTCATGAGATTATCATTTACTAATTACACGGATGCATACTTGCTAAACAGATCTATTTTTGGAAATGGGAGGAAAAAAGATGTCAGATGCAATCAGGTGTGAAGATTCTCGAAAAGGCGAGAGTTTGCTTGGCCTTCTGGGATACTACGAGGTAATCTTAGAGAGAAAAGGGCTGGTAGCCAGGATAGGAGAGATTAGATCCCTCAAACTGGGATTAATCCTGGATCTATTGAAGATGGTAAATATTGCCGAGGAGCTAAGGGCCAAATTGATCTCCTCAGTGCTAAGTGCCTGGGAAATGAACAGCAATGATAAGACGTTAGAGCAAGGTGAGGAAGAGATAAAGACAATGCGCAGCAGCATTGCAGCCGTTCGGAAAAGTGCCAAAATTGCACTGCATAATTGCAACCCAATTAATTTGATGCAATTGGATGATACGGTGATGTTTGCCTTGCCACTAATGCCTCACGACCTAAAAATTGATGATGTTCCAAAAATTCGCGATCTTCTCAACCAGGTAATGGAGGACTTTGCAGCGAGGAAGAATCAGGGACTTGCTCCCTGCCAATGAATCCGTATGGGGGGTGACTTCCTCCCCACCCAAAGGATAGGAACTTTATGTTATCAGCCGCTACCCTATTTTTATGAGAATTATTTCTGCAGAAGAGATGACGGCTCTCGATACCAATTGCAGATATTTTGGCCTGCTACCACTTCAGCTCATGGAAAATGCAGGTGCAGCTTTAGCTCGGGAAGTCAAGGGCAGGGCTAAGGGAAAAAGAGTCGCCATCGTTGCAGGCCGCGGCAATAACGGCGGCGATGCCTTTGTAGCCGCTCGCCACCTGGTCGGCTTTGATGTAACCGTTTATCTCTTGGGCCGATCCAGGGATATCGCCACCGAGGAGGCAAAAAGGAATTGGGAGATTTTGGAGCGATTGGGCTATGACTTGCGTGAGACAAAGGACAGCTCAGACCTGTTCTTGGGAGAATCCGACCTGATTTTAGATGCCGTCTTCGGCACGGGCGTGCGTGGCAGCGTCAAAGGCCTGGAAGCCCTGGCCATAGATGCCATCAACTCCTCTGAAAAGCCGGTGATTTCGGTAGATGTTCCCAGCGGCCTGGGAACCAACAAGGTTGTGAGGTCCGATGCCACCGTGACCTTTCACCAGCCCAAGCCAGACATACCTGGAAATGTCATCGTAGCGGATATAGGCATCCCACCTGCGGCAGAATTCTTCGTCGGAGAAGGCGACCTCTGGCTGATGGGAAGAAGGTCCCGGGAGAGCCACAAGGGCGATTCTGGGCGGATACTGGTGATAGGGGGCGGGCCATACACCGGTGCTCCGGCCCTCTCGGCCATGGCCGCACTGCGAGCGGGAGCTGACATCGTCACCGTAGCTGCGCCGAAAACTGCGGCCAAGACTATCTCAGGCTATTCACCCAATCTGATCGTTCAGGAGCTGTCGGCAGATCACCTTTGTCCCAAGGACATAGAGGTCCTTGAGAAGCAGATTGCCAGGCACGATGTGGTGGTCATGGGCATGGGACTGGGAAGACATGCGGAGACGAAGGCCGCATTGGCCGAGATCATGCCTCTCTGCAAGAAGCTGGTTATAGATGCCGATGCCCTGCAACCGGATCTTCCTTTAAAGGGTATTGTCACGCCCCATGCCGGCGAGTTTCGGAGAATCAGCGGTATTTCTCTGGTCGATCTGGACTACAGAGAGAGGGTGGAGCCGCTTAAAGAATATGCCCGCGAGAAGGGGCTGGTAGTCCTGCTCAAAGGCAAAGTCGATCTGATCTCAAATGGAGAGGTGGTGCGAGCCAATACCACAGGAAATCCGGGCATGACGGTGGGCGGAACAGGAGATGTCCTGGCAGGAATCACAGCTGCATTTTATGCTCGAACCTCGGCCCTTCGGGCAGCGACGGCAGCAGCCTTTGTCAATGGCAGAGCCGGCGATCTGGCCTACCCGGATAAGGATTTCGGAATGGTTGCCACCGACGTGATCGAGAAGATCCCCCAGGCTATGAGGTTGTGAGATCTTGGCTGAAGATGAGATGCTCGCGGGAATGGTGGACATCACAGAAAAGCAGCCCATTTTCCGGCGAGCTACAGCTTCTGGCTCAATCAAGCTGCGAAAGTCCACAATCGAGGCCATAAAATCTGGGCAGGTAAAGAAAGGAGACGTCATTACAACAGCCCGGCTGGCGGCCATCCTGGCGGTTAAGGACACGCCTCGTTTAATCCCCCTCTGCCATCCCATCCCCATCACCGGGCTGAATGTGAACTTTGAATTTGAGGAGAGACGAGTCAAGGCCATCGTCACGGTGACATCGGAGGGGAAAACGGGTGTGGAGATGGAAGCATTGACTGGTGTTGCGGCAGCACTGCTTAACGTCTGGGATATGGTCAAGTACCTTGAAAAGGACGAAACGGGCAACTATCCGGAGACTGTGATGGAAACGATCCAGGTGATAGAAAAGAGGAAGGGAGAGCCAATTCGTGCATAGGATGCGCCACCCGGATCCATTGCCGGAAAGGTGCAAATTCCCGTCAGAGATTGGCACGATGCTCAGATTTTGATCCCAAACTCTGGAAGCCTCTCCCTTGCCGCCTCGCGGGCCTGCTGGTGCTCTCGCAGGAACCTTTCAATCCTCTCAGCCACATCCTTTTTGCAAGTCCCGCACATGCGCCTGCCCGAGCGACACTCTGCATCCAGCTCCAGGAGTTCTTTGTCGTCGTCGGAGAGATGGAAGACCAAAAATTCATAAATGGAGCACTTTTCCGGCTCGCCACCCAGCTTCTTTTGCTCGGCCAGGCTCTGCCGGCCACCCGTAATGGCCCGCATGATCTTCTTGGCCGCTTCTTTCGGATCTTCCGTCAGAGCGATGTGGCTCTCCGGCTTGGAGGAGGACATCTTACCGCCGGTCAGGCCCGTCATGAACCTGTGGTAGATGGAGGCAGGCGGTATGAAGCCGTAATGCCCATGCTCGAGTTCTAGTTTTATTATGAGCCGATCGACTGATTCCAAGAGGGCACCTGAGCATAGACTATCCTTATCTTGAATATCTGTGACATCGATGTGCTCCTCGTACCGTTTCACCTGTCCCAACCTCATTTCCTTCAGGGCTGACTCCGCTGCCTGCATCAGCTCCGGGCTGGCCGCTTTGCCCCGGATGCTGATGTAATCATTGCGAAGCTCCACCAGGAACTTTCTCATACGGTAGGCGAGGTCGCGGGTGAGCTTGATGTGAGGGTCTTGATCGGCCCCAACCGGGATGACGACGGGCTTTGGTCCGCCGAATTCCTCTAATTGAGGATGAAGGATGTCGGCGCTCTGAGCCATGACGCTCTCCATGTGAGAGATATGGGTCTCGCCGGAAAATCCATAAATGGCACTGACCTCGGAGAAGTTGGCTTCTCTGCCCAGCTCGAAAGCCAGATTTCTCATCTTGTAGTTCTCCGACTGGAAGTAGATATGGCTGCCCTCTTTCGGAGCAAAGCCCAGGGCAATGAGGCTGAGGATATACTCGTTAATGCCAAGGCTTCTGCATTTCTCCCAACTGATGCCCCGCACGGCATGAGCTTCCATATTGGCGATAGCTGCAAAAGCGTCCCCACCCTGCCGCTGGTGCCAGATTATCTCGTTCATGACCATCATGTGGCCGAAATGAGCCCTGCCGGAAGGCATGAAGCCGCTCATGACGGCAAAGGGCTCATGCCTTTGCATGGCACGAAGAACTGAGTCGTAGTTTCTGTGGCCGAAGATGATCTTGCGCCTCATGTAGGGATGAGGGTCTTTAAGGTTGGGAAGGATATCATCAAAGCTCGATATGCCAAACTCGTCAAAGAGCTTGGTGTAATCGTCTACATGAACTGCGCCCCAGGGATCAAGCTTCAATTCCATGGCCCAAGGGAGTGAAAACAATGATATATCTATCTTCTCATCGTTATTTTGGGGTGGGTCTCATCTGCATTAATGAAGACAAAATGTGACATTCAGTATCTGTTTTTGATAGGAAATTAGTGATCCGAGACAAAGAGAATCATACAGCATCATTATCATCACTATAATCACAATCATCACTGTGCATTAATCTTGCATCATCTATCCTGCACCTCTTATCATCATCGCATAAGATCGTTCTAACTTGGATACACCCCATGTTTAATTATGATGTTTTTAATATTTTTATTTATTTCACAATCCAAGAATTTGTGTGGTTCGATCCACCTTCCCAATGGGTTGAAGAATTCCATTTTCTTAGATCTATGAAATGGTAGATATATTATCATTGCGCGGAAGAAATATCTTTGCGCAGTAGCATATTAGCAGCATAATCTTAAGTCCAACAAAGATAAGCAATCTAGAAATAAACTATTTATATCATAGGGTATTTCTTATATCTAAAAATAGAATGAGGTTATTATGAGACAATTCTCTGTAAAAGTTCTGGATGATGCTGACAGGGAGTTCGTGGAAGTTCTTCGAGAACTCAACATTCCCAGAAATGTGGCTAGCATGATTACCTATCTAGCCAATGTAGAGGAGGCCACTTCCAGGGAGATAGAAATCGGCTCCAACCTCCGCCAGCCAGAGGTGAGCATTGCTATGCGCACGCTGCGCAACAATAACTGGGTGGAGGAAAGAGAGATCAAGAAGGATGGAAAAGGCCGACCCATGAAGGTTTACAGGCTAACCATATCCTTAGACGATATCATAAAGCACTTTGAGGATGTGAAGCAGAAGGAGTCGGCTAAGACCCTGGAGAGCATCGAGAAACTCAAGGAGCTAAGTAAGAGCTTGAGCGTAACGCCCTAATGCAAGCTAAAAAAAGCGAGCCGAGAAATGGGCCGCTATTATGGGCCATAAGAATTGACCATAATAACGAGCATGTTCAAAGAAGATGTTCTTGGAGATGAGATGACAAAAATACATCTCATCTCTCGATAGGCTTTGCAACAGGGCTTATGCCAGTCAGGTCCAGAAAAAAAAAACTTGATCAGCATTTAGGCCAGATGAGCCCATTATCGATTTAGCAATTTGCCAGGACCGAATCCGCCTCAGGCCCAGATTAAATCCTTTGCGCACAAGGATTTATTTTTCCTCTTCTCCCCTACCCCTCAGATCATCGAGGTTCTCTTCCATGAGCTTCTTGCTTTTGATCTCTTCTTTTTTGTCACCCTTTCTCTCAGTATTTCTTTTCTTAAAATCAGCCAAGAATCTCACCTATACCTCATCCCCAACGGGCACTGTAATTAACCTTTCCATCATTCGTCTATTGCTGCCAAATAGGCCCACTGATCATAGATTCCCTTGGAGTCGCGATTATCGATTACCCTGCCCTTCCAGCCGGCTTCGCCAAGTGCCTTCGCGATGAGTTCCGCTTCTTTTTGAGTATAAACGGTAAATAAGACCCTATTTTTCGCGAGGCTGGAGGCTTTTAGGAGAATGTCCCTCCAAAGGGGCCAGTTGAAATCATCTATCAATCCCACCATGAATCCCAGAACGGTATGGAAAGACCGGGCAGGAAAGATGTTGGGTAAAAGCCTGGCATCCAGGATGAAGCATTTTTGGGGGTCCAAAAGCTTGCTCTTTAGGCTCTGGCACAGATCGCAGCGATCGGAGTCCATAGAGACGGGATGCTGCCCGAGGCGAAAAAGCGCCTGCGTGGCCATGCCGTTGCCGCAGCAGATCTCCAGGATGCTATCATCTTTGGGCAGTATCGGCTGCAATAGCTGCATTAGCCTCTCGATTCTCTCTTCTATGTAAAGAGGCGCGCCTTTTATAGAGCAGCTCTCGCAGAAGAGCTCTGCAGCCAGAGAATTGGAAAAGTATTCCGTCAGAGCCAGGAAAAAATCGTCCTCATTTGCCTGCACAGTCTTGATGATCTTAAAACCCCATTTCCCTGCCCGATCCTGCAAAATCTTTTGAGAAGAATATCTATCCGTGAGAAGCAGCCATAGCTCTGCTGGCTCGGATAGGTGCAGGGCAAAACCCAGATCTTTGATCTCGATGCAAGCATCCGCTTCCAGCCCCTCCTGCAGGATATCTGTGGTGACGGGCAGCCCCAGCAAATCTTGCCAGGACTCTTCTGCGAGAAAAACGCTCTCTTCCTCACCCAGTTCCAATAGACGATTTAGTAGCACAGCTTCCTTCTTTTGCTCCACAGGATATCAAGCTTCTCGCTCCATGCTCTTCAAATTCAAAACTCCCTTTATTGCCTTCAAAAAGCATCACCCATACTCTGAAGCCGCAGGGGGCCGCATGAGACGCCGGAACAGATATATTATATTCCTGGTAAAATGGGGCTGTTTGAAACTGGTAGATCTGCCAGGCGTCGGCTCTCGCATAAGAGAGCGTCTCCTGGAACAATACGGGGATGAGGAGAAAGCCCTGCAGGCGGTCTTGGATACTGATGTGGCTGGCCTATGCAGGGCTCTTAGCGAACGCCAGGCTCTCCTCCTGGTTCAGCATGCTCGGGGTTTGAAGTATGCCGTCACGCCAGAGCAGTTCCTGGCTACGGATGAAGCTGCAAGGATCCAACAGACGCTAATTTCTCGCCTGGCGGGCTATGCTCATACCGAATACGCGCGGCTCAAGATAGGCACTCTGTTTGCTTCTTCTTCGGCAGAGCTAATGGCAGAGAATCGCAAGACAGCAATCGCGGCGAAGCAGGCGGCGGAGAAGATGCAGGGACAGGGCCTGGAAGAGCTACTGAAAAAGATCCGGCCGTTGCGAGAGAAGGCTGCTGCGAGGGTCCGAGAGAGGGCGGTGGCCGCCACCTCTACCGAGGCCTTTCAGAGGCTGAAAGCGCGAGGGCTGGACAAGCTGATAGACCTGCATTTGGCGGAGAGCCCGGCGGAGCTGATGGACCTGGCCAAGAGCTACAGCCACGTCTGCCTGGTGGGTGAGGAAATGGATGGGCCGGCGGAGATAGAGCTTGCCGAGTCTTTAGAAGAGTGGTATCTGGTGCCCGAGGCGGTCCTGGGATTTTATAAGGAAAATTTAGAGTGCCTCCTGGCGGCAGCCCAAGCGGCAGGAAAGCTGCAGGACGCAGGCGTAGCCGGCTTTGCGGGCTGGGAGAGCCTGCAAAAGCTGCTCACGAGGCTGAATGAGGGCGGGGACCAGGAAGGAGAACGGCTGGACCGGCTGGCGGCGCGCCTGGGCGGGTGCGTGAGCGAGGCGGCCTCCTGGGCCAATGAGGAGTTGAAGAGGAAGATTGAGAAGAGCTCTCTGACCTTGGGTGGCACGGATCTTCTGCTAGTCATGAGCCGGGGAGAGGGCGTCCGAGAACTCCTGGAGTTGCAGATGAAGGACGTCTTTGCCGAGGTTTTGCGCGAGGCGAAGGCGCGGGCCACAAGCGAGCTGGAGCTGGCCGGAGCAGAGGCAGTGTGGCTGGATGAGATATTCTCCACCCAGGTCTGTTATCCTTTGGAGCTGGATCGGCAGGCATTGCGCTCCTTTGAGCAAGAGATTCGAAGCCGCAGGGAAGGGCGGGGCTTGAAGGCAAGAAGGGAGAATGCGCGGGCCTTGCAGGACAAGAAAGATGCGGCTGTCGCCCTCATCCATGCCCTGACGGAGTTTGACTATGCCTACGCCCTGGGTCGGTTCGCCCTGGAGGAGAATCTCACCTTTCCCGAGATCGTCGAGGGGCCGTGCCTCTCCTTCGAGGAGGGCCTCCACCTCTTTTTAGACAGGCCCAATCCGGTGAGCTACTCTTTAGGGGAAAAAGAGCACCCTGAGAAGGTGGCGCTGCTCAGCGGCGTCAACTCGGGCGGCAAGACCTCGCTCCTGGACCTGGTGGCCCAGATCGTTATCCTGGCGCACATGGGCCTGCCCGTGCCGGCGCGCGCCTGCCAGCTCTCCCTCTTTGAGGAGTTTTACTACTTCAGCAAAAGTAGAGGCACTCTCTCCGCCGGGGCCTTCGAGACGGCCATGAAGAAGTTCGCCGTGGTGGAGAACGAGAAAAGAAAGCTGGTGTTAGCAGACGAGCTGGAGGCCATCACTGAGCCGGGCGCATCCGCTCGGATCATCGCCTGCATGCTCGATGAGCTGAACCGGCGCGGATGCGTGGCGGTCTTCGTCAGTCACCTGGCCGAGGATGTGCGTCGCTTTGCCGAGACACCGGTGCGGGTGGACGGGATCGAGGCGGAGGGGCTGGACGAGAACAACAACCTACGGGTGAACAGAAGCCCGCGCTACAACTATCTGGCCAAGAGCACTCCCGAACTGATACTGGACCGGCTGGTGCGATCCGCCAAAGGGCCGGAGCGGGAGTTTTATGCCAGGCTGCTGGAGAAGTTCAAATGAGTGGCATAGAATTGGGCTTGAGAATGCCGGTACTCGGGCTCAAGGTGCTCCTTTTATATTCTAGAGGCAGACTATTTTTATGGAAATCTGGCACATAGTCGTGATCTGCATTCTCATGTTCCCCCTCTTTCTGATAGCCAACTACATCATCGTCAAGAAGGCGGCAATGGAGCGAAGGTCACGCGACGATCGAGTGGAGCGAGCCGTGGCGGCAAGCGTGGCGGCCAGCTACGCCAAGAAGGGGCAGGTCAGAGAGAGCTGGCCCAAGTACAAGGCGGCGAGGAAGAGGAAGAAGGAGTGATTGATGCGATCTGATGGTTTTCGATTTTATAAATATCTCATTTCGTGATTTGGTCGGAGTCCTATTTGCCAATGATGCCTGCAGTCATATTTCCAGAATCCTGTGGGAGTATGATGGTCGAATTTGATAGATTTATTAGCTGCTCTGATTTATTAAAGGCTTCATTTGCTTCGATTTTTCGGCTTTTTTCTGCCAGTAACTTCCCTTTGCTATACCAAGCGTTTGAATATCTAGGATCCAGAATGATGGCTTTATCGTATGATTTAAGTGCTTCCTCGTACTTGCGTAATTTTGCAAGTGTATTTCCCCGATTATACCAGGCTTCCGGGAAATTTGGATTCAGCGTGATGGCCATATCAAATGCTCCGATAGCCTCTTCGTATTTTTTCAACTCATTTAGAGCAATACCTTTATTGTTCCATGCTCCTGCATATCCTTTGTCCAGTTCGATAACTTTATCGTATGCCTGAATCGCCTCTTCAAACCTATTCAACTTTGCTAGAGCAATACCTTTTCCATTCCAGGCTATCGAATTACTTGGATCTACGATAATACTTATGCCATATACCTTGAGAGCCTCACCATATTTTTCTTGTTTGGATAATAGATCACCCTTACTATTCCATGCATCCACATAATCTGAGTCTAATCTGATAGCATCATTGAATGCTTTAATGGCCGCGTCGGGTTTGCCCATTTTAGCATAGACCTTCCCCAACGCATTCCAAGCAGCTGCATAATTCGGATTAAATTTAATGGCACCATTGAATGCGTGAATTGCCTCGTTGTACTTGCGCTGTGCAGCCAAAGCATCTCCTTTTCTTTTCATGGCAAGAGCATTGGAAGGATCTTTAGCGATAGCATCATCAAAAGCTTTAATAGCGGAATCGTAATTCTGCAGTTGATGGAGAGCATAGCCTTTATTATTGTAGGCAGGGACATAGTTTGAATCAGAACGAAGGGACTCATCATATGCATCGATTGAGTTATTGTATTTTTCATTTCTAGCAAAAACTACACCTATATTGTTCCAAGCCAATGCAGAATTTGGATCATGCCTTATTGCTTCATTATATTCAACAATTGACTCATTATACTTACCTTGCTTACTAAATACCGCACCCAGGCCAATATGGCCTTCTACTGGCCGAAACTCTGTAATATTCCTGAATATTATTTCAGCTTCTTTGGGCATATTTTTTCCCAGGTAGGCTAAGGATATTTTTGCAAGCAAATTAAGTGATTTATTACAACTTGGCTCGGAACTCAAAGCTTGCAGGGCCTTCAATCTTGCTTGATTAAGGCTGCTTACATTTCCCGTATTCATGAAACGAATGTACTCCTCTTGAGCATGATTTATATATTTTAGTGCTTGCCAAGTCTCTGGCAGATTTTTTTCGGAAGAATTTTTTTTACTAATGTCGAGAGCTATCTGAAAAGAGAGATCCTCAATAAGAGGAGCGATTCGATCTTCAAGTGTTTGATTTTTTTCATAAGATGCTTCACTCGCCTTCCAGATAGCAATAGTGTTATTCTGATGGTCTTCCAAAGTAGCAATCAGAGTTATCATTGAACCATATCTTTGGAGGCATCCAGTAATAGTTCTGGGTTGGGTTCCATAGAGTTCTTTCATAGAATTAAGCAAATTGCCTACTGATAAGGAGCCGCCACCCAAACCTATCGTACCGATTCCCGAAAGTGAATACTTCAACGATCCACTTTCTAAAGATAGGAAGTCAAAATCGCTATCATCCTCACCCAAAGAAAAAGAAGCAACACCCTCCTCAAGATCATCACCACCGCTCGAAGTAGACAAGTTTCTTTCCTGAAGATAAGGTACGTTTAATTCATAAGGCCTTTTACTTTTCAAATTAATTCTATTAAAATTGACATCGATTATATTCGCATTATTATCAACATCGGTGATATCCAGTAGTTTATAGCTAAGGAGATTCGAAATAGCTATTCCACTAACGTTTTTTTCGAAGCCTGATGTTTCAAAAGACTGAATTACTATGCCGTTTTCGCTCTCGTCAAACAGCCACTGGTTTAATCCATGTATATATTGTAAAAAATAGACTAATAATATTAGAACAATAATAATCTTAATAATATTGAATATGACGCTCAAGAAGCGTTCGATATTTTTCAGATTTAAAAACTGCCTAATCCATATTAAGACATCTGCTAAAGCATTTATCATAAAAATTACATAATTTTCCCCCGGTGACATATTTCCGCCCTTCACTATGGATTTCTCAATCCTACCAAGCAGACACCTTTTTGGAAAAGAACATGTGTCAAACTAGGCCCCACTACTTAATACTTTTGCTCGATGGCCTTGAATGTGTAGTCCCGAATGTTTGGACTTTATATCCTCCAGCGGGCTTAATATATTCTTTATCTATCATTTAATTCAGTCTCCATTCGATTTAGGAACATTTCTGCCTTGCATCCTTCTGGCAGCCTTGCCCAAAATGCGATATCTGGCGTCTGAAGATACCATTTTGTATCAAGTGACTCATGGAATCTAACTGTATTATACCAATTCACGAAATTGTCAAAATTTTCGAACTTAAACCTGTTAAGTTCATAGGTATCGTTCCATTTTTCAACTTTTCCATTGGTCTGAGGATGATTTAC
>DATLBD010000015.1:0-11398 GCA_035527135.1 Methanothrix sp. | reverse complement strand
TGCTCTTGAAAGAGCTCATAGCCTCTCCTGCTCCTGCACGCTCGCAGGACTTTTTCGGCCTTCTGCATTTCGAATTTGCGTTCGCGTTTCATTTTTCTGTCTCTGGCTTCACTCATGAACGCACTTCCATATCTTCCTCGTATATCAATTTTCTCGCAGGCAGTTCTACTTCAAAGCCGGGGGACAAGACGAAAATGACCGTCACGGAATACGGCTGGACTGCGGGCCAAATGTTCGACTACTCCTTAGCCGGCTCGAACCAGTCACTCGATAAGATGGCTGCAAGCTTTGCCAGATCTTAAAGGCACGTGAAGGCTATCAAACGGATCGATTTCTTCCGGCTCCGGGCCGATTTTATCGCAGCCCAGCCAAGGAAGCTAACCCTCAAGATCTCTGAACATCATGCGCATTTCGTAGACCCCTTCATCGCTTCTCTTTTCCGTATCAAATCCCATATTTTTAAAGAGATTGAGCATCGACTTATTCTCAACTAAGACCTCAGCCGTAAATCCCAGCAGGCCCTGCCGCCTGGCCAGGCGGGTGAGATAAGAGAGCAGATCGTGGCCTACGCCCATATTTTGATACTTATCCTTTACAACCAGCGCAACCTCGGCGGTATGCATCTTCTCATTTATTTCATATTGTCCAATTGCAGCGATAGTCTCTCTGCTGTCACCCTCAACAATGGCCAGAATCATCATGCTGTTGGCATAGTCCACTACCCCAAACTTCTGCAGCCGCTCATGGGGCATGTCCATCCTGACAGACATGAATCTCCGGTACATGCTGTCATTGGAAAGGGCATAGAAAAAGTCCTTCATCAAGGGCTCATCTCCAATCTTCACCGGCCTGAAAAGAAGATGCAGCCCGCTCCTGGTTGTCTTGAATGTCTCAAGAGCCACCGGGTACACCCCATTCACCCCTGGTACGAACGCTTGATCTTTGTAGATGAGCGAAAGCTTCCTGGCCTCATCAATCAGCCACGGCCGGAACTTGGGATGGGCGATAGCAATAAGGTCCATGGCGCGTTCCCTGATATTCTTGCCGTGCAAATATGCTATGCCGTACTCCGTTACTACATAGTGCACATCCCCTCTGGTAAAGGTCACTCCCGTCCCTTCCCGAAGGGATGGCACTATCCTGGAAATGGTGTCGCTTATGGCAGTGGAGGGTAGGGCCAGAATGCTCTTGCCGCCCGGCGCAAGTGCCGCCCCTCTCATGAAATCTGCCTGGCCACCGATGCCGAAGTAGAATGTCCCGGCCAGTGATTCTGCGGTAGCCTGACCGGTTAAATCAATCTCCATAGCACTGTTAATTGAGGTCATCAACTTATTCTGGGCAATAATTAATGGGTTGTTAACATAATCGATGGTCCTAAATGAAACGGTTGGATTCTCGTCCAGGAACTCGTAAGTCTCACTCTTGCCCATGCAATAGGATGCTACAGTCTTTCCCGTATCGATGGACTTCTTGGTGTTATCAACCACGCCTTTTTGCATCAAATCAATGATGCCGTCGCTTAAGAGTTCAGTATGTACCCCGAGATGCTTTTTCTCACCCAGGTATGAGACGGCGGCATTGGGTATGATGCCATATCCAACTTGCAACGTAGATTCATCCTCGATGATTCGGGCAACGTACTTGCCTATCGCTTTGATGATGGGCCCTGGATCTTCTACCGTATACTCCAGCAATGGTTCATCATGAGGAATAATGAAATCTACATCTTTTATATTTATGAATCCATCACCCTGCGTGCGAGGCATATGGGTGTTTATCTGGGCCACGATCAGCGATGCCTTCTGGGTAGCAGCCTTTACGATATCGACGCTTATTCCCAGGCTCATGTAGCCGTGCTTATCGGGAGGAGATGTCTGGATTAACGCTACGTCTATTGGTATTATCTCCCTTCGAAAGAGGCCGGGAACGGCGGAAAGAGATATAGGCGTGTAGTCTGCTGCGCCTATGTTGATCGCATTTCTCGTGCCTTCGCTTATGAAGAATGAGTCGATCCGGAAGTTATCACGGAATTTTTCATCCATGTAGGGAGCAGCGCCCACTGTCCATACGTGTATGATCTCGATACCGAAAAATGCTTTGGGATTGCTGCTGACGAAGTTCACCAGAGCCTGGACCATGTATTGGGGTTCGCCGCAGCCCGTACCTATGAAGATCTTATCGCCGGCATGTATATGGCTGAATATCTCTTCAACTGTTGCGAACTTCTCCGGCCAGGTCTCCTTTAAATCCACTGACATATTGCATCTTTTCATTATTTTCCCAGGCATCTACTTTGCGGATTGCAGGGTGCGAAACATCTCCAGACGCGGCCTGCAAGCACGGTATCCTGCCTCGTTTTTCTTCAGCTGCCGGCAGTCGAGACCGTGCAGGATCTCTTAATCGTAATGGCGGAGCTTTTCTAAGGCATGCCCTTTTGTCGTTGCACTCGCAAAATCTCGTCCACAAGAATCTCGGTGTTGCCCTATTTTTCTGGGGCTGTCGATCATTGCCAGAATCTTCATCTAACCTACCGTCCTCTTGGAAAATTTTCGTTAACTATCGCCCGGACATTATCCAACCAGGCGGCACGTTGTTCATATGTGCTGGTCACTACCACGGAATATGTCTTGCGGTGAAAGTCTGCGTCGCCGCATAGGCCGAAGATGCAGTTCTTCCAGAAATTCCTTAAATTTACACGCCAGAAGGGAGGAACTCTTCACTTAGGTATTTAACCCAACGCTTTTTCGTTAGGTAGATAATGAGTTGATCCTAGGAGAGATTCCTATGCAGTAAAAAATTGCGTTTATTCTCATAGCCTTAGTTTCATTATGCATATCAGTCTCAGGCGAGGCATGGATACAGCACAGACCGATGGGCTGCCGGGCGAGGCTAGCCCACAGCCAGCAGGTATCGGCAAGCCAGAGAAAGCCCCGAACCTCGGCCAAGAAGTCTCTATGCGTTCTGTGGCTCTGTGTGTGTGTGAGCCTAATGCCAGGTACTGAATGTGAAAACAAAAGCCACTTATAAGAAAAATGTGCTCAAGCCTTTCGGGGACACGAATCTGCCTAATAAATCTCGGGTCAGCATCACCATCCAGGAAAGCTTTAGCGATCTTCTGGACGAGCTGGGCGAGCCTGAAGCCAGGTAAGGCATCGATGCGGTCCTGAAAGATACGCGGACAAGAAGATACTATTGAATTAGGGCAGTTTTGGATACGTCCGTTTTAGTAAAGAGCATCTTCAAACCACTCCGCTCGCTCAACGAAAGCCTATTCCCGAGAGAAGAGATACACGAAAAGCTCTCATCAAGCTTATTGAAGAGCGTAGTGTAGATGTAAGAAGTTGGCAGCTTTATTGAGTCATTTTGATCTTCGAATAGATGTTTATAGGCTCTTTTCCAGAAATATCTATAATTATTTCGTAATATTTATTACCGTCTAATGGGATCGGATTGCCCGTTTCATCCTTCAAGGTAGTGATGATTTTTACATCGTTTCCGATTGACTCTTGTTTTATATCCTCATATTTGGAGGCTCCGAAAATTTTGTCCCCCTCTTTTATGGCAATTCCCTCAACGTTAATACGACTTCCTGAAGGATTACCTAGTCTTATTTTTATTTCCTTCGTCGTTGAGTTGTATTCGGCACATTTCATGCTAATTCTATCTCTCTTCTCAATCTTATCTGAAGCGGTTTGTGGTAGCTCTGAGCCAATCCTGGACCCGAAATAGAATGCGACTATCATGCCGACGAGCTGGATATATTGGGTTATGATGTTTTCATTTTTTATAACGCCACTTAGTGAGAAGAGGATTACTCCTAGAAGGCCAATGACGAGGATACCGGATATCATCCTTCTCATCGATCCCTGTTCATGCTGATTTGCATTCATTCTGCACATAAGCAATACTGCACCAAAGATCAACAGTCCCAGAATTACAGGTATTATTATTGAACTGCCACTGCTGTAGTCGATAGACGACGAATTTATCAAGTTTCTTGATTGCTGAGAGAGATCGATAAGCAGATATAATCCGGAAAAGAGGAGTACAAAACCTGAGACGATTTGAATTAAAGTATTTCTATCTTCGTTTTTATCAACTTTTAAGGATTTGAGTTTCGATAAACTTTGGCGAAGTATTAATAATCCGCCACCTATGATTAAGATAGCGACAAAACTTATTATAATTATAATCAACTGATAAGGCCATTCTGGTATCGCACTATTTTCTATTGGTGTCTTTATGGTATGGCCGAAGTCCGCATCAATGTAAGGCATAGCAGATGGGCTCTCTAGATCAATGAAGTAATAACCTGATTTCGGATGAGAAAGTTGCAGCTGACCACTAGATATTAACTCTCTAATTACATAGGTCTTCCTAGAAACATTAGAGAACGTATACTTACCTTGTTGATTCGTTGTTTCGTTTCGCTCTGTTGGTTCCCATTGAGAGTTGTTATTTAAGTCGATGTATATTATGCAACCTTCTAGACCTGGCTCAGAAGTATCCTTTTTCATATCAGAATTAAGGTCAAGGAATGTTGTGCCCGATATGGATAGATTTGCTTCTGCTGAGCTAGAAAGTGGTGCAAATAGAATGGAGAGAAGAATAACTCCCACACCCATTGCTAAAGCTAAATAAATCCGATTCTTCTTGCAGGATATCTGGGAAGAATTTCTAATTTTGGCATCTTTGCCTTCGGAAAATTTCGAGGCCCTAAACCTCATCAATTTGTGTGTAACGAATTTTATCTATAAATAACTTTTGTAGGATTTTGAAAGATATAGGAATAATCATGAAAATTAAGCAATCGATCTTGATTTTCCCAAGATTTTCCCAAGTAGCAGCCAATCGTTGCCATAGCCCGCTGCAGCCATAATGTTTGAAGATTACACAGCTCGTCAGACTTCGATATAGCTTCCGCCCTCTACAAGAAGAAAATAGAAGAGCCGAAAAAAAATGTGCTCTCCCAAATTGCCTGGGGAAAGCCGTTTAAAAAAGATTTAAATGACGGCGTAGGACGCCGCCTCGTCCAGCTGCTCCTGTATCCTGAGGAGCTGGTTGTACTTGGCCGTCCTCTCGGATCGGGCCGGAGCGCCGGTCTTGAGCAGCTCGCAGCCGAGAGCAACAGCCACATCAGCCAGAGCCGAGTCCTCTGTCTCTGCCGAGCGGTGGGAGGCCATGACCTTCCATCCTGCCCGGAAGGCCATGCGTGCCGCATCGAAGGCCTCGGAGACGGTTCCGATCTGGTTGAGTTTGAGCAGCAGGGCATTGCCGGCATGCATCTTGATGCCCTTCTCCAGGCGCTTTATGTTGGTCACATAAAGGTCGTCTCCTATTATTATCGTGCCCGGAAGCTTGGTGGTCAGCTTGGCAAAGTCGTCATAAGCCTCCTCCTCGAAGGGATCTTCCAGCAGAATAATGGGGTAGGTCTTGACCAGATCGACATAGTAATCGATCAGCTCTCCAGGCGTGAGCCGGTTTCCGTCCACGGAGTAGCCGCCTTCCATATAGAAGCTTGAGGCTGCCGCGTCCAGGCCGATTTTAATCTCCTCGCCATAGCCGCTGATATCAAGAGCACTCATGATGGCGTCCAAGGCATCGCGGGTCTTGACCAGTGGCGGTGCATAGCCACCCTCGTAGCCGACATTGGTTGCGCCCACGCCGTACTTGCCCTTCAAAATCTTGCCCAGAGCATGGTAGGTCTCGGCAGCCATGCGCAGGCCCTCGGAAAATGTCCTGGCTCCGGTGGGCTGAATCATGAACTCCTGGATGGACAGCTCATTGCCGGCATGCTGGCCTCCGTTGAGAACGTTGAAGGAAGGAATGGGCAGGCGAGAGGTATTCACTCCCCCCAGGTACTTGTAGAGCGGCATTTCCGAAGAGGTGGCGGCTGCCTTGGCCACGGCAATAGAGACGCCCAGGATAGCATTGGCGCCCAGATTGGACTTATTGGGCGTTCCATCCATCTCGATCATGAAATCGTCGATCTCCCTTTGGGCGGAGGCATTCATGCCCAGCATCTCCGGCGCAATTACCTCATTGACATTCTTGACGGCCTTGAGGACGCCCTTGCCACCGTATCTGTCTCCCCCATCGCGCAGCTCCAAAGCTTCATGCGTGCCTGTAGATGCGCCCGAGGGCACAGCTGCACGCCCAAAGCCGCAACAAGTGTAAACATCTACCTCAATAGTCGGGTTTCCTCGTGAGTCAAGGATCTCACGAGCATGAATCCTCTCGATTTCATGTGACATGGTATACCACGCCAAATGCTTGGAATGCTTCTTTATTAAGGTTGGCGTGCCCGAATAATGGTTAGCATTTTCTAGCAGGGCATCATCATCATCAGAGATATGCCTGAAGAGCCCAAAAAGTCCTGCATCTTTTGCGATATTGTGGCAGATAGAGCACCCTCTCATAAGATCTACGAGGACGATCTGACGCTGTGCATCCTGGATATCAATCCCTTTAGCAAAGGCCACTGCCTGGTGATTCCCAAGAGGCATGTTCCCTGGTGGCATGAGCTAACTGCCGAAGAAAACGCCAGCCTCTATAGTGTGGCAGGGATCGTGGCCCGGAAGATGATGCACTCCCTTCAGCCGGACTTCGTCTGCATGTATGCCCGAGGCAGGAGAATTCCTCATACCCATATCTTCCTGGTTCCGACCTACAGCGGAGACGTGCTGGACAGATTCTTCAATGCCCTGGAGCTGTTCCAGGAATCGCCCCCAAAGCTTGCCGCTCTGAGAGAGGAAAGATCGATGAAAGATACGGCAGACCTTATCCGAAAGGCAGAGACACAATAGCTATAATATACCAGTTCTTCATTTGATTGAATCGATTGATATGAAGCTTGCCGTCTCCACCTGGGCTTACCTGGATCTGCCTTTGAGCCAGGCGCTGGAGAGAATCTCAGAACTTTGCGATCGAGCAGAGATCCTCTGCGAGGCCAGGCACAGCCTTTTTCGTTCCGAAAACCTGGATGAGGCATCATCCTTCTCCTTAAAATACAGCGTGCACGGACTGATAGCCGACATAAATATCGCCAGCATCCATCAGGAATTTCGGGAGGCATCAGTGAACCTGCACCGCCGGGCCATTGCCGCCAGTGCCGCTCTGGGAGCCGAGCTCTACATTATCCACACTGGTTACAGCCCATGGAGCTTCTGCTGGCAAGATGCACTGATGTGCCTCGACCAATCGCTGGCAGAACTTGCACCTTTGCAAGAGGAGCTGGGCATCCGCCTGGCTGTGGAGAACATGCCCAAGAGCGACTGGCTCTTTTTTAACAGGCCTGACTTAGATCTGCACGACTTGGGCCTGGTGCTGGATGTGGGCCACGCCAATACCTGCGGCACGCTGCAGGAATTCTTGAGTCATCCAGCCCTGGCGCACATCCATCTGCATGATAATTCTGGAAAAGGTGATGAACACCTGGCTCTTGGGCAAGGCTGCATTGACTTGCAGCCTGTGCTGGAGACAATAAAGGAGAAGAATATCTCAGCCGCTTTGGAGCAGAAGACTGAAAAGGCAGTAATTGAGAGCCTGCAAATTTTAAAAAAGCTAATGAGTTCAAATTCCCCCCGCATAATGGGTAAATGATGGGCATAGAGTTCCCAGAGAATTAGAAGAGAACTCACTGAGGACTCAAGCATTACATTGCCACTCGATACAACGAGCCAGTAGCTTGTCTTTCATTACGTCTGCAGATCTCATCCTATATATTTTACGGCAATATAATATTGACGCAACACTAGGATTAGCCCACTGGAAATAGCGAAGGGCCATAAATAAAAGAGAAAAGGATGAGCCGGATTCTGCAAACCTGGCTCTGAATGCTTAGCTTTAAGCGGTGACCTTGCTCTTGGCGATGTACTTGATGAGGTCCGGGCCGAGTCTGGCCTTCTTTTGAACCTGGCTTGCCAGGTCCTCCATGGGGGCGCCGCTAGCAACTAGGGATCTGATCTCTTCCATTGTAGTATCGTCCACGGTGAAGTACTCGTCCAGGTCCTTCCTGTGGCCCCAAACATCTCCTTCCAATAACTCAATGCCCTGCATATCCAGGAATACATGGATGGCATTGGACATAGTTTTGCGGTAGGACGGGGGTACCTGAATCATTCTCAGCCGGGGGCATCTTTGCATCAAGCTAAGGAAGTCTACATTGCTGGCGCGAAAAGCCAGGTGAACCATCTTCTCATTAGGGTTGAGATTTGGAATCTCATTTTTCGAGCTAACTACTCTAAGTCTCATGGATTCTCCTATTTACTAAAGAATATTTCCTAGTATTAATAGACACTTTAGGTGGACACATGTGTACAAAGCGACATCCTTAGGCTATACACATGTTTACAAAACAAATCTCGATTCCTTTTGAGGTACTAAATTTGACAAAAATGAAATAGGATTAGAATATTACATAGCATATATCTCATGCTAATTGCAAGAGACACAACAGAGAGGAGCCTTTCGGTTTGCACTTAATTTTTAAAGGCAGTTTGAAAGTTGTTTTATTTATAGCTATCGCCACATCATGTGAACTATTGGCAATAATAGACTTTAAATAGCTATTAAACATGGGCAAGTATTTCCGGTTTGCTGCCTCTGTGGGCCGGGATGTTTAGTAGCTAACTTGCGGCGGATTGAGAGAGAGGTAGCGAGATAAAATGAGGTTTTCTTTTCGGCCTCTTCCGCGGGCATGTTGATCCATAAGTGACGATCAACATTAATCACGGGGTGAGATGCTGCTGCATTTAAGCCGAGACCCTCCACGATTCCGCATCTGTTGGTGACTGCAGTCAATAGCAGCCTGATGGAACAAAAGCACGTCCCAACTCTTACGGACTCGTGGTCAGCGATGTTTTGCCCTTCGCGACCCAGCGAGCCAATCTTTGAGGCATGGCCAACAATTAACCATAAGCATCAATTGAATCATAGAACATAAATGGTTCCTTGCTGTATCGATTTATCGAATGAGTAATGGAATAAATCAAGTCCTCTGTGAGTCCTCCGTGCGCTCTGTTGGTCTCTGTGGTGATAGTTCCTAACCATTTAGTTATAACCAGCGTCTAACGACGTTTCCACCACAGAGACTCAACAGTTCACAAAGTACACACAGAGAGACAAACTAACAACAGGAAAACCTATAACCTGAGGTTAGCCACTGGAAAAAATGAAGAGTTGCATAATCACAGATCAAAGCCGGTCCTTCAAGGAGAGTAGATAAAGCTGCATCTTTTCATCCCAGGTTCTTTCTGCATTCAGGCCGCAGAGCTCGAATAAAACTGCTTCCACGATCAGGTAGACTTCAGCTTTATCTCGGATACAGCCTAAGATGGACTGCCGTCTCCGTCCCAGCCCCGAATGGATGTGCAGCTTCGCCCCCTCTTTTGACGGGTAAATTGTAGCCATGCCGAAGACCTCCCAGGCGCTCTCATAGGCTTCGAAGTTGGGTGTGGGAGGAACTACAGGCAGCTTGGGACCGGTCACTGCCTGGCCGTCGAGAAGAGCTCCCATGAAAAGGGCCATGCAAGACTCGATCTTCTTCTCCTGCAGGAACTTTTGCAGCGATTCTATCAGATCTTCGCCATGATCCATCCTCAGGACGAAGACCCTGCCAATACTGCCCTCGGAATATTGCATATGAATGATGTTTGCTTTTCCATTCTTATTATTTTCTAGTCCAATTATTCTATATTATTATTTTATATTATCCTTTTTTTTGCTCAGCTTTTAGCAGGAGATTTTCCAGCACGCATCGCTTCCACTTGCTAGTTACCGGTTTTCCGCACCTTCCCTCCAGCAGATAGACCTGCCCGGGCCTGGATTTAAGATACTGCTTAATCTCAGAATGAGCTGCACTGGAAAGCTGAATCTTTCTGTCGGCAGCAACTCGCAATTGTCCGCTCTGCATATCCAGGTCCGAGACGCGAAGATTGATCAGATGGTCAATTTCAAGGCCGGTCTCAAAGAGCAGAAGAAGTATGATTCTATCCATGTCCGATGCTAAATCGAGCAACCTCTTTTTCTCCGGCTCGACAAGCTCGCTTAAACCATTCACATAGGATAATTCAGCTCAATGAATATCAATAGATCCCAAGATCTTTTCTTAATTGGACTAAACTCATTTGAGAATGCAAAGCCGTATTGCGAAGAGAGGCAAGGAAGGCTGTACTTCTTTTAGTTCTTCGCTGTTTCAAGTGGCTAACCTAAGGATATCAGTTCAAATGGTCTAATTCCTGGTAGCGCATTAGAACCGCAGCAACCCGCCATCCTGCCCCACAGCTCCCGGCCAACGCCTCAGGGCTCAGGCCCACACGCACGCGGGACCGCAGGACGCAAAAAAACGCCAGGCTGGCCCATCGGCATCTCAGCTTTTTTGGGGCTTTGTTTTTGACTGCATCCCTTTATCATAATAACACTACCTCGACAGGATCGCCATCTTTCAGCCCCAAAGCCCGCAGCTTTATGGGCGCTATGACCTCGATCAATTCCGGCGGATACGAGCTGCGCTCGGGCTGGACCACAGCAGCCTCGATGCCGTTCAGCTTGATGCGGTAGCACTTGCACTCGCCAAAGCTCTTGCCTCCTTCCTGGAAGCCCTCGATCTGAATCGCCGGCTGCTCCACAGGGAAGGGGGCCTCCAAAAGCACGTTCAGGGTACCGGAGAAAGGAACAAAGCCCAGATGATGCAAAAACTGGCGGCTGTAACCTTCTCGGGAGATGAAGTACTGGGCCTGCCCCAGTCCCGACGAAATCTTTCCTCGCACGAATTCGACCAACTTTAGTCGCTATGCTAAATTCAAAGCATTTTGGCAATAGCTTCTGAGATCGTCCAGACCTCAATCATCCTTGCCTGCCTGATTTTCTCAAAATGCCGGTCATTTGAGATCAAGATACCGTCTGCGCTCAGGCAGGTAGCAGCATGGAGCGTATCCGCTTCTTGCCCATCAGGAAAGAAAGGTTTGCATTGTGCTATGGCGTCATTGGAAATATCTAAAACAACCACCTCTTGCAGAAGTTGATCAAGAAGAAGCTGACCGTAATTGCCAAGATTGCCGGCGTATTTCCTGTACTCACCGATAAGAGCCTCATTGGCGATGAGGACTTCCTCACCATCAACAAGCCTTAAAACCAGATCGGTGGTCCTTGTCCATCCTCTTTTTGTAGCAGCAATGAAGACGTTAGTGTCCAGCAAAAATCTTGTACTTCTCTCGTGCAATCCTGTTGCCCTCTTCCTCGACATCCCTCTCAAGCTTATCGAAATCTACCTTTCGGGCCTCTTTTATAACACCTTCCAATATGGTTCGTAGGTCCTTCTTCTTCAGGAGTATCGAGTCGCTTGTGGCTTCGCCTATGACAAACTCGTCGCCTGGGCTCATTTTAAGCCTGGCTATCA
>DATLBD010000014.1:0-6720 GCA_035527135.1 Methanothrix sp. | reverse complement strand
GAAAGATCTTGGGCACGCTTCGCAATGATAAAGGAACATCTATTCATGAGCGAATCATGACGACACTGGCAACTTGGGGACAGAGAGGATTGAATAGTCTCCAAATGCTAACCGAGAAGCTGGCCAGCTAAACACATACTTATCATTTACATTACTCATGTCCAAATATGGTCTGCCCAATAATGTTGTTGCGATTGAAACATGTGTCTTATTTTTGCTTAAGACGGGATGACTTAATAAATTGCGAATAACCCTCTTGATGGTTTCCACATCAATATCCTCGATGCTTTCAAGTGGCTTAGTTTCTGGAGTGCCACCCACATCTTGTTCATCCTCAATTACCTGGTAAAATTCCCTGTATTTCGATATGATATCCGCAGCTTTCAATCCCAATGAATAATGCCCCAATTGCCTGAGCAGCTTTTCATCTCTTCCCTCTAATACATCAAGGATCAGTGAAAAGTCTAGATCGACCGGGTTATGGATAATTGCACTAACGCTAAAAGATGCAATGCCTCTCTTGACATCTCCAGCTGGCCTTATTTCGGTCATTCCACTAAAATATCCACTTATAGAGCGATTATGAATCCATGACAGATAATCAAAAATCCTATTTGCCTTTCCCTCCGCCAAGATGCGGGCATCTGCTTCATTTGTTGCAGGAATAATTATTTTAAACCCCTTTAATTCAATACCGAGGGAATGAACCTCAGTCTCAAATTTTATCCCATCAATCTCCTTTATGCTTCTTTCAGAAATAGGGACATCTAAAGTAAATCTAACCTCCCATCCCGAGCCAATTTCGGTCATAAATCTAATTTAACGGGATCTACAAATAAATGTTTCCTAATCAACAAGGAGAAGCTCTTCGTTCATTCGCACCTCACCGAATATATTCTGCCGAAGACAAGCTGCACAACGCCTAATCTAAAAAATTTTATTCCTCTTAATGCTTATGGTCTCTGCAGGCATTGTCTAGGTTGGCGCGGGTCAGTATTTCCGCTCGCCAGTCATCGACGGCATCCTTTACGGTGCCGACTGCTCCCACGAATACCTCAATGCCTTCCTGATTAAAGGCTAAGACCGCTTTAGGTCCCAGGCCGCCCACAATCATCACCTTAACACCTTCCGCGAAGATGGTCTCCGTGGGCAATCCAGTACCACCCATATGCTCGCTTACGTTGGGCAGGACCTTGATATCTCCACTATCCAGATCAATTATGGAGAACGTCGGAGCCCGGCCGAAGTGCTGGCAGATGGCCTCTTGCATGCCGCTCTCGCCCATGGTGGGAACACAGATCTTCATTGTCCTTGACCTCCTTTTCCCCCGCCAGCACCAGACCCGCTTCCTGCTCCCTGGCCTCTGCCACCGCCAAATCCGCCGCCTCTTCCTCGGCCTTGCCCGCCAGGACCACTGCCCAGACCCATGCCGGCATGGACCTGTACGGAGGGGGCGGCGATTTTCATAAGCTCTCCCAACTTGAATTTTTCCGCTACGTCCCTAACGCTTCCTGCTCCAAGGTACTGATAAACCTCGATCTTGGCCGCAGAGAGGGTTTGCATGGCATTGGGACCTATATTTCCAGTAATCAGGGCAGATACGCCTTGCTTTGCCACTTCTTGGGCCGCCTGTATCCCTGCTCCACTGGATGCCATGACGTTGGTGTTGTTAATGGAATTCTCACTCATGCTGTCCAGGTCAACCACCACGAAAAAGGGGCATCGCCCAAATCTAGGGTCCATGGGGGCATCAAGGCCCGATGCTCCTGCAGTAACACATATCTTCATCAAAAAGCCTCACTGTTTTTTTATTAATTCATACATCATATCTTCCGACATACCCGGCTCTTTTTTGATTACACTTCTTTGCATCAAAATTTGGCATTATCTCTCATTTAATTAATCAGAGACTGCTGCAGTCAATAATCCCAGAACAATTACTCTTATATGCGATGTAGTATTTAAGCATTTCCTAGATAAGTGTAGGCGAAACCGCGGGCCAAACCAAGGCAATCCCGGCGTTACCATCCGAAAATTTATGACCATCTACTCTAGTTGTCGGCAGAATCTTCACACTTTGCCACCAGCAGACTATTGATCAGCTCCTCTAATGTTTTTGCCCCGGTTTCGGACGTCTCTACCCCAGCTTCGGCGAAGGCATAGCCAGGTCCCTTGCCGATGAGGCTCTCTTTGACAAAAATAACATCCGGCTTATAGGTCAATAGAAACTTTGCAACCTTCAGGCCTTTGCCCTTAGCCATATCCTTGTAGGGATTGGCCACTATCTCCTGTTTGTTAAGCTTCATCTCTTGCAGATCTATCTCCACCATGGCAAAATAGAGAGACTCGCCAAAGTGCTCTCCTAATGTCCCCCGTGCATCCTGGAGAGCAACAGCATATCTCAGGCTCGTTTGGACCTGAGGCTCATAACGAATGAGCACGCGATCCACATTAGGAAGCTCTCTGCGGATCTTTGCCTCAATACGCTGGCTGGCCAGATGCGCTCTCTTCAGATCGGTTACTCTGAAGATCAGGCTGGCCTCCACAAAGAGGTAGCGACCGGAGTTCCTGGCCATCAGTTCCTTGAGAGAGGCAACCTCTGGAGCCTCCATTATCAGGGCACGGATCTTCTCCAGCGTTTTCGCATCCACTGAGGCGTCCAGGAGCACGCGCATGCCGGCAACCAGAATTTCCCAGCCCTCTCTAACGATTATGAGAGCGATGATCGCGGCTGCGATCCTGTCCAGTGGTAAAGCAACGCTCTGGGCAATCAGGGCCAGGAAGACCAGAGAGGAAGTAAGCACATCGGCCTTATGCTGCACGCCATCTGCTATGAGGCTGGGCGAGCCCGTCTGTTTTCCCACCCGAATCTCAAAGCTGCCGAATAGATAGGGCAGGGGTATGATGACAGCCACAACATAGAGAACGAATCCCGGGTAATGGATGGGCTCTGCTTCACCCAACACTGCCTCCATGAAGATCTCATAAGCGGTGACAAAGAGCAGAAAGGAGATAGCAATGGATGCCAAATTCTCCACCTTGTACAGTCCCAGGGGAAAGCTCTGGCTTTTTCTCTCTGAGATCTTCAGGCCTATGATGAGTGCTATGGAGGCCAGGACATCCACCAGGGAGTGAACGGCATCAGCTCGCAGCGCCAGGCTCCCAGTGAGAGCTGAGAGGAAGAGCTTGCCCCCCACCAGAGCCAGGTTGAACAGCAGCGAATAGAGGGCAACCCTCATCACAGAGGGTGTCTGGACGGGAGTATCCTCAGAAGAATCAATAGCGGGCATAGTATTGCGTCAAATGCTACTTTTTGGCCGTATCCCAAACTCAGGACGATCTGGCAAATAAGGCTCGGGGCGGATAAAAATATTTATTTTAGCCGCTGATTATGCCATCGTACTTTTCTTGGGAGAGATACTCTGGATTGTATTCAAACCCTTGCCTTTGCAGGTTATTGACAAAGGCACGTAGATGGTTTTCGGAGCCGCGTTTGAGATTCGCATAAACCAGCAATATATCCTCTCGGTCTGTTTGGGCCATGCGCTCTTCCAGGTCGAGGATGTCTATCTCCTCTACGGCTGCCCCCACCTGCAGGGCATCTCTGACGGAAACACTTCCCCGGCTCACCAGATCATCATAGAGCCCCTGCAGTGTTTCATTGTAAAACTTTCCCGGCCCTTTTGCGGGATCGGGCAGCGAATACACTTCCAGAAGCGTCTTCACGGCTGCCTCGTGGGTCTTCTCCGCCCTGCCAATGTTGTCAAAGACACGCAGGTTCCACTTTTCATTCAGGGCTAAATAAATATCTCCTGCCAGCTTCTCCTCCTCGGCCATAAAGAGCAGGCCCCCTTTCTCAGAAGCGTCTAGGGCTCCGGAAGGCTGTTCCGTCAGGACCTGGCCTAGAGCGCTATTGTTCAGCTCACTGACATAGCTATCCGTCACTGTGAGCAGATCCTGATCTGAAGCATAAGCCGCGCTTAAAAGTGCCGCCAGCAGCAGAAACAGGGTGCCCAAGAGCATTGCCTTCATCATACATCACCAGATAGAAAGCTTCGATCTCGAAGGAGAAAAATCCCATCTGCAGCGAGATCAGCCTTTCTTATAGTAAATTGTAATATTGTGAGAAATTATTTATACCTTGGCATGGGGGACGCAGGATTTGTGCAGTCTAATCGCGGCCATGGAGCACTATTCATACGGCCTCAAAAATTCTCCATCAAGCCAAGTCCAATCATCATTATTAAAAATCCGGCTATGATTCCCAGGTTGGTGAGATGCTCGCTTCCGTATCTATTGGCAATGGGCAACAGCTCATCAAAGCAGATGAAGACCATGATCCCTGCCACCAGGGCCGAGGCTGCCGCCAGCAGCCAGTCATTAAGGAAGGGATAGAGCAAAAGCACGGCCAGTATCCCTCCCAGGGGCTCGGCCATGCCGGCGGCAAAAGAGAGCAAGCAGGATTTCTTCCGATCAGATGTGGCACAGTAAAGCGGTATGCTGCAGGCCAGCCCTTCCGGTATATTGTGAATGGCGATAGCTATGGCAACGGGAATTCCCAGACGGAGATCCGCCAGAGACACTAAAGCCACCGTCATGCCCTCCGGTAAATTGTGAATAGCGATGCCGATGGTAGTCATTATCCCACCCCGGTAGAGGTGGTTGCATTGTGAATCCACCTGCCCGTCAATGTGAATATGAGGAATGAGACGGTCAAGCAAATAGATGAGAATAAGCCCGGACAGGAAGAAGAGATTGGCGTAGCCGAGTCCCAAGACGCCCCTCGCGCTGCAGAAGAGATCCACAAATCCCACGTAGATCATCACTCCTGACGCAAACCCCAGGCCCAAGGAGAGGTAGCGCATGTCAGGTTTTGGGATGAAGTAGGCAATCAGGCTGCCTATGCCGGTGGCAAGACCTGCCAAGAGAGTGAGTGCCAAAGCAGCCGGAATGTTTCCTTCCATAAGAATATGATAGAGAAGAATCTATTTTAATATTGCTGCTTTGTTGCCTGCAAAATTTATCGAATATCTAACAGCGGTCCCTTTTCTGCAAATCTGTCACTCAAACCTCTTGTCCTTAAACAGCATCTCACCACTTCCCTGGAAAAAAGTGACCCGCAAGCCCTGCACGGTATAGGTTAATGGCAGGAGCATCACGCGCTGCCACATCCATATCCACTCCGATGCCCGCCAGGAAGTCGGCTCTAGCTACGGTATTTGCTCGTCAGCTCCTGGGCCAGATTCCTGCAAAGGCGGCGAGATATCAGCTCTTCCCCCTAAATCCCATCCAGATCATGAAGAGCACCATAAGCACTAGTCCAATTCCCAACAAGGGGGCAGCAGATGAACTGGGCTGGGAGGTCTTCATGTCCACGGTCTCCATCACAAATCCCTTTACCTCGCCGGCAGAAGAATCGGATGGCTCAGGCTTTTGGGAACTTTCGGTTCCAAAACCGGCAGATCGGGTCTGGTTGTAGCCTGCTGCTTTTTTGCTAGCAGAGGGATGTTTGCTGAACGAGGATTTGCTGGACTTGCTGCTGGCAGAAACACTGCTGGACTTCTCCGGCTCTGGGGAAGGAAGAACTCCCTGCATGTACTCCTGCAAAGCCAGGTTGCCGCAGGTATGATGGCAGCAGGTGACACCATAATCCTGCACAGACTGTTCGTAGCGCTGAGCAAGCTCTTTTTTCATCTCCTCGGTGGGATGCCACCGATCCTTTCTGGCCGTTTCCAGCAACCGTCCGGTCAGAGCCTGGGAGGCCCAGGGGTTGCTTTCATCGAAGAACTCCTTCAGACCCATTCTGTACTTGTCATCGACATAAATCTCGTGCACCTCCGACCAGGTGTTCTCACTGACCAGATCAGGAACTGTCGTCTCCCATCCCCACAGATACTCGGTGAACTTGTCCATCTCCCTGGCTCCAGAGTAGCCCTGTTCCATCATCCCTTCAATCCACTGGGGATTGTAGTAACGCGTCCGCAGCTCCTTAGAGAAAAAGTCATGCAGGGAGGAAACTTCGCTTCGCTCCGGGTCTCTCCCGTCGGTGACGTACATTTCGGGGGTCTTTCCGGTTACAGTTCTCACCGCCATCCCAATGCCACCCAGATACTGGAAGACATCATCGTTGTCGATGAATCCGTAGAGGTTGGAGTTAGTGTGATGGACCGCAGCCTGCACTTCGGCCAGGTTGGTTCGCAAGAGCTCCTTTTGCAGCCCGGACAGATCCTTTCCCGAGGCCAATTTGCTGCTCCAGATACCGTCGCCGTAGATGTACGACATCCTATCTATGAAGAGGTTGCCTAGCTTAGTGTCGTTCTCCCAGGTATTGCTGGCGGAAATGGGGCTGTCTAGGTTGGGACCATAAGTTCCTGCCTCTTCCAGGAATATCCGGGAGGCGGAGAGGATGACAGCGTCCTCTTCGCTGAAGTTTCCACTGGCCACCAGTTCCTGGAAGATCTCCTCTGAATTCTCCCGTACATAGTTGGGATACTCTGTGCTCGTGTCGTTAGAGGCCAGTCGGATGGCCCGATCGATGAGCTGCAGCTTCTCCGGGAAGAGATCTCTATGCAAGCCCGAGGGGACGATGACAACGTCAACCCTCGGCCTGCCAAGCTCGGAGAGGGGAATAAGCTGCACATCGGAGACACCGCCATAAGCATCGTAGACCGGCTTTGCCCCCACCAGGCTCAAGATCTCAGACTCCACCACCCCGTGGTC
>DATLBD010000013.1:0-14065 GCA_035527135.1 Methanothrix sp. | reverse complement strand
AGGAGATGCCCGGCGCTGTAATAGCAAAGCTTTCTTGATCCAAAATCCAGAGCTTTGCAGCTCAAAGCAACTCAAGCGCTTCTCTGCCCGTCTGCCCGACCTTCAGTCCCAGCTTCTCTGCGGCAGGATTTGCTTCCTTGACAATGCCCTGCAGAAGGTCTTCTATGGTGGCAATCGAATTTCCCTGGGCTGGCCTTACCTTGGCAGCCGGGTATCCGAAGCTGTTTAAGGCAGCCACATCGAAGGCCCCGCATCCTACCATTCCAATATCTGTAACCACATTGACCAGATTGACCGCGCCGAGTGGAATTACGTATCCATCGGCCTGCTTCCTGGCTAGTTGCACCTTTATGTGATCCATCTCTCACACCAATTCGTCAATTCTTATCCTGATGAGACTAATAAATTGCCTGCATCAAAACTGTCGGCCGCATCTCCTGATTTTACCTATGCAACTGCGGGTATATAGCGGCCCGTATCTTTGCATTTCCGCTTCGTCTGCACTGATATGGTATCGCCATGCCAGACGGCAATCATTTTCGATCTTCAATGAGTCCGGGGTGCACATGGGTAGGTCCCATCCCATCTGGCCTTGCTCAAAGATATAATAGATCCAGAAGTGATGCAGGTCCACTTTGAATCCATTAATGCCCGTAACCATGGCACCGTGATGACAGGTAGCGCTTTCGTCAGGCGTATATTCGATGTCCACAACCTGTGCCAAAGCATCCAGTGCACTGATTCCCGGCTCTGCTTCTAGCTTTTTATGCAGGATTTCATCGTTGCCATAGTTGATGTACACGTCTATCTTGATCTTGGTTTTAGCTTTAGTCCGGCCAAATAGCATCAGATCCTATACTAGCAGCTCGATTTAAGAACGCTTTCATCATACGGGAAGTGGCCAGGCCCGACCGCTGTTGCCCCCCCCCCGCCTTTCCTGCCACCGAGCGGCAAAAGTTTTATAGCAGCGCGTGCTATGCTTGGTCTATGACACACGAACTCTCTGTGGGGAATCGTTTTCTACGACGTTCGCTCGCTTGTTGATGAAACAGTCCGCATTTTTGACACCACTCTTAGGGATGGCGAGCAGACTCCGGGTGTATCTCTCACCCAGGAGGAGAAGCTCAAGATTGCCTGGCAGCTTGACAAACTCGGCGTGAATGTTATTGAGGCGGGGTTTCCCGTATCCTCCAAGGGCGAGTTTGATAGCGTCCGGCAAATCGCCAAAGCCGGCCTGCAGGCCCAGGTCTGCGGCCTCTCCCGCATTATGAAAAAAGATGCTCAGGCCTGCCTTGATGCCGATGTGGGCATGGTGCATGTTTTTGTTCCCACCTCAGATATCCAGATAGCTCATACTATTAAGATGAGCCATGATGATATCGTGGCTGGAGCCCAGGAGACGGTGCAGTTTGTCAAGGACAACGGCAGAACATGTCTCTTCTCAGCCATGGATGCCACCCGCACCTCGCCGCAGTTTTTGCACCGCATCTTCAAAGCGGTGGAAGAAGTGCATTGTGATATCATCAATATCCCGGACACGGTGGGTGTAGCAGTCCCCTCTGCCTTCTATCGCTTTGTCAAGGATATCTGCGATGATGTCAATATGGTGGTCGATGTGCACTGCCACAACGATTTCGGCTTGGCCGTAGCCAATAGCCTGGCGGCGGTGGAGGCCGGTGCCCGAGAGGTGCAGGTCTGCGTAAATGGTCTTGGCGAGAGGGCCGGCAACGCCAACTTAGCCGAGACGGTGATGAGCCTGCACGCCATCTACGGAGCCAAGACGAGCATAAAGACGGAATACCTGGTTGAGACGGCGAAAATGGTAGAGCGGCTCACCGAGGTCAAGATACCCATAACCGCACCCATCGTGGGCGAGAATGCCTTCTCTCATGAGAGCGGCATCCACAGCCACGGGATCATCGAAAACAGCAAGACCTTTGAGCCCGGCATCATGACCCCAGAGATGGTAGGCCATAAGAGGCGCATAGTCCTGGGCAAGCACACGGGACGGCATGCTGTGGCCAAAGTGCTGGAGGAAGCAGGCTACCAGCCCACAGACGAGCAGCTGCAGGAGATCTTGGAGAGGGTCAAGGAGCTGGGCGACAAAGGAAAGCAGATCGCCAATATCGATCTTCAGACCATTGCCGACGTGGTGATTGGAGAGGTGGCCAAAGGCAGCCAGGCCGTAGTGCTCAAGGAGGTCTCGGTCATGACTGGCAACATCATCACGCCCACGGCAACCGTAAGAGCCCTGGTGCGAGGAAAAGAGAGAGTGTTCGCTAATACCGGCGTAGGGCCGGTAGACGCAGCCGTAAATGCCGTGCAGGGCCTCCTGGACAGCAGCGACACATCCATTCGCCTCAGTGACTTTAGAATTGAAGCCATATCCGGAGGGGCCGATGCCCTGGCGGAAGTAGTGATTGGAGTTGAAGATGACCGGGGACGCAAGGTTTCCGCGCGCTCCGCCCGCGAGGACATAGTTATGGCCTCGGTGGAAGCCCTGGTCAGCGCCATAAACAGATTGATGCTCCAAAATTCCGGAACGGGACATAAGAAGGCTTGAGTTCCAAGCCTTACGTGCTATTTTTCAGTCCTACCGGAAACTACATGGATCGCAGCCAGGTGTATTTTCTTCCAGCAAAATTTTAAATTGCGCTAGACATCCTAGTTGTGCACACCGAAATACACCAAAAAAGATAATACCATCGAGACGAAAATAAGGATTGAGCAGAAATGACAAAGTCGAATGATATCATTTCCCAAAAAAAGATCAACATCAACAAAATTGATGCTTCTGGAGGAATCTAATCGCTAAATGAACCACTGCAAGGTGTAATCGATTCGCATTGCCACCTTGACTTCAAGCAGTTTAACAAAGACCGCGAAGCAGTATTGGATAGCGCCCGAAAATCAGGCGTCGTCCGGATGATCAACTCAGGCGTGGACTATTCCACCAATGCTAAGTCCCTGGAGCTGACCGAAAAGTACGATTTCATCTCCGCCACCCTGGGGCTCTCCCCCAACACTTTGCAGAGCATAAAAGAGCCGGAGCTCAAGATGCTTTTTGAGCAGATAGAAAACAATGCAGGCCAGGCTGTGGGCATAGGCGAGGCGGGGCTCGACTACTACCACTGCAAAGATGCACCCTCAAGGGAGCGCCAGGCAAAGGTCTTTAGCAAGGTCATAGATCTGGCCAGGTCCCTCGACTTGCCTTTAATCATTCATTCAAGGGATGCCGAGCAGCCTGCTCTGGAGATGGTTAAGCACCTGGACAAGGTCGTCTTCCACTGCTACAGCGGCTCAATCGGAACCATGAAAGAGGCCATCGATAGGGGATTTTACATCTCGCTGGCAACCAATCTCTGTCGTTCCGGACGCCATCAGATACTGGCCAAGAATGTATCACTGGACCGTCTGCTGGTGGAGACCGACAGTCCCTTTCTTTCTCCCCGAAGAGGTAGAAATGAACCCTCATTTGTTCTGGACTCCGTCCGGCTCATTGCCAGGATCAGAGGCCTAGAGCCGCAAGAGATCGCCCGGATAACCGCAGATAATACCAAACGAATTTATAACATTCGGTGAAATGCCCATAAATAGAGAAAAACTGAAGAAATCCAAGTCTATCAAGAAAGGGTCAATATGAATCGGATACCAATACAGTTCGAGCATATCATGAGTTACCTGGGCTCCAAGAAGGAGAAAGGGAGAAAGAAGATCGGGCTGCTCGTGGATGGGCCCAATATGCTCAGAAAGGAGTTCCAAATGGATCTGGAGGAGATCCGGGACATCCTCAAGGATTATGGCGATATCAAGATGGGTAAGGTTTTCTTAAATCAGTACGCTTCGGAGAAGTTAGTCGAAGCGGTGGAAAATCAGGGCTTTGAGCCGGTGATATGTACCAGTGATGTGGATGTGAGAATGGCCGTGGAGGGCGTGGATATGATCTACAATCCAGTCATCGACACCCTGGCACTGGTCACTCGCGATGCAGATTTGAAGCCAGTGCTCATGAAGGCCATGGAACACGGCAAGGAGACCATCATCTTCGGGGCAGAGCCGGGATTCTCAGTGGCCCTGCGAAACTCAGCCGATTATGTCATAGTGCTCCGCGACGGTCAGTATGTTCCGGAATGATTTTTTGGTGAATGATTCTCTGGTGGGTCTTAAAAATCAGATAGCTGGATTCATCTTAGCCGAATGGCTTTTATGGTAAGAAAATAATGGTTTTTATGGTAAGAAAAGTGATACAGTTACAAGGGAGTTAAAATTGAATTTGCAGCCAGACCGATGTTTTTCGGGCAAATGCGACGGGAGAGAATTTGTTGAAGGAAATAGCCAAAATAGCCAAAGGCTCGGACCATTTCAGGCCATGACCGGTCGAAGGGAGGACTTTAGACGCCGGGATGAATGGGGAGAGCCGAAAATTCCAGGCTATGGCTGGCGTGACCGCATACCATCAAGCATTCCCGTATCCTACTCGGCCCTAATATTATTAATATGCATAGTAGTATTTTTCTTGAGCATAATCGCTCCCGGCTTTGTGTACAACTATCTGGCTTTAAATCCGGACTTTGTAATGCAGAGGCCCTGGACACTCATAACGCATATGTTCGTGCATGCCAATTTCGACCACCTCTTCTGGAATATGCTCTTCCTCTTCTTCTTTGGCATGGAGCTGGAAAGGCGCGTGGGTGATAAAAAATTCCTGCAGATTTACATCCTCTCCGGAGTAGTGGCTGCCTTAGGCCAGATGATGATCTCTGGTGGATCACTGGTAGGGGCGAGCGGTGCGCTCTACGGTGTGATGGGCTGTCTGGCCATAATTGCTCCAGAGATTCGCGTGCTGCTCTTTTTCGTGATACCATTAAGCATTCGAAGTGCAGTCGTGCTATTCGCTCTGATTGATTTCCTGACCATGGGTGCGGGGGATAACATCGCCCACATGGCCCATATCGTGGGGCTATTAGTTGGATTGGCCTATGGGCAGGCGATGATGAGAAAGCCAAGATATTACTATGAATCTTAAATTTTTGTTAGACTATCATATAAAATCGAAAAAGATACGAATGGGAGGACCCCTGCAGGGGAGGACCCATGAGTAAGGAGTTTCAATGGAGCAGTCATTCTCCAGGGGCGGGAGGCTATGGGGTGGAAGAGTCCAAGGTGAGGTTCGTATGGTGGGCGGGCCTGAAGTATTACCATAATGATGGAGATGGCCCGGAAATGGGGCGATCCTACAGGTGTTAAAGGTGGCAGAACCCAATTTTTAGAACCAAGATATTAGGTCGTGGGTGAAGCTTACTGAAAATCATTACGAGAATCGAATGCATGAGATCCGTTTTGGCAGAAGACATCCATTGCATTACTTGCTAGCGCTTTTCAGCAGCTCACGTACGCTACCAGATATTAAGGTGATGCAACAGTTTTGCAGTACCTCTTGATGCATCCACAAAGGCTCAGAGATGTGCAAAAATTAAGAGCAATGTGATAAAGCTTTTAAATCTAGTAGCTAAAACATTTAAATACGAGAAGCTGTATCGGCTTAAAAGGCAGTGAATTGGAAAAAGCATGAAATCACTATCTTCTGCTAAAGGCACATCACAATATCAAGGACATAGAGCGGCTGTGGTCCAGTGGTTATGACATAGGCTTCCCAAGCCTGTAACCCGGGTTCGAATCCCGGCAGCCGCACGTTTTCTTATCCGAAGATGCTGGTTTCATTGGTTTTCGCAGTCTATTGTTTTTTTATTTATCCCCAATAGATATATACAATTTCCCAATGCATACAAGTAAGAGGATCAAACACTCTGATCTCGAAATTCGAAAGAGAGAACTACTTTAAGCGCAATATACCTTATCCATGGGCGACGATGACGAGAATCTATCAAAATTCCTGCAAAGCTTCGGCTTCGAAGAGGAAGAACTGAATGCTGTTTCAGACGAACTCAATTCCTTCAGGATGATTCCAGGCACCACCATTGGGCGGTACATGAACCGTGTCATCAACACCATCGAAGAAGAAGATCGAGACGCTTTCCTGAAGGGCATATTGATGGGCGTAGTTATCCGAAAGGCTGTGGACGCCCTGGAACAGCCGGATCTAACTGAGGAAGAGATGCGAATCGCCCGCGAAATCAAGAGGCTAAGGTCCAGCGGATAGATCCGTATTTAGCAGATTGATTTCAACTTGATTCAGGGACTCATGAAACCGTTCTGAAGGACCAGCCACAATGGCCGCGAAGCTGGCCAGAAACGAAAGCCCAGCAGAAATGCGATAGCTCCGCCAGTTAAAGCTCCGGTCATGGCGCACGTAAGATCTGATAATTGAACAATTCTCATTAAAAAATTTTGAAAAAAAAATTAAATGTGTGAAATAGCTTATCAGCCGTCTCACATCATAGCTATTGCTGATTGGTTACTATCTTGATGTAGTTGGCAGCGGAAGCTGGTCCAAAAGCCATGGCATCCCTATTGCCTACCTTGATCTGTTCTATATTGACTTTGGTGCAAGGATCCATACAGCCTTCGTAGTCCGTGGTACTATCATATTCGGTTACGCTACAGGGACTGCAATTTCCTGAATATTGATTCTTCTTGATCTCTAGGTCGTTGGTAGCAGTGGCGACGGGAGTCCTTTGCCAGAAATTCCCAAAAGCCCGTGCCCTATCATTTCCCACAGTCAGACTATCGATGTTTGTATCCTGCATTTCCGGGAACCTGAAGGCAGATCCTTCTGTCTCAAATATTCCTCCATTATCTCCAAGGATATCCACACCTCCATTGCCAGCTATGCCCTGCGCCAGTACTGGAACAGAGAGCATGGCCATAGCCAACAACAATATAACGACTATTTTTTTTATAATCTCACCCCATACATCCTTTAATATAGACGGATGTTGACATAGATACTATTTATATTTTTTGGTAGTGCATACTAGCTAAGCTATGCTTAATGCGGAATAAGTTTCTTGAATATATTTCATAAGAGAATAGCATTTTTTTTTAGAATTCTCAGCGAACTGTGCAAATTCCTATTCATTTTCTCCTAGATATAGCTATCTCTATTCCTGGTAATTTCTGATTTGTGGTATTGATAGCCTAAAAGATCCTCTCGCCAATCAATACAACTAGGGGGCCCGGATAGATTTCGCCATATCACTACCTAAGATAAAAAAAGAGCGCTTTCATCTTTGTTGCCACAGAGCATTCCAGGAACGTTAAGCCTGCTAGAAACCGAAGAACAGCCGTGAAACGAAATCATGCGGGTCTTCTTAGAGATGATGGGTTGTTTACAGGAGCAATATATACATGGGTCGCTGTGTCGCCCATAGTCTAAAACTCATAAATATAATAGGAGTTAATACTATTCTAACAAAGCTTTGCCAATCAATCCATCGCGCAGGAGCTTTGCCTTGTCCATCCCTAATTCTCAAGATAGCTAGATTCATAAATTTAGATTGTACTCTTAAAAAATATTATTAGAGATTGTCCTCAGGGTCCATATCCCAGAGAGCACCACATCAGAATACCAGCCACTGCACGCCCAGTACCGTGGCCGTAACTATAAGCCCAGATGCGATAACCCCGGTCGCAATGGCCGCAAAGGCCGGCCAGAAACGAAAGCCCAGCAGGAAGGCAACGGCGCAGCCCGTCCAGGCCCCCGTCACAGGTAGCGGTATGGCCACGAAGAAGGCCAGAGCTGTCAGCCCAAAGTTCTCATGCTCCTGAATGTACTTCTTGCGGGTGCGGGCAAACAGCCAGGAAAAGAACCATTCACCCCAGCTAAAACGCCTCAGGTAATCTGAGACCGGACCCAGAAAGAGGAGCAAAGGGATCACGGGCAAGAGGTTGCCAAAGACGGATAGGAGATAGGCCTGCCAGGGCGGGTATCCGTAGACACCTATGGCCAGCGGTATGGCGCCCCGGACCTCAGAGATGGGAAGGGTTGCCGCTACCAACGTTATCAGCCACGCCGGGAGAATAAAGACCACCTCACGACCACCTCATGATGGCTGCTGTGTGATCACAAACAAAAATAATTCTTACTCACCTACAGTTCCTTTGATCTCCACCTTAAAGACAGTTTCCTGAGATGGAGAAGAGACGGAGATGGTCAAATCCACGGGAATTTTCCCAAGAGCTATGGACAGGGGTGCATCAGAATTAGCGACCTCCACCTTGACTCCTTGGGACAATTTTGTGAACGCGCCGATAAGAGCACTGAAATCAATGGTCTCTGCTACCGATTCTAAATTCGGGATTATGGTGATGGGTGCAACCTCTATGGGCCCCACGGCGATGGGACTCTTGGAATCACCGGATATCCGTGCAGATATGGGACTGCTATCTTCCCCAGAGACCTGGACGCTCAAAGCCCCATCCTTTCCCGTTCCCTTAACCTTGGCCACTATTGGGTGCTTCTCCTGGTCCTCTGATCCCTGGACTGTTGCCCTAGCGTCTGCATCTACTTTAAAGGTCACCATCATATCACCACAAAGCCTTAGGATTTTCTTGGATATAAAGATGGCAGAGGCATGGACGAGACTACAATTGTTAACCTGAGTTAACATGATTAATAAAAAGATATAATCGAAAATATTGGTAGCGAAAGGCTGATATCTTTAAGGAGCAAAATGTGCATCGATGCTTGAAGTAGGATATCTGCATATTGATAATCCCATTGCCGTTATTTCTTCACATAACCAGCCGGACTTTAACAATGCTGTCGGCTTGCTCTTGCTGGATGGCTTCGATCTGGATGAGGTCCCTCTTGAGGAGATGCAGTCCAGTTTAGAAAGGATCAGCCAGAAAGCCAGGAAAGGAACCGGAGCCTTTGGACTGTCTGTCACCTGTTCCAGGGATGAGCCCCTCCTGGAGGCGGCCCGGCTCGCGAGCCGAAATCTCTGCCTGCTAGATCTGAGGCTTTCCAAGATTCGCGATCCTATTCGCCTTCTAGAACTCATTCCGCGCCTAAAGCGCTGCGGCGTCACCCTCTCTCTGAGGATACGACCGGAAGACCTGTCCAATGCCCTTTTGGAAAAGCTAAACGAGAGCGAGCTGGACATAATTCACCTCGACCTGCGTGGCCTAAACGGAGCCGGACCAAAAATTGTCAAGAAGGCAAAAGACAGCAGAGGTTCTGTCATAATGGCCCTGGCCGACATTGGCGAGTTTGAAGACGCCAAGAATCTGCTGGCCATGGGTGCGGACGTTGTATCTTTGCGCGGAGCGGATCCAGAGTTTGCAGAGTGGCTCTCCGGGGCCATGCAGGAGTATGACTCCTTGAGCGGCTGGTGCAATGCACCCAAACATATCTGCGCAGGCGGCGACCTGCGCGGTCTGGCCTTCTGCTGCCCCCCTGTCAAGCAATGCCCCGTCCTCGGCGCTCTTAAAAAGGCAGGCATAACGCCTGAAGAGTTTGTGCATAAGAAGCTCTCCTTTGCCAGGGGCACCCCACTGGAGAAGGGCGATGGAACTTGCTTTGGAAGCCTTGTGTGGTGCTGCAAAATAAGCAAGCTATGCTATCTGCGAGATGCAGCATTGGCTAAAATCGGGCTTTCGGCAAAGGAGTATATGGAGCTGAAAAAGAAGCTGGCCGAAGAGCTTCTTTCCAAATCCTCATGAGAAGTCATGAGTCCTGACCGCGTGGCCCAGTGCGCAGTGCTGGCGATGCTCTTTGAGCTTTCCTCCAGTCCCAAGCCAGGCAATGTGGATCGCTGCCACGACTTTTCCGATATCGGATTTCATCACTTCTTGGCCAGCGCAGTCTCTGCTTATCCCGTCTTTTGCAAAGCCGCCCAGGGCAAAGGAAGCACGGGCTCGCTTATTCGAGAAGGAGTCCTAGCCTGGCAGACCTGGAATTTGAGCAGCAACACTCACTTCGGCTCTCTGGTCCTCATGGTCCCCATAGCTATCGCTGCTGGAAGGCCTGGAGAGTTGCAGGCAGAGCTAGCAGATGTCCTAGAGAAGACCACCGTAATCGACGCCATCGATTTTTATTATGCCTTCGACCAGGCCAAAGCCAGAGTTGCCGAGGTGGACAGTTTTAGTTTGAATGACAAAAACTGGCAAAATGCTCTTCACGATAGCGGCAAAACTCTGCAGGAGCTGATGAGGCTCTCTTCCGAGCATGATATTGTAGCTCGCGAATGGTCCACCAATTATGAGCGCTCATTTCTGCTCGCAAAAAGAATTGCCGAGAAAATCGACAGATGGGGGCTGAACGACGGCGTGGTCAGAACCTTCCTGGAGGCGCTGGCACAGGTGCCCGACAGCCTGATTTGCGCCAAATTTGGGAAGGAGAAGGCACATCAGGTATCAGAGCGGGCTGGTGAAGCGCTCCTTGATGCAACCCTTAGCAAGGCTCATGAGCTGGACCGCGAGCTCCTGGCGCAGGACATCAATCCCGGGTCCACGGCAGACCTGATTGCAGCATCTTTATTTATCTCCCTTCTGAGGGGCTTGAGGTTTTAATAATGCTTTATGGAAATGAGGCTTTAGATGAGCTGGGAATACAAGACGGCATAAACGAGATAATCGCAACTACGGAGAGGGCCGGTAGGATCAATGCCGCGCCTCTAGGCATCATCAGAGATGAGGGCAGCCTCTATGTGCGGCTTTTCCTGGGAACACATACCTATGAAAACGTCCTGACGAAAGGGTGGTTCGTGGCCAACATCACTCATGACGCCTGGCTCTTCGCAGAGACGGCTCTAGAGGACCTTCCCCCAGAATATTTCACGCGCCGAGAAGACCTGCCCGTGCTAAAAGACGCTGAGGCCTGGGGGCTCTTCAAATGTGAGGCCTTTGCCACTGATATCATCATTGCCAAGGTGGAGCTGGTCAAAGGCGAGGTTTTGAGAAAAGACTTTCGCGCCTGCAATCGGGGGGCAAATCTTGTGATCGAAGCGGCAGTGGCAGCCACCAGGTATCTGGCTCTTCGCACGGATTCCTATTTCATGGAGCTGATGAAGATGCAAAGGATCATCAACCGTTGTGGCGGTCCCAGGGAGCGAGAAGCCATGGACCGGCTCATGGAAAGGATCGATAGCTTTACTCACAAACGGTAAGTGATCCACGATATTTCTAATGCACAATATGATGATATTCGTGATGCTATTCATTGCAAGGTGATTTTGACAACAATGGGACGACGGATGTGATCTCTCATACTTGAACGCTTGCCTTCCGGCTGCCTGAGCCTGGATCTTCTCTTAGGCGGAGGATTTGAATCGGGCATAATAACTCAGCTTTACGGAGAGTCAGGCACGGGAAAAAGCAACATTGTCATGCAACTGGCGGTGCAGGCAGTATCTCGCGGCCTGCGCGTCATATTCATAGATACAGAGGGCTTTTCCGCGGAGAGGTTCAAACAGATCGCCGGCCCCGGCGCGGAAGAGATGGCCGCGAAGATCATGATATTTGAGCCCATGAGCCTGGAGCAGCAGGCAATAGCCATTCGCGAGGCCTCTAAGATCGCCGGCCGGGATTTAGGTCTGGTAATTCTCGATTCGGCAACATCCCTTTACCGCGTGCTTCTGGAAGCGGAAGATAACCGCTCTATTCGCCGGACTTTAACGGTCCAGCTCTCCGAGCTTCAGGAAATTGCTCGCAAGCACAGAATTGCCGTAGTGATTACCAATCAGGTCTACACAGACATTGAGAACAACACGCTGCGCCCATTGGGCGGCACGGGCCTGGAGCACATGTGCAAGGCTATTGTCTTTTTGGAGAAAAAAGGAGAGGGTTTGCGCCGCGCCCGGCTCATGAAGCACCGCTCTTTGCCGGAGGGGGCAGCGGCAGATTTCCGCCTGACTGCTCGGGGCGTGGAGTAACAAGAACTACAGGTCAAGTAAGAACCACAGACTAAGGCCGCAGCTTACAGGCGCAGCTTCATGATAATGGCTGCTTCACCGTCGCTATAGTAAGCAGGACAGACGCCGATCATACGAAAGCCCATCATGGAATAGAGCGATTGAGCCTTTTTATTGCTCACCCGGACCTCCAGGGTGGTGCTGAGAGCTCCCATCTGCCTGAAGGTTCTTAAAACCTCCAGCATAAGCCTCATGCCTATGCCGCGACTCTGAAAGCCCGGTCTTACAGCCAGCCAGAAGACTCTGCCCTCGAAAGGAGTATGCTTGAATCCCAGGATGAAGCCGGCCACAATTCCACCCACCTCTGCAACAAGAGTGCTGCCTGTATAGTATTCATAAAAGGCGGAGAAGATGGCCGGATCATATCCGCCGAAGACCTCCCGGTCGATCTCTAATGCTGTCTCCAGGTCATCCGGCTGAAATCTCCTTACCACTACAGGACCTTTTAAGATCGCCGTATCCATTCCATCCATTAGCCGACCACGAGTCTGTTCTTCAGGCCACATTCTTTTATTGCCAGGACTCTTGAACGGAAATAGTTTGTCAGACAATGGTTAATGGCAGAGGATTTCAATGGCTGCAACGCAAAAACTGCCGAAAAACATATTTTTTAGATCCTTGCTCAATACGTTGAAGTAAAAATAGACAACGATTTCATTTCAAAGTATCTCAAGTATCCTCACGATATTGAGAAAGTTTGAGAAAGTACATTTTTAGAAATGACTCCTAAGAGAAATGGGAAATAGATTTGATTTTTTATCCATTAGATCTCAAATAATTGCCCCAGAACCATTGGAGAAGATCTTGTGCCTGGCAATGAAGAAAAAACGAAATGGTACTAAGGAAGTGAGGATCTACCATGCATAATAATTCATATTTCATAAATGAGGCGCCCGGCTTAACCTGCTTTCGCCAGTACCTTCAAAAATAATCAAATCATTACCGAGATCAATGGTCCAAATAGGTGGTTCGTGGATTCTGATCGAGGATAGAAAGCGGATAGAAATAGATTTTAATATTTTAGGAATAGGAAACCCAGATCATTTGCTGCTGTATTATAAAGCAATAAGATGCCGCGAAGGGTTTGATTTTGCAGGATCACAAGTCTTATAAGAGATATAGTAGAAAAATGAAAAAAGGCTAAAGGTGGAAGCGGTCTTTCAACAATAATGGGCCTGTGCAACCTATTTTTGCTTATTATCACATATTAACCTTACAAAAAGATTTTTTGTTCTTAAAAATGCAACACAATTAACACTATTATTAATTTATATTTTAAGGGTAACAATTTAATATTAAGAACGGGCCAACATGTATTCAGGAGGGAAATAAGACTATGCAAGAAGTGAGGAAGCAAACCATGGATACTCTGGTCCTCAAAGATACTACTGCCAATCCGGCACCTCTTGGACTACTCGGTTTCGGATTGACCACTGTGCTACTGAATTTCCACAATGCAGGATTTTATGAACTAGGCTCCATGATTTTGGCCATGGGGATATTCTACGGCGGCCTCGCCCAGATTATTGCAGGGATAATGGAGTGGAAGAAGAACAACACCTTTGGAACTACAGCCTTCACGTCCTACGGCCTTTTCTGGCTCTCATTGGTGGGCTTGCTATTTCTGCCCAAGCTAGGACTTGCTGAAGCAACCTCCAAGATAGCTTTTGCAGCTTACTTCTTTATGTGGGGGCTTTTCACCTTTGTTATGTTCCTGGGTACGCTGCGCCTCAACAGAGCCCTGCAGTTCGTCTTCCTCTCGCTGACCATCCTGTTCTTCTTGCTTGCCGCCCGAGACTATCTGGGCAGCGCTACAATAGGAACGCTGGCTGGCTATGAGGGAATTATCTGCGGACTTTCAGCCGTTTACGCCGGCTTGGCCCAGGTTCTGAATGAGGTCTACAAGAAAGTTGTAGCACCGCTCGGCCCAATGTAAAACCAGTTAAATCAGGGAGATCCAATGGGGCAATCTCCTTTTGTTTTTTTATCTGCAAAATAGTCATTAGAAGCCTATGAGATGAAAGCGGGATGTTCTATTTAAGGTTAAAATATCGTAACTATTCAGCCACCCAATCAAAACCCTATTTTTCTTCCGAAACACCATGAATCATAATGTGCGATCATCAACCCAAAATTTAAATATTGAAGATAATCATATAACTGCGATAATGGAGGGGCGCAATTCACATCAC
>DATLBD010000012.1:0-16116 GCA_035527135.1 Methanothrix sp. | reverse complement strand
GATTCAGGAATCAGATATCCATCCTTGCCTGGCCCTTCTGATTACTTTCACCCCGCGCGGCAAATCTACTCATAGCCGCCGGTACTACAATGATCAGACCGCCCGGCCTAGCTCTTTTGACTACTCTCGACGGGCGGATCCATCCCCTCAAGATGCGTTAGCCATTCCCTTTTGTTCTATTTGCGCTATCTTTTCTTCAGCCTGATATGCAGCCGGTCGGAGTAGTTGACGCAAAGAAGCATAGCCAGATCCCAGGCCTCCCTGGCTCCCTGCATATCCTGGTCTGTGCCGTAGGCCATTATCCAGACCCTGTCCTTTACCAGGACGGGGACAAGATCCTCTAAGAGCTCAGAGGTCCAGCACCACGGAGCTTTGCCCAATACAAATTTGAGATGGACGTTTTCTTTGCCGGCCCAAGAGTCAAGATGAAAGTTCGATCCCTTTTTGGGGCTGACTACAGCATAATGAATTTTTTCCAGAATCGCTTCCGGAATGGGATTGGTGCCATTGGTCTCGATATGAATCTCAAGTCCCTTTTCATGCAGCAGAGATATCAATTCCGCAAGCTCGCCCATCTGCAGGGTCGGCTCCCCTCCTGTGATGACCACTCTTCTGCCTTGAATGCTCTCCAGCACATCAGGAAGGGATAATTCCTGGCATGGCTTGAGATCGGTGTCGCATCCCTGGCAACTGAGGTTGCAGCCGGCCAGCCTGACGAAGGTGGCCGGCCTTCCCATGGCAGGGCCTTCGCCCTGCATGGAGTAAAATATCTCTATCAGGCGCATTTGGCCCCCTTTTCTTCCCAAATGAGATAAATGCTCTCCTATCTGCTCTCAAGGTTTCTCACAACTTTTAATTGTATGTTGATCTGTTTTTGCATCATATTTTCTAAAATTGTTAAAAAAATATTTTATTTGCTTTTAGTGTCTGACCAAAAAATATATAAATCATAAATGTTAACCATTGAACATTATAGTTATAAAGTCTGCGTGGAGTTGGGTGAGGATGATAAGGATTGGAATTGAGGTCAGCAGCAAAAATCTGCACAGCGACCTCCTCAAGCACCCGGGAAGGTATTTCTTCATCCTGCTGGCAGACGGCCAGGCCTCTCTATGCATTCGAACCTGCGACTCACAGGGCGAGAATATTCAGGTGCACATCATCGACGGCTTTTCTGTAAACGAGGATGGAAACCTCTATTCGGTCTTCGAAGACGGCATTAAAGATGCTGTTTTAGAGCGGCACGACTGGAAGATCTGTTCATGTCAGAGGGATGAGTATGAGTATCCCATCTCTTCTAATCTGATGCATATGATTTCCAGGATGCCTAATCTGGTGGATTGGATCATCTCATCAATTCTCGGCAACGGGAAAAATTTGGTAATCTATTCTGCTGATTCTTAAAAGATCTCTCTTGAGACCTTCAGGTCGATGCAAGTTGGCAGTTGCCAGGCTTAGATCGGCTGCAAGCAGAAAAGGCTCGATAAGAATCTCCTTGTAGTAGTAATGGCAAATAAAATGACAAGCAAAGATAAATGGGCAAGGGATGGAGGGTCCATAAAATTGATCATAAAAGACTTGGCAAATTGCAAATACTTTCAGGCGGCCGATAATACGTATCTCTGCGAGCTTCTTCATCCTGGCCAGGTGGGGGTAAATATTTCTTACAGCATCGCTCACGCCGTATTGCAGCCCGGAGTTGCTTCTCTTCCTCATCGGCTGAAAACCTCCACCGAGGTGTACTTTATCCTGGAAGGTGAGGGTGAGATGTACATCGATTCCGAGAAGGAAGAGGTTTCCGCCGGCCAGGCCATCTTAATTCCACCTGGCTCTTGGCAGCATATTCGAAATACGGGAGGCTTTGATCTAAAGTTCATTTGCATAGTTAACCCCTTTTGGCGTGCAGAAGATGAAGAGGTTGAAGAGACTGAAAGAGGCTAACGAGATCGAGGAGATTGTATAGGTTGATGATGTTTAAGTGGTTAATGTACTTGATGAGGTCGTAAGAGAAGAACCCTAAGCACTATGAGTTAAAAGAACGTCAAAAAAAAGGGGGGAATGAGGTAAACCATAAGGATATTTGATGAAATTATCTTTATAATTCGGATAGCTGGCTATTAATATGCTTAAAATCGTCCAGCAGATTTATGCCTCTATCGGTTGTTTCGTATAATATGGTTTTGCCCTGCTTGACCTCAATTAGATTATTCTTTATCAGCAGATCTATATAAGGATCTACGGTTCTGAAGTTGAGGTTTGCCTGATATACAATTTTCGTCTTGTTGGCACCGTTCTGACATATATCCAATATTCTTGAAATGATTACATGCTTGCTTCTTTTCATCATCTCTTTCTCCCTGATAATAATATCTGCCTGGTCAATTGATATTTTTAATCTCAGCAATAATAATAAGGTCGGCTAAGCATTAAAGGTTTAACGAACCTCTTGTTAGTATCCATGTTAGTAATCTATGATAATCTATTTTATCAAATAAAGTTTTAAAAATAAACAGATCCAATTTATTATGAATATACTTACAGTTCTACGTGTTACAAGACTTTTTTTTCCCATGTCAGTTAATCATTATATTTATTAATTTCTACTAATGATATTATATTCGGTGGCTTGCATATCTATTGATATGTTGCAGATAATATCTTAAATTAGACCCTGAAGCGCGATAAGAAATTAATATTACGGATTTGGAAAAAATATTGTTCACCCAATGTGGCACAAAGAAGAAGGAAACATGGGGATGGCATAGAAATGACAGGCAATTATTCCAGGCCGGTGATTCTGGTTCCGGGCCCTGGGGGATCCAGACATTCGAAATGATCTACAAAATAGCGATGAAAATTTGAGAAGAGAGGCGACCCGTGTAGTAAGGAGCAACATTACAATAATGACGCAACACTAGCATGCATAGGCAATTCGCTTGAGAAAAATTATCAAAATCTATGAATCACTTTGCAGCAGCTGCGGCGAGTGCATCACCGCCTGCGCCAAGAGTGCAATAGAGCTGAAAGACGGAAAAGCCCGCGTGATGAGCGACAGCTCTTGCGACGACCTGGTGACGTGCCTGGCCGTCTGCCCGCAGGACGCTCTGACCATTGAAGAGCCAGGAAGCTGAGGAATATGAGCCCGGAGAGATGGCCTCGATTAGAAAAGACCGGGCAGAGAGCTCTTCAGCGAGATCTGCAGGACTTTGATTTGGCTGAAGTCTAGCCGAGATAAGGAGAAGGCCATCATGAGCATGGGTACGGGAGTGACGAGTCTCTCCGTGGCCTTGGCTTGGCTGGCTCGGCAAAGGCCAGGCCCATGAAAGTGGAAAGCATGAGTGTAAAAGATGAATTCTTCAGGAGGCTTACAGTTAATTTTCCCGCGTTCCCTCTCTTGACGGGCCTTTCAAGCACCGCTTAGGAAATAGACGCCAAAACAGACCAAAAAGCCGCCGCATATTCCCAGGATTCTTCTATAATTCTTCTCGGAGAGGATGCTGCGTCCCCTATCCAGGCTGCTCGATACCAGGATCAGCCATCCGAAGTCTGCCGCCCAGTGGCCGATCAAGAATACAGCAGCAATGATCAATCCTGAGCTCAGGCCTGAGAGCACCAGGGCGCTGCCTATGGAGAGCCACCAGATCCAGAAGTAGGGATTGGCCACGCTGGTGATAACTCCGGCTAAGTAGGCATTGCCTATAACCTGCCCTTGCGGCGTACTCAAGGTGGCGCTTTTGCTCTCATTTGCCGTCATAATTCCAAAAACGATCAGTGCCAGGCCACCTGCTATGGAAATAGCACGGGAATACTGCTGCATAGCTGCAGCCAGCCCTCCCACAATTAGTAGAAATATCAAAACCTCAACCAGTGCGTGGCCTGCCGCCACCTTGGGGCCTGCCGTCCAGCCGTCTTTGAGGGAAGAATTGATGGTGGCCACCAGCGTCGGCCCGGGTGCGAGCGCTCCCGTAAGGCCGATAGTAAAGGCCAAAGCCAGCATCTGCAGAATCTCGTACATCTCTCTTCCTTTGCCAGGGTTCCCAGTCAAAATAAGCCTATGGCTGAAGTCAAGGACTGAAGACCTTTGGCATAAGCCTTTGCCCAGAGCAATTATGCCAGAGGGAATTAGTCCACCGAAAACAGACGAAATGGACAGGTCGGGATTTGAACCCGAGGCCTCTACCATGCCAAGGTAGCGATCTTCCAGCTGATCTACCTGCCCAACGAGACTGAAGGTAAGTCGTACCCCATTTAAACATGTCGGTGGATGGGCGGACAATAGGCCATCCTCGTGTTCGCCTTTTACCATTCTTCACATCAGAAAAGACGAGATCATGCTCTTATTTGCCTTCGAGCCGGGGCATCATACCCCGATTGACCTGAAAAGGCAATTTTACGTTGCTAATGAGATAAATCCTGGGATTGGATCCGAATTCTATTTTTATATTGCAGAATGGGCCTTTTCCATTCTGCTGGCAGCGTGCGCGGAATGCCACGGGGCTACACGCCCCAGGTCGCCCCTAGTGCGAGAAAAACATGGGTAGACCCAATTACAGAACAAGCTGCCACATTTTTCAGCGACCGTATCAGGCCACAATTCTGCAGGCCATCTATTCCGCCATCGTTTTGGAACTGCACAGTGAGGAGAATTCCTCGAAATGATTAAATAATATTGTGCACAAGCCAATAAAAAAAGGCAGAGGCAATTCTATGATCAAGAAACTTATCCTAGCTGCATTGGTTTTAGTGCTAGCCATATCTGCATGGCCTGCAGCATGTTCTCAGGATATGCGAGAACCGGACACTGGACTTGCAAATCCCGAGGCAAAGAATGCCACAAATGAAAGCATCGAGGCTTCCCAGCCTGTTAATGACAGTATCTTTTTGGAGGACTTCAACAGTGTCAATGATCCATACAAAAAGACGCTCTTCGCTACAGGGCAGGCAAACAGGAACGAGTCCGTCAATAATTATGAAAATCTGACTGCTGCCTTGACGGCTTTTCAGGAGAAGTACAAAGATTTTCGCCCTTCTGAAATCAAGTCCGACAAGCTGTTTTCAGGAGATATGATGAACGTTTCTGGCATTATCTCCGACGTAAAGGATGATGTCTATACCGGCAACCTGACCGATGCCCACAGCAAGCTTGAAGAGATTCGGCCGATCTTCCAGAAGATCCTGACTCGAAATGGTTTGCTGCCGCTCAGCGTGGCCCTGGTTGATTTCCATGATGTCATGGAGAATGTACTGGATGCTGCTGATAATAAGGACGCGGCTAAGGTACTGGAAGTTTACCCCATGGCGGACGAAAAACTACGAACTGTAGAGGCTATCAGCAGCGAGCCTGGTATCAAGGCCATAAGGGCTAACCTGGATGATATAATGAGCTTAGCCAAAGAGGACAAAGCAGAAGAGCTGCCAGCCAAGGCCGGCGATCTAAAGACGAGCTACGTTAAGGTCTACCTGGCAACAAACTAAGCGTTGGGTGTTGGCGCAAGAGTTAATGGCGGATGGAGGGTTGCTAGAGACCAATCCTGCCGCCAATTACGATTTTTCTCTAAATGAAAAAAGGAATTCAATTCTAGGGGCTCGCGCCAGCCCTGCCTTTTTGCCCACCCTCGCGTTCTTGCTCATCCCTGCATCGGAGCCGCTCGCATGCGCTTTTCCCGCACTCCAGCACCTGTATGCCCGCGTGGCTGGTGCGCCCAGGTGGGCCTGTGCCCTCACGCAGGGCCTCGATTTCACTCACTACTTGTTAATTGACTGTCTTTTGGCTTCTCGCTATAGATCTACGTCAGCCAATACATTTTCCATCATGGGTCGAAGCTCGGGAAATTCCATAGTCACAGTCATCCAGACAATCTCCAGGTTCACCTTGAAGTAACCATGGACTAGCCTATCTCTGATTCCCGCCATATCTCGCCAAGGAATCTCGGGATATTTTTCTCTAATCGAATCTGGAATATGCTTCGTGGCCTCTCCCACAATCTCGATGCACTTTGTCACCGAAAGAACGGTCTTTTTGTCGTTTGCGAATTCTTCAAATGTCATGCTTTTTATAAATTCTTCCGCATAATTCATATGCTCAATGATGTCCTCAATGTAACCCCCGTAATCCCGTTCCTTTATACGTAGATTACCTCTTTCAGAATATGCCCGCTTATCCTCGGCTTGATTCCTGACTTTGTGATCAGATCCACCCGCTCTCCGACCTTGTCGCTCAAATAGTTCTGCAATCCCACATACCGGATGAGGCCGATCGGCTCCTCAAAATCGATGAGCAAATCCAGATCGCTGGTATCCTTCTGTTCGCCTCGCACGAAAGAGCCGAATATGCCGATTTCCTTCACCTTGAACCTTTGTCTGAGAATTGGCTTCTGGTCTCTAAGAATACTTTCGATCTCTTGAAGGGTTTTCATCTTCTCCTCTGATCTATTTATGGCCGGATAGTAAATAAATATGATGAGAGACTTATATTCTGATTAGTCATAAAAATCTTAGGGCTAAACCGGCTAAGCAGTCTCTTCTGCACGCTGCTCGCGTCCCTTGTCGCCCATCCCGGTCTCGCTTCTCGCGTGTGCTGCCTTCGGACGCGGACCCGCTCGCCCCCGGGGCCCGCCCGCATGTGGGCCAAGCGCGCCAATGTGGGCCTGTGCCCTCGGGCCATAGCTCGATAGCTGGTCGAATCTCAGCACTTCGAGCAGGCAGGCCGCTAGTTTGCCTCTTTCAGCTCAACCTCGATGCTTCGGAACTGTTCCTGTGCCGCTTCCAGGCATTCGTTTTGAGCTGGAAGGTGCCTTGCTTGTCTTATGAATCGAGAAAGAGGCAGGTATTTAATCCAGGAAATTGAAATTGTAAATGGGTGATGCCATGCTTGTTAAGGCGGTTTATGAAAATAGTGTTTTAAGGCCATTAGAAAAGCTCGACCTCAAGGAGGGAGATATGGTCGAAATTGAAGTCAAAATGGATGCTGTAGATCGATTAGGTGGCCTGGTTAAAATCTCCCAAAGAGATGTTGTCGATGAGATCATAGAAAGCCCTGAACTGGAGCCATTCTGATGCACAATGCACTCCAGCCAGGAGCTGCTGTTTTTATTGATGCAAATATTTTTCTTTATAAGATCCTGGAGCACTGGAAATATTTGCAGTCATGCACCAAGTTCTTAAAAGACATCAATTATGGCAAGTATTCGGGTGTCACTTCTATCTTTGTATGTAATGAAGTGTTTCATAGAGTCATGTTCGCAGAGCTTTTCAAAGAACACAACATAGATGCCAGGCACGCCATAAAATATCTTAAAAATAATCCTGACTTAATTAAAAAATTGGGCGCAGCCAGGGATGCCATTGAGAATATTGAGCAGATCGAGAACCTTACGATTGTGGGGGTCGAAAGAGATGGTTTAGATCTGGCCATAGAATTCTCTCAGAAATATGGACTTCTGGCGACAGATGCTATTCACGCTGCGACAATGAAAATAGAAGGATTAAGCATTCTGGCCACTAACGATCGGGATTTCGAGAGAGTGGATTGGCTGGATCTCTGGAAGCCGTGATTTGCAGCTTTTCTGGATTGGGAGCTAGTTCAAAATCGCTGGCAACGATGCCCGTACCGCCCTTTCCATCCTGCTTCGCATTCTCGTGCGCCGCCTTCGTAAGCGGGACCCGCTCGCTCCGGGGCCCGTCCGCATGCGTCTTCCCGCGCCCGAACGTGGGACAAGCGCGCCGATGCGGTCTCGTGTTCACGAATAGAATTAGAGAAGGTAAGCCGAGCGCTAATTTGGAGTAGGAGAATCACTGATCGTTGAAAACCTTAATAAATTCATCTCTTGTAATTCCTGTTTGCCTTAAGATCAACAATAGCGTAGAACTTTTAATCTCTTTATGGTTCGGTAGGGTTAAAGGCGTCTTGCTTCCATCCAGATTGATTCTGCTCATGGAAATGTGATTGCCTTCTCGGATTACCTCGAAGCCCAAAGCTTCCAGAGCATTAATCACCTTTATTTTTGGCGCATCTCTTGGAAACTTCGTCACACGACCACTTCAGCCACGAAGGTCTCGCTGATTCCATCTACCTCAAGAGCTTCTCGGCCAAAAGTCTCGATGTGGAATTGAATGGCGGATTTCACATCGGCAAGGGCTTCTTCGTATGTATCGCCTTCTCCCACTACGATACCTTTAATGCCGATGGGATAGGCGACATAGCCATCCGAATGTTTTTCTATTATTATTTTTATCGGCTGCATCTATATGATATCAGGTCTTTCTTGGGAAATAAACTTATGCTCAAGATTAATGCCTGACAGGCTGGATTTTTTGTCTTGCCAATTGGTTACTTAGATCACCAGACACTTCGGGGATTCTCCTCCCCGTCTCGCCTCCCGTTCTCGTGCGCTGCTTTCGGGTGCGGGGCTGCACGCCCGCGTGGGGGCATGCGCCTGCCCGCGCCCGTGTGCCAGCCTGTGGGCCTGGGCGCTCGGATGGGCAGGGGCTCGACAGCTGATCGACTGTGATGGCATTTCGAGCAGGCCGGCCATTAGTTTGCCTCTTTCAGTTCATCCTCGATGCCTCGCGCTAGGACTCTGGGATCGAAATGTTATCGCAGTCCTCAAGGATTTCGTATTTGAGCCAAGAGATATCCTGGCAGGCCTTGTACCATTAAATCATTGTTCAGATCGTGTTTCTCAAAATAGTTCGTCCAGTGTGCGGTTTTGAGATTTACCGGAGAGGGCAAGTTGCTTTGGTGGATAATATAAACCTACAATCAGCCAAGTAGGAAATTGAGAGAATGTTCCAACATAGAAGTAAAGGTCGCTGCCCACCATAGATTTATAGTATTTATCTTGCAGTTTCTCCCAGAGCAAATTCAAATCACCATACCGCATCCCCCAGCTTCTGTAGGATTCAAAAAGCTCCCAATCCTCGCATTGAATGTTATGCTCTTTTCCTTTCTGACATCCATTGCATCTAAATCTATAGCCAAATAGGTGAGGGATTTCTTCTATATCCGGAATCTTTGTGCCGAAAAGGGATTGTTGAAATACTTTTGGATCGTGATATATCTGGAGATCTTCTTTTTTATAAAACTCAAAAACTTCTGCCGGCTTAATCAAACCTATCGATGTCCGGTCTTCACCAAATTTAGCCTGAAGATCTTCAAGTGATGGTGCGACATGACCAAGCAAGAGCTTATTGCGCTCATTCCAGTCTACCCTTCCCTTGATTTTCCCCAAACTCAGGCTTCTGTCTACGATCTTCAAAGAGCCATTTCTGATGCGATAGCTCTCCTTTCGGCTCAGCTTTTCTTTTGCTCTCTTGCATTCAACTTCGATCCAATCATATTTCCTGAGTTTTTGCGGTCCGGAAAAAGCATTAAAAGGCACTGGATAGAGTCGAATCCAGTTCCCTTCCTCTGTGAGGCCAATGGTGCATACGACCTGGCCGTATTTTTTGCTCTTTTCAGGGTAGGCAGTTACTGTCACTAGCACTCGTTTCTTTTCCCAGGTCATAGGTCGATTACCTCGACTCCGCTTTCCCTGAGTCGCTCTGCAATTACTCCTCGATGGCAGTACTTAACATCTTTTTCAAAACACATTAATGATATTTTTTTATCTTTGCTGAATAATCTAATTCTCTCCAGACAGTCTAATTTCGTTTCAATTTCCTGTCTGTAGCCAGCAAAGAGGGCTTGATAGTCCTCATAAGAATTGAGATTCTTCCTTGAGTCGCTGGGAATTCCAAGCTCAGGCATGTGGATGTAGTCGATGCCGATTTTCTCTAAGTAGCTTTTTAATTTATTTCGCTGAAATCCAAATTTCATGCTGTAGGCATTTTTTCTTACATCTGCAACTATGCCTATTTTATTTTTTATCAGCTCATAAAGGAATTTATCGATCGTCTTTCCCTCGTAACCTATTGTTACAATGCCGGACGAACTCCGGTCGTAATCCATTTTTTTCCGGTATTGGCTGAATATTGTGTACTCGGGATGCTCCTCATAAATATAATCGAGCAGCATCTTATCATCAAGGGCAGAGAATCTCTCCGAGTTCATGCGAACTATGTTTTTTATCTTGAGATCGGCTGAGGGAAGTTCAGTTTTCACTAAATGCACAGAATCGTGATCAATCGAAACAAATCCATCTCTTTCGAGTCGTGATAGGTCGTGATAAAGCTGAAATGAGAACGGCCCATATTTGTAGGGGACAAAATAGTAGAGTGGTATCCTCTTCGAAACTAGGAACATGAGCTTAACAAGGCGAAGCTTAGACATTTCGCATCCATTATTATTTAAAAGATAGAGAATGCCTTTCTCTCCGCGTGTTCGCATAGCAGGTCGCATCTTAGTGATAAAATCGAACCTTTAGATATAAGTCCTTTTGCAGTGGCCGGGGCGAAAGTGATGCCAGCCTCTTTGAACCCTCAGCTCATCTTAGCTGCCTGAGGTAGGGAGGCAGCTCCGCCCTCACAGTCTCGCCTCGCATTCTCGTGCGCTGCCTTCGTACGGGATCGCACGCCCCCTGGGCCCGCCTGCATGCGCCTGCCCGCGCTCGTGTGCCCACACGTGGGCCTGGCGTGCCCGTGTTGCTTGTGCCATCGGGTCGGGGCTCGGTAGCTGGTCGAATCTGGCAGCATTTCAAGCTGGCTCGCCGTTAGTTCTCAGCCTTTCAGCTCTTCCTCGATGCCTTTGAACTGCTCCAGCGCGGTTTCCAGGCTTTCCACAATCTCCCGCGCCAGGATCGCCGGATCGGGCAGGTTGTCGGAGTCCTCCAGGCTCTCGTCCTTGAGCCAGAAGATATCGAGGCTGGCCTTGTCCCGTTTCACCAAATCCTCATAGCTGAAGCCCCGGAAGCGTTCCGTCTCCAAGCGGTCGTGCCGGTTCTCAGCATTGTAGCATTTGATGAAGTCCTGCAGGTCGTCCAGCTTGAGCGGATTGGTCTTGAGTGTGAAGTGCTGGTTGGTCCGCAGGTCGTAGATCCACAGCTTCTCCGTCCATGGCGTTTCGTTGGCTGGCTTTCTGTCAAAGAAGAGCACGTTGGCCTTGACGCCCTGGGCATAGAAGACGCCCGTGGGCAGGCGCAACAGCGTGTGAAGATCGCAGTCTTGCAGCAGCCTTCGCCGCACAGTCTCGCCTGCTCCGCCCTCGAAGAGGACGTTGTCCGGCACCACAATCGCCGCCCGGCCGTTGATCTTGAGCAGATTGCGAACATGCTGCAGGAAGTTGAGCTGCTTGTTGGATGTTGTGGCCCAGAAATCATCACGGTTATAAGTCAGTGTTTCTTTCTCGCCCTTACCCGCGCCATTGAATATGGTGATGCTGCTCTTTTTCCCAAAGGGCGGATTGGTTAGAACCAAATCATAATGGTCATCGGGTTTTTTTATGAGTGCGTCCCCCACCTCGATGGGGCTCTCCTCTCCGCCGATGTCGTGCAAGTAGAGGTTCATGGCGCACAGCCTGACCACGCCGTCCACCACATCCTTTCCTCGCAAGGTATGGAGCTTGAGGAATTGCTTTTGTTCTATGTCCAGATCGAATCTCTTCCGGTCGGAAATATAGTCGTAGGCAATCAACAGGAAGCCGCCTGTACCGCAGGCCGGATCGTAGATGGTCTCGCCTGGACGGGGGCGCACCACTTCCACCATGGCCCGGATGAGCGGGCGGGGCGTGAAGTACTGGCCAGCGCCGCCCTTCACGTCCTCTGCGTTCTTCTCCAGCAGCCCTTCGTAGATTGCGCCTTTGACGTCCACGTCCAGGCCCACCCATGTCTCGCCGTTGATCAGCTCCACCAGGCGGCGCAGCTTGGACGGGTCCTGGATCTTGCTTTGCGACTTGCGGAAGATCACGCCCAGCATGCCTGGCCCTTTGCCGAGCGATTCGAGGATGCGGCGATATTGCTCCTCCAGCTCGGCGCCGTCTTTGGAAAGAAGGCTTTGCCAGTCCAGGCCCGGCGGGATCTTGGAATCTTTATTGAAGGGCGGACGGGTCTGCTCGTCTGCCATTTTCAGGAAGAGGAGGTAGGTAAGCTGCTCCACGTAGTCGCCGTAGCTCACGCCGTCGTCACGGAGCACGTTGCAGTAGTTCCAGAGACGCTGGACGATGCTAGAAGATTCAGAAGCCATAATTGTCACATTAATTTTGCACTAATGCTTTTGACCAATCATTTCCACTACTCAGTAAACAAGCTCGTGTGGTTGCAGAGAGTTCAGATTGTGGTGAGGCCATTTCCCTCAAATCTTTAAAAATCTCCTTTAATTCATACCGTTTGGAGATACTTTCATCATCTTTCATAATATTTTGGGCTTTATTTATTAATATATTACATTTATTCCATATTTTTTTGCGCTCATCAACTAATGGACGATAATCCAAATACATAAGCTTAATTGTAATTTTAGTTCTTTTATAGCTCCACGTTCCTTCATCCGCAGTAGGTTTTGGATAGCCTGTTTCATCGAATGTAAGAAGCAAAGGGTCATCACGATTTGTTGGATCTAAGAGATAAATCAGCTCATCATCTGTATCATAACCGGGACCTTGAGCGGGCAAGCATCTATCACTTAGAGGGAAAAAATCGCCTTTTCCACGCACTTCTTCATTTCCATCTTTATGAGGTCTATTGCAAATTGTCCCAACAATTCTGAAATTTTTCCAATAGAACGCAAGCCACCAATAGCCGTCCCGTTTAGAGCCATCTAAATTTTTTGCTCTATTTTTTGGACGGAAATGGTCAACATCATAATCCGAGACAATATCTCTTGCTTCTGAATACCAGCATTTTCCAGAAGACAATTCCAAAAGCCACTCTTTCAGCTCAGCCCACAAATGCGAATTGTTCTTAATAAATCGCTTCCTTTCCCCTTTATTATCCATTGACATTAATCTATCTGTTGCCGCCCTCGCTCTACGACACCAATACTCACTAGGGGACTTATTCTCTAACGAGATGTAAATCATTTGTATCCTCTGCTAAAATTTCATTAATTATTTCTTTCGCTATTTTTTCTTGTTCTCTTCTTTCCATTGGGGTAAGTATTGGTTTCTTGAACTCCTCTCTCGTCATCAATGCTCTTATAAATAAATCATATAAGGGATCACGTATTGTTCTCGTAAAATCAAGTGGTCCTAGCTCATTAGCGAGATTGATTAAGTCTTTACTTTCTTGCGGCGTTAAGTCAGGTTTCAAAGAGAGTTCACGCTTCCTATCGACTTTATTTTGCGTATCAAGGTCTAAAGTCGTTTTCAGTCCAAAGAGTTCACTTGTCAATAGAGCAGCTACACCCATGCCCTTAGGATCAATCTCCGGAGGATGGGCAACTATTTTGTCTCCGCTATCTTTTTCAAAAATCTGAACTTGGCTCTTCAAGAGCCCCCCAATTATGAGCGGGTCATGTGTGCTAATTATGATGTGGCTATTTTCAAAATTTCCAACAACTTTTTCTATCAATGGAAGGTATTCTAGTTTCCAGCCTGGGTTCAAGTGAGTATCCGGTTCATCTAGCAAGAATAGGGATTCGTTTTCTTTTGTGAATTTAAGCAAACCAATAACCGTTAATAGTTGTTGTTCTCCTTCGCTCAACTCACCAAATGTCAAGATATTTTCCGAATTTTTCATTTTTACTGTGATGCGAACTTCGTGGATTAGTTCTGATATATATGTGCTTTCAAGCGCTTTGAAAAACTCCTTATTGTTCTTGTATTTATTCGCGATTTTGCCAATATTTTCTCCTGGCACGAACAAATAGAGGAACTCCTCAGTTGATTTCTTCCTAAATCCCAAATCAATTCTTTCCATTTTCCGGACAGGAGCGAGTGAATTATCATAAAGTTCGCTTAGAAACTCTCTGACAACACCCCGAGCATTCCAGAATCGTGGATCCCCTTCATTGCCCTTCTTCCACCACGAAGGCCTTTTGAGAATAAATAATATTGATTCTAGGCCGGAAATATTTAGGTAATCTTCTAAAAATTTCATTGATTCTTCATCTGGAAATGAGAAATAGGACAATAATACAAATTGGCTATGAACATTTCGTGCATAGAAGAAGGGACGCAAAGGCGTATCTTTGCCTTCAAGCAAATCCTCGTAGAATCTTTTTTGGTGTTCATTAAAATGAGATTCTAGGCGGTTGCTGGGACCTGAATAGTAAGCAAATATATTATTAGGCAAATAGTAATTCTTATTTTCGTAAAATTTGGATCGACTTGTTGCTTTTTCATTGATCATTATTCTCGTATGTATCTTTTCTTGCGGATCTGCTTTAATATTAATTTCATAATCTTTAATTTTATATGTTAAATCATAGCTGAATTGCGGAGCTTTGGCTAAGCTCAAATTGCGAAAGATAATAACGAGTGCCTCAATTAAATTCGATTTGCCTGTTCCATTGTGCCCAATGAGGACTGTCGTCATTTGTTTCTCATCAAAATCTATTTCAAAATTCTTTAAATTCTTGAAATCCGTAATCGAGAGCTTATCTATCCTCATGTCGTTCGTCCTTAAAAATGAGCTTATTATTTATTTTATCTTCAATTATCCTTCCTTTTTCAATTTCTAGCTTCAAACGGCAATAAAAATCCTCTATGTCAAGGTTTGACCGTGTCCAGAGTTCACTTGGTGTTAAATATCTCGTTGAAGAACGCAATAATTCATATAAATTTGTTTCCCTTTTTTTCCCATTAGTTCTTAAATTTTTATTGCGATATTTGGTTTCTTTAATTGGAGTTGGTTTCTTTTTATTTGCTTCAATGCGCTCAAGAAGCACTTTGGCATGCTCATCGTTGGTGTCCTGGGTAACGAGCTTGCCCTCGAAGGCGCGCTTAAGGATGGACTGGCGGAGGCGGCTGGCGCGTTTGAGACTTTGATCTATTTTTTTCTCGGATTCATTTGCCATGGAAATGCGCTTCTCAATCTCCTCAACTATCACGATCTGCTCTTCATTAGGTGGCAATGGAACAGGAAATGCACTTAGTTTCGTCAGATTAATTGATGCAAGGTTAGTTGTTTGTTTTCCTTCTTTGAGGAAATACTCTTGACCATATGTATTTCCAAACCACGACACAAACTTGTTTGATACTTCGTTCGAATATAATCTGGCTCTAAAAACATGATTTTGATGAATACATTCAGGTAATTCTCCTTGCCAGATCCAGCCACGACCCAACTTATCTCGATCGCCTCCTTCGTTAAAAAGAATATCTCCGCATTCTAATATGAGTTCTGAAATTACTTCTTCAGATGCCTTAATTTCCTTTATTTGATTTAGATCGAGATACCCACGCTGGACATTAGCTACACGTAAGTATGGGACTTTGCGTCCATTATTTATTCTGCGTTGTGCATCTTTTGTTATTCCACCTTTTAGAGAAGCGATTGAATCTAATCTCACCCACAACCAAGATTCAGGCAAACTCGGAAAGCCTGTGATCGCTAATTCTCTTGGATCACTATATTTTTTGCTCGATTTTTTCTGGCTCAAGCCAATGATCCGTTTAAGCAGCACCTTTGCAAGCTCGACCTCCGGATGCGCTCTCCGCCAATCTTCAGTTAGCCTGCCCTCCACCGCCGCCTTGAGGACCGCTTGGCGGTAGCGCCGGAGCTGGGCCTTGGCCCTCTGAAGCGCTGCGACTCCGGCATCCAGTCGGCTGAAAAGCTCCTCGATGCGGTCGACGATGCGATGCTGCTCGCGGTTAGGGGCGAGGGGAACAGGATAGTTTTTAATGAAGTCTGCTGGGACTCTCAATTGTCCTGCCGTTCCCGCAAAATTTGCCTTTGCATTGCGCCTGAACTTTTCCTGGCGAATGAAATAAAAGAGCCACTCAGATAGTATTCCTGCCTTGGGACTTATTACATGAAACTCAGTTGAACCGAAGCCTCTGCCATTGATTAAATCACAAGCAATTGCTGCCTTTCCATTTTCCATGCTGGGTGTGATCTTAGCAAAAAGAACATCTTTCTCTGAAAAAGATGTAAAGCCTTTTCACTGGTCATCGGTTAAGGACATTTAGGATAAATATATCGTGATGTTTTCCTTTTTGCACTCAGCATTTTTTAATCTCAAGTCCAGTTTTATATAGGTGCTGTGATCTTATTTTCCCCTCAAGGGATAGCAAATGGCAAA
>DATLBD010000011.1:0-13660 GCA_035527135.1 Methanothrix sp. | reverse complement strand
CCAATTGCATGACCAGGTTAAAGAACCAAGTAAATAACTTCTTCAGACCGTCATCTTGATCGATAAGATAATCTTCTAGCAGTTCAAATATCTCCATGGCTCTGTATCCTCCTTCTTTCCAAAGATATATTGGATACAGGGCCTTAATATCATTTTACAGAAAAGAAAGTACACTACCATTGATGAGCATGAAGCTGCCTATTTGACTAGACAACTTAGACATAGATATGCTCATTCTTTAGGCAGACCGGACGATCAAAAAAGGGATCATAAGGCTTTATTTGACAAATTGAATAAATATTTAAAACCGCCCATACCATTTGAGATAAAAAATGCTGAATATTTTCCAAATAGCATTGAAACTGTCATTATACCTCTATTCAAAGGATGCTATAAATATGCCGAAAATATACTTAAAAATCCTCCTCGTGAGAGCAAATCTTCCCCAAATCAAATAATCATATATGATCTTAGTATTACATTTTCTTCAGGTACTATTCAAATTTTTTAGATAAATATTTTTGTTCTATCTTTCTGTACTTCATGTTTTTCGTTCGGCGTCACCTTTGTAAATCGGATTTCTTTTTGGCATACCAAATCTATGTTGGTATATTCTTGAGACTAATATTATGTAATTTAATGACATGATATCGGCTATACTACCTTATTTTATGTGCAAAATCGAAAACTTGGAAACTACAGCAACCATCATTAGGATTCAAAGGAGTTTTCCTGTTATACATTTCGGAAATTGTGGCAGCCCCAGCGTGTGGATGTTCCGATCATCTGATCGATAAAATTCTAGCCTGTCATCCGCGAAGCTGTGTTTCATCCCATCTATCGCTTTTTCTATCCATGGTTTTCGAGCCCAGCCATGCATTTGGATGCAATATTCCCAATCACGCGCACTAGGGCTTGCTGTCAGCTTTTCGCTTTTCGTCTTTACCAACAGGCAGGCTTCGCTCTATGGCAGCTTGCAGCTCTTCTATTCTTACCGGTTTCGAGACATAATCGTTCATGCCCGCCTCGAGGCATTCTTCTCGATCGCCTTTCATGGCATGTGCCGTCATGGCAATGATGTAGGGTTGGCGACCCGGCATGTTGCGAATACTTCTCGTGGCCTCCAGGCCGTCCATCTCCGGCATCTGCACATCCATGAGCACCAAGTCGTAAGGATGGTTTTGCAGTGCGCCCAAAACCTGCAAACCGTTGACTGCAATATCTGCTCTATAGCCCAGGCGCTCCAGCATGCGTATTGCCACCTTCTGGTTGACGGCGTTATCCTCAGCCAGCAATATGCCCAGGTGCTTTTTCGCTTCATGCTCCAAGCCTGGCGGAGTCAGGAGGGGCCCTCCCTGAGGCTTTGCTGGGGAAGGCTCGGGAGATGCTTCTGCCTGAATGGTGAAGTAGAAGATTGATCCCTTACCCTGCTCGCTTTCTGCCCAAATTCTTCCCCCCATCAGCTCGGCCAGATTCTTGCTTATAGCCAGGCCCAGGCCCGTGCCACCGTACTTGCGGGTAGTGGAGGTATCCACCTGGCTGAAAGATTGAAAGAGACGACTCATGCGATCTGTGCTTATGCCGATACCTGTATCCTTGACCGCAAACTGGACCACATATTTTCCGTCTTTGGGCCGGGAGGATACAATGATAGAAATCGCTCCCGCTTCAGTAAATTTGACCGCATTACCCAGCAGGTTGACCAGAATTTGCTTGAGGCGTGTCGAGTCTCCCAAAAGCCTGCGAGGTACATTCGGCTCTACCTTAAAGCCTAATCGAAGACCCTTCCTCGCAGCAGCCTGGGCTACCATATTCACAGATGCCTCCAGGCATTGCTGCACATTAAAGGTCTCCTTTTCTAAGTCCAGCATCCCGCCTTCGATTTTGGAGAAGTCCAGGATATCGCTTATCACAGCCATGAGTGAGTCCCCGCTGCTGCGAATGGTCTTGATGTAATCTTGCTGCTCAGAATCGATCTTTGTTTCGAGAAGAAGATCGGTAAGGCCGATAACAGCATTCATAGGCGTGCGAATCTCGTGGCTCATATTGGCCAAAAACTCGGACTTGGCCTTTGTGGCCGACTCAGCACGCTCTTTTGCCTGGCGTAGATCCTGCTCTGCTTTTTTCCATTCTGTAAGGTCGATGGAGACGCCCACAAATCCCATGATTCTTTCCTGCTGATCCTTAAGCACATTGAATACATAAAGAGCTGGGAACAAGCTGCCATCTTTTCTGCGCACCATGTGTTCGCTTTCTTGATAGCCGCAGAGAATAATATCCTCGATCACATCTTTTATGAGGCCACTTTCTTCCTCAGTCACGATGGTCTCGGCAATGTTCTTGCCGAGCACCTCATCGGCTTTCCACTGATAGAGCACCTCTGAGAAATGGTTCCAGTATACTATCCTGCCCTCAAGATCAGTGGCAATTACGGCATTTCTAACCTGGTCAAGCAGAGACGCCTGGAAGATTACCTGGCTCTCGGCCTCTTTGCGCTCCGTTATATCCTGACCCTGGGCGATGGTGGCCACTACCTTTTTGCCGTATTCATCGTAGATGATAGCCGAGTTCCAGAGCACAGTTCTGACCTCTCCGTCTTTTCTTAAAATGGGGATCTCAACCGCGTCCCAGTACTCGCCGGCGAGGGTCTTTTCGATGTAAGCCATCGATGTGGCTTTACTCATCTCGGGAAAGAGAATATCCAGATGGCGACCCAAGACATCTTCGGTCCGGTGGCCGGTCAACCTCTCAAAGGTATGATTGAACCTGGTGATCCGAAAGGATGGGTCCCAGACGATTATGGGGGCATTGGCATAGTCGAAGAGGCTCTCCAGGTAGTCTCGCGCCTCGCGCAGGTCCTGCACTACTTTTTTCAGCCTCTCTGAAGAGCGCTTGTTCTCCGTCAGATCATTGCCGATGCAGAGGATCTCCACGATTTCACCGTTATCATCTTGTACGGGCCTATTGGTCCAGGAGATCCATACTCTTTCGCCGTTAGAGCGCATATTCTCATTTACATTCGCGACATAAGCTTCGGTGCTCTTTCCAATGCATTCAATCATCTTTCGCAGATCCCGCCCCTCAGAATCCATAGCGGGAACAATGGTTCCCACAACATTGCGACCAATGATCTCCGCTTGACGGTAGCCAAAGAAATCCTCTGCATATTTATTAATGAAAGTAATATTGCCGAATGTATCCATTCTCATAATGATACTGTTGGCACTCTCTACCAGCTCTCGATACTTCTTTTCGCTTTCTTTTAAGGCTGTTTGCGTATCCCAGCGGCCCAATGATGCGCCGATGGCCCCAGCGATCATCATCAAGACGGATACCTCACCCCAGGTCCAGATCCTTTCAATTCTCCGATCATCAAAGCCTATGAAGCCCCAGAATCTGTCTTTTATAAAGATGGGTACAATCAGGAAGGAGAGCACATTCAGCCTCTCCAAAAGCATTCTTGCCTGTTCGGGCAGATCTCTGGCCAGTCCCTTGAGAAGCATGCCTCGAGCGAGGGTATCATACCAGGAGATGGGTTCTTGGTAGGATAGATCGTAGGGAGGAAGAGGTTCTTTTTTCTGCTGTATGCCCTCTCTTGTCCAGTCATGACTCAATTTACTGCGGTGTTCACCGCTTTCTGTATCATAATTCTCAAATATGTAAACCCGGTCCACATTTAACGAGCAGCCCAAAATCTCCAGAGCCTGGCCCAAGGCAAGATCTTTCTCCTCCGTGATTAAGAGCTGGTTTGTAGCCAGCGCTGCACCGGCCAGTATCCGATCACCTCTGCGCAGATCATCCTGGGTTTTTTCGTCCGGCAGGCTTTTCAGGGTTGCCAAAAAAACGCAGGAAAGGCTTTCGTCCTTTAGAGGGGAAAGGGAATACAAAAAGGACTTTCCGCTTATTTCGATACTCCCATGAGTTTTGCTTAAATCGATCAGACCGTCCCCATCCTGCCATCCCGTCAGCTTCTTGGCGGCCTGATTCAGGAACAAAACGCGACCGGTTCCATCACAGAGACAAATGGCCTCATCCAGGGCGTTCAGGGCAGATCGATACATGGACTCAAGATCCGTATCATCACCTCACTAAAGCAGCCCGCACTGGAGAAGCTTCTGCATCTTCTATACTCATGGGAAGGCAGATAAGAGAATATCTACCGCAGGGAACGGCCGCCAGATCAATACCTTCCAGGATGACAATATCGTTTTCCAGAAGAATGCGATGCACGGGCAGAGAGTCATCCCCATATTTATCTACGGAAAGATAATCGATTCCCACCAGGCCAACGCCCTCGGCTGCACAGAGACGGGCGGCGTCGGGAGAAAGGCAGACGAACTCTTCCGAGAAGGCGGCTTGATGCATGAGATGCTTTTTGGAATTGCTGGTCTTGAAGAGCAGAGCCTGCCCTTTCATGATCTTGCAGCCCTGCAAGCTGGACGGCAGGATAGGGCCCTCTCCAGGAACGGAGATGACCTCTGCCGGGATGATGAAGCGCTTCAGTGAATACTCTTCTTGGGTCTTGCCGCCCCTCAGCAGATGGGAAGGAAAATCGAGATGTGTGCCGGCATGAGAGCTTAGGGTCAAGGCAGATAGGCAGTAGTCTTTACCCTCATCCAACCTTGCCATCCACTCCCGGAAGTACAGCCTATCGCCGGGGTAGGTTGGCACCGTGTTTAGGGGCGCACTTATATCATACACGTCCTTAAAATCCAGACGATTGTTAGGGACAATTTCAGATGCGGAAGACATGAGACGAGACCTTTTTTCAGGGGTGCTCATTTTGAGCATTCTACTATTTAAAATGACTTTGCTTGAGCAAAGGTTATCATACCACCCATCAGCTCGGTCTGCACCGCAAAGACATAAATCGCTAAGACTTAGGAAGCAGAGACATGAGCCCGCAAAGACTTATAACCTCCAAACAAGACTTCTACTCTCATGAAGAACCTGGGCACCCTTGACCGGCTTGCTAGAGTGATAATAGCAGAAGCATGCATTCTTGCGGCATTCTTCTGGGCGGCTGAGGATCTACAGCTTCTGCTTGTCCTGGCGGCTGCGGTAATAATGATCCCAGTGATCAAGGGAAATTGCGGCCTGTATGAATTATTGGGCTGGAATAGCTGTGAGATTGTAAAACGCAAGGATAAGAACATCAAGACGGCCTTTATAGTAACGGCCTTGCTCTTAGCCGTGGTGGGAAGCTTTGCCAGCGCTGTGCTGACCAAGAATATATTTCTGGACGATTTGGAAAGAGTAAATGAGTCCTACACCTTGGCGTTACAATCTGCCAGCCAGGGAGATAACGAGAACGCTGCTGCTTCGTATGAGAAGCTGGAGAGCGCCTTTGCAGCCTTTCAGGACAAATATTCCAAATACAGGCCACTGACGGTCAAGTTCGACGACAATTTTACGGCTCAAATGAATAATATCTCGGCGGCGATATCAGGCTCAAAGGAAGACATCCTCCATGGAAATCTCACCATCGGTCGCGAGGAGCTGAAGAAGGCGAAGCCAATCATCGAGAAGATGCAGAACAGATAGGCGTTAATAACGAAAATATTAAGGATTAGACGGATCGAATTGTCGACTCGACCGACCTCTCCAATGAAAACCTTTTTCTGAAGTTACATCACCGCAGTTTGTCGCAATATTTAACATTGCGGGCCTCATATGGGATAAAGGGTGTAATGACGCCTGCAGTCGGAACGGACACCAAATCACTGATCAATGCCTGGAAGAAAACCACTGAGCGAGAGAACAAGAGCTCTTCAATAACCTGAAAAATCTGAAAATAGATTATGGCTTCTCCCTCTATATGCGTAAAGTACCTAACGTTTTTATGCTATTAGACAAGTGGCTTAAAATGCAGAATATTAAGCAAGCAATATGATAAGGTATGAGGAATTTCATATGCAAAGCCCCTACGGAAGTTGGATATCCCCCATAGATTCTTGTATTGTATCAAATGGAGCTATCCGCCTTGAGCAGGTAGTATTGGACGGCAAAGATATTTACTGGATCGAATCTCGGCCTTCAGAAGGTGGTAGGAATGTAATTGTTCGTCTGACTGCTGACGGAAAGATAGAAGATGTCCTAAATAAGGATTACAATGCTCGAACTCGAGTTCATGAATATGGGGGAGCATCTTATTTCGTTCATAATGGATCTATTTACTACTCAAACTTCAATGATCAGAAACTGTATCGTCAGGATCCTGGCAAACCACCAAAAGCTGTCTCTCCGGATATTAAAGAGAGCAAATTACGGTTTGCAGATGGCATGATGGATAAGGATAGAAAACGAATAATTTGTGTATACGAAGACCATACGAGGTCCGATCAAAATGCAATCAATGGTTTGGCGAGTCTAAGCTCGGATCCGGAAAAAATAGAGAAGATTGAGCTCATTTCGGGAGTAGACCGTGAAAATGGACAACTCCCGGAAGAAGACTCTCCAAGAAAGGACTTCTACTCTTCACCTCGCCTGAGCCCCAATGGCAATAGTCTGGCATGGATTGCATGGAATCATCCCGATATGCCATGGGATAACACCGAATTGTGGATGGGTGAATTCGATACAAATGGATTACTTACAGATATTAAAAAGGTAGCTGGTGACAAGAATGAATCCATTATTCAGCCTTTATGGTCTCCAGACAATAAGCTTTACTATGTCTCGGATCGCAATAACTGGTGGAGCATTTATCGCCATGGTGAAAAGGAACCCTTAACAAAAAAAGAGGCAGAGTTCGGACGCCCTCCCTGGACGTTTGGTGATAGCAATTATGCCTTCGATCTTAAAGGAGATCAGATAATTTGCGCTTACAATGATGCAGGCGAATGGAAGCTTGCAGCTATAAATATAAAAACCAAAGAGACGAAAGAAATCGAGTCTCCATATACAGATATTGCCTACATTAAGGTGGGCGGCGGGAGGGCGGTCTTTGTTGGTGGTTCACCCGATGCAGCCTCATCAATTGTGCAATTGGATCTTAGGGAACCCGATGAAGGAAAGCTAGACGTGATTAGAAGCTCGCTGGCAATCTCCATGGATGAGGGGTATATTTCAAAGCCACAACATATTGAGTTTGCCACTGCAAGGTCTACCGCCTCAGAACAACTCAATGCTCATGCCTTCTATTACCCGCCTAAGAACAAGGATTTTGACCCTCTTGAAAAAGAGAGCCCACCACTAATTATCGTAAGCCATGGAGGGCCTACTGCCGCAGCATCCAGCGCATTAAATCTATTGGCCCAGTTTTGGACTAGCCGCGGTTTTGCGGTCTTAGATGTGAATTATAGAGGAAGCAGCGGTTTTGGCCGCCAATATCGGCAGCTTCTCTACGGCAATTGGGGCTTTGCAGATGTGGAAGACTGTGAAGAGAGCGCATTATATCTGAGTAGGATGAGAAAAGTTGACGAAAGCCGTATTGCCATTCGAGGAGGAAGCGCAGGAGGGTGGACCACTCTTTGTGCCTTAACCTTCAAAAAAGCTTTCACGGCAGGTGCTAGCTATTACGGAGTGAGCGACGCAGAAAAACTGCGTGTAGATACACATAAATTCGAATCTCGCTACCTGGACAAATTGATCGGGCCTTATGAGACTGAAGAGCAGAAGATACTATGGAAGGAGCGATCACCTATAAATAATCTTGAGAAACTCTCCCGTCCTGTTATCTTCTTCCAGGGAGCGGAAGATAAAGTTGTGACTCCGGATCAATCTGAGAGCATGTTTGAAGCTATCAAGGGAAAAGGTATTCCTACGGCCTATCTTCTTTTCCAGAAAGAGCAGCATGGCTTTCGGATCGCAATTAATATTCGAAGGGCTTTAGAGGCTGAGCTTTATTTTTATTCTAAAATGTTTGGCTTCGATCTTCCGGAACCGGTGTCCGTCGAGAATCTGCCAAAGACCAAATAGCCATTAGCATGGACTCATGGCTAATCATTATTTTTTTGGTTCCTCGCTATTTCGAGTGGGTGTGACTGGAGGCGCAAATCCTCTGGGATGCCAACCCTGCCATCCGGACTGAGGTGTTAGTTACCCTACGTGCCGATTTTTTTGATCCCTGCACCTGATTCCATTTCATGATAACCTGAGGTTAGCCACATGGAAAAAAGAACCGCGAAGAGCCGTTAAATTGAGACACTACCAGATGTTTTAGCCACTCCAGAATGCGCTGAATTCTTGCCCTCACCTCGGGAACCACTTCGTTCTGGCATACTCCTCTGTTTAGACCTGAATTTCGCGCTTTATAATCTCAGTGGAGATAGCGATTCCCTTGCAGGTGTGCATGTTGAGCGAGAGCAGAAGTCCCACCACGCGCCCATCCTGAATCAAGGGGCTGCCACTCTCTCCCGGCCCGGGAAGATCACCTGGAGGAAGAACGACATAGACAATCGACCAGGAGGTGTCGGAGATCCTGCAGCGCATACTATGCAGGGCGTTGAAGATCTCCGCTTCACCCAACTGAGGCTTTCCGAGTTCAGTGGGCCGACAAGCTCCCAGGATGGGAAAGAAGGCCAGGTCGGCATCGTTAGGTATGTAGGTCACCTTGCAGGCCAGACCGCCCACGCGCAGGTCATGCGTGCCTGCCGCATAAAAGATGTGCGCCGGAGCTACACCCGCAAACACTCCTCGCCAGGGGACGACGGCACTGACCACCCCGCCGGAGCGGCCCGCGATGAACTGGTCACCGGATGCGATCACTACTAATTAATCGAATCTGCTTGTAATTAGGGTTTTCTAGCCTGCTTGCTAGTCCAGCCAGGGAAAAGATATTTGTCTCCTCTAGCCAAATGCACTGAAGGTGAACGCAGTTTGCATTCTCGAATTCTAGCTTTAGCCCTTCTCATCCTGCTCGCCTCTGCATCCCCCGCCTCAGCCTACGGCAAGAGTGTGGAGGACCTGGTGGGCTCTTTTTCCATTGGCAAGACCATAAAGATTGGAAGCAGCAGCGAATGCTTTTCCTCCGCTGGCGCAGCCGACCCCCTGGCCCCGCCCCAAAGCGGTGCCTTAGGCCCCATGGGTGACGACCAGCCCCCCAGCCTGGCAGGCTTCGCTTTCCAGCCACAGCAGCTCTCCGCCACCTCACCCCAGCCCATCAATCTGACGGCTCACATAATCGACGACCAGGCAGTATGGGCGGCGGAAGCAGTATTTTCCGGCCCGATGGGAGTGGAAGCCCCCGCGCTCTTCTCTGCCCAGAACCGCATCTCGGGAACGGCAAAAGATGGGTTTTTCGCAGCCCAGATTTTCCTCCCCCAGAGCAACGAGACGGGCGAGTGGCATCTGCAGAATTTGACCCTGGTGGACAGGGAAGGCAACCGCAGGGTTTTGGCAGAAGGGGATTTGCAGGGCCTGGGCCTGCCTACGTTGATAACGGTTACCTAACACCCCAGCACGTGTAAGGCAACAGCTACTCGCCCATCATCTGCACAATCACTTTTCGCTGCCGGGGCCGGTTGTCCAGCTCCAGGAAGACAATCTGCTGCCAGGTGCCCAGCATCAGCCTTCCTTCATTAAAGGGCACAGTGAGGCTTGGACCCAGCAGCGCGGCCCGGATGTGGGAATGGCCGTTGCCGTCATGCCACCTCAGATTATGGGCGTAATCGATCTCCTGGGGGGCCAGCCTCTGCAGGGCCTCACCCAGATCCGCTACCAGCCCGTCCTCAAACTCGATGGTGGTGACGGCGCCCGTGGCCCCGGGCACAAAGATCGTGACCACTCCTGCTTGCAGAGGCGTGCTCTGCAATGCCCCTTGCACTTCATCCGTAATGTCTTTCACTTCGCCGCTTTGCGTCTTAAACTCCAAGTATCCGGTTTCAATCAAACGATCAACTCCGCAGAAGTCAAAAAATTATTTATCGCTTCCCCCGCATATCTAACATGATGGCCTACTATGGGGCGGTTCGGCGCATTCTGATAATAATATTCGTAATTAACATAGCTACAGCACTTGCCAAGGGAGGCTATGGCCTTCTCACGAGCTCTCTCTCCATGAGCGCAGATGGCCTGCATTCTCTCTTCGACAGCACCTCCAACATCATCGGCCTGGTGGGCATCTCCCTGGCGGCCCGCCCTCCCAACAAGGAGTACCCCTACGGCCATGCCAAGTTCGAAACCTTTGCCTCTTTGGGGATTGCCTTGCTGCTATTTGCCAGTTGCTTTCAACTGGTCCTGACGACAGTAAATCGCTTCCAAAATCAGTCCGTTCCTCAGATAACCGAGCTGTCTTTCGGAATTATGGGTATAACCTTGCTCATCAATATTGGCGTCTCGGCCTACGAATATATCCTGGGCAAGAGGATGATGAGCAGCATCCTGGTGGCCGATTCCATGCATACGCGAAGCGACATTTTTGTTTCCGTGGGCGTCATCCTGGGATTTGTAGCTGTCAAGATGGGCTATCCTCTGGCCGATCCGGTTATCGCTCTGCTCATCTGTGGCCTGATCCTTTTGACCGGTCTGGAGATTGTAAGAGACAGCTCCAAGGTATTGCTGGATAAAGCTCTGGTCGAAGAGAGGGTAATTGTCGATCTGGCAAAGTCGATAGAAGGCGTCTGCACCTGCCATCGTGTTCGCACGCGCGGCATGGCAGGGGAGATTTATGTGGATCTGCATATCGGAGTTGACTCGTCGCTTTCCATAGAGGCAGCTCATAAAGTGAGCGAGGAAGTGGAGGGCATGATAAAGAGCAAGATTCCGGGGGTCAAGGATGTGGTGGTGCATCTGGAGCCCAAGGACTACTGCGAGACAAAAGCCATGCAGGCATAGATATACCGATAGTAAAATAAAAAACTAAAATTAATAAACATAAGTTGTAGATCAATAAAAATAGAACGATAGTGGAGGAGCAAATATGCAAAATATTACAATTTCAGTCTCGGAGGCGGGAACTGCCGTTGCCAGGACCTTTGCCTATAAAATCCTGGTTGAGGGTAATGTCATGGCAGAGAGAACGCTCACGCCAGTTCAGACTCAGCAGGTGCAGGAAATGGCATCTCAGTACTTCTCTCTTCTGCAAGGCGTTGGCCGGGCGGGTGCGATTAGCTATCTGCCCATCCTCAGTGACGGGCTATTTCATCTCTTCCTGGAGACGGGCGGCCAGGACTTGGCAGACATCTTGCCGGGTGCAAGACTTACTATCGCGTCTCCCATCCCGGAGGTATTACAGCTTCCCTGGGAGCTGCTCCCGCTTTCCCGGCAACAGGGTGGCAGTAACAGGGGCAGCGTCATTCGCCTACCCAGAGCAGCAGACGGGCTTATTGCCTCCTCGGCGAAGCTTTCGCCAGGGCCCTTGCGAGTGCTTTTCCTGGCAGCCGAGCCATTAGATTTTGAAGAAGAAGAGCAGTCGATCCAAAAGGTATCAGAGGGCCTGGACATGAATCTCGTGATCTGTGAGAGCGGCACCTTTGAGGAGCTGAAGAGCCTGGCAAAGTCGTTCCGGCCCCATCTGGTGCACCTGGCGGGCCGGGGAAAGATGTCCGGTGGCAATGCGGTACTCTCTTTGCAGGGCTCAGCAGGCAAGGCCGATCTGCGATCGGCTGAGAATTTGGCAGAGGCACTGAAGGATGGCGATGCGGTGGGCATCATCCTGGGCGGCCTACAGAGCGAGACCCCATCCTCTCTGCATCTGCTCTGCCAGAAGCTGGCGGAGAGCATTCCTCTGGCAGTGGCCTGGAATGCATCCACCGCTGCTACTCTGCCCCTATACCGGGCCCTGGTCGCAGGTCAATCAATGGATGAAGCACTGCTATCCGTGCGCCGGGAGATCTCTGCAGGTCCTGACCAGGTTCCGGTTTCAGTTCCCGCTCTGTACTCCATTTACGATCAGCCGAAGATCTACGACTCCAAAGAGAGAGCTGCTGTTGCGAAAGCCTCCTTTTGCCAAGAGCTTTTCGCCTTGCCGGGCCTGACAGAAGGCAGGGCGGAGTGCTTTGTGGACAGGCGGCGAGATCTGCAGCGCCTCCTTCCCGCCCTGCGAGAGGGTGGAGCGCATGCTCTGATTATCACCGGCCCGGATGGCGTAGGCAAGAGCGCTCTGGCAACCCATCTCGCCCGCCTGCTGGTGCCCGCTGGCTACACCGTTCTGCCCATTTACAGCTCGCCTCATAACCGCATAAGCTCCGCCCGGCTCTTGGAGGCGGCAGTCAGCCATTTGAGTGCAACCGGTGATGAGGCAGCGGCAAAAAGTCTCAGAGACCAGAGGCGCTCCGTCAAAGAGCGGCTGCAGAGCCTGTTGGAAGTGCTGAAAGCCTCTCGAATCCTGATGATATGGGACGGCCTGGAACTGCACGGCAAGACCGGCAAAATCTTGGACCCGGATCTGGCTGAGTTCTACCTGCAAATGCTAAGAGGCATGGCAGCGGGCCGCGCCATCATCACCTGCAAGGCTTTGCCGGCAGACGCTCTAACCTTGCCCGCTCGCAATTGGCAGTGGAAGCTGGAAGGGCTTGGCCAGGCTGCATTCATTAGATATCTTCTCTGGGACGGGGCCGTGGCGGACCGCTATAAAAAAGGCGAGATCTCTTACGCCGGGCTTGTTGAGCATCACCTTGCTGCCTTGGGCCATCCGGCTCGCCTGGCCCAAACAGGCAAAGCCTTGAGTCTGGGAGATCTCGCCGCCAACGAGGACCCGATGACAAAGCTCGCCTCTCGCCTGGGCTTTGCCTCCTGCCACGCCCTCTCTCAGGCCGCAGTCTACGCCGTAGCCATGAGCCCGGCTGGCCTGGCAGCCGTTTCTGGTGCAGCAGAAGAGCAGGCAGCCGCCAATGTCCGCGAGTGGCAGGACCTCTCTCTAGCCTACTCAAAGGGATTGATGTGGGCTGTGCCCCCATCCCTTCGCACCTCACTTCTGGCGGCCTTGAGTTCAGAGGAGCAGCTGGCCGCGCAAAAGGCAGCCGGCGTTTTTCTCAGGGATCTGGCCGAGTCCGGGCGCTCGGCAGAGCTGGGACTCTCCCGGTTAGATGTCTTGCTGGAGGCACGGGGACACTTTTTGGCGGCGGAGGATCTGGACAGTGCCACTGCCGTGACAGCCAGCATCAGCAGCTATCTGCAGAAGCATGGCTACTACTCTGATCTGGTAAGGCTAAATCAGGAGCTCTTGGATAGGGAAAAGCAGGCAGGTCCTATTGCCTGGATCGCCCAAGCCTATCTGGATCAGGGCGAATACAGAAAGGCAGTAGAGTGGTATGGGCAGGCCCTGGAGATTGCCCCTGACGCCGCCGCCCATCACGGCCTGGGCACGGCACTCATGCTCCTGGAAAAGAATGACCTGGCAAAAGAGAGCTTGCAAAAAGCTGCAGATGCATTCCATGCAGCAGGCGACCTGTCAGGCGAGGCCGCCAGCCTGCAGAGACTGGCCGCCATTGACATGAAGAAAGGCGAAAATGAGGCGGCTAAAGAGAAGCAACAGAAGATCATAGAGATCATGAAGGGCCTGGGTGATGTGCAGGGCGAGGCAGCGGCTTTGCAGGAAATGGGCCGCCTGGATATGAGCAGGAGCGATTATGATGCAGCGCGCCCCAGTCTCGTGAAATCACTGGAGCTGCTGGAGAAGGCAGGAGACAGGAAGGGCGCTGCTTTTGCCACCTTTAACCTGGCCAGCCTCGACCTGGAGAAGGGAGACTTCCCGTCGGCAGGGGCGGAGTTTGCTAAA
>DATLBD010000010.1:0-7457 GCA_035527135.1 Methanothrix sp. | reverse complement strand
AAAAAAATGAAGAGGAGAAAATAATCCCGCAGAATATCTACAACGACGCTTTTTCGGGTGGATTGGAGCAAGTGCAGTCAAAGACGCCCTTAGCCGATTTAAACGATCTCTGATCAAGGGGATTCATGCTAACAAATCCTCCTGAACAGCAAGGTAGCCAGTCGTCTTCCTTCTGAATGGTGTCAAAGCGTGACTTCATGCGGATGTTCTTGGCAATATCATAGACACCTACAAACCGCTCATCTCCGGCGTTTAGGATCTCATTATCCGTGCCCACCTGTCTCCACTCGAAGTTGGCAATGCCGGTGCTGTGTGTCTGGAGCTTGTACCGCGTGTCCCTGGTGGCTTTGACTTCGCTAAAATCGATAGCGTCGTCCGTAGCAAGTATGGTGGCATTCATCCTCTCCAGTCTCATGTTCAGACTGCGCTCCTTGGAGAACTCGTGGTTGTAAAGGAAATTTGCACCCACGTAATCATTATTGTTGCCTACAAACTCTCGGTTGTTGATCTCCTTTCCTGAGTAGTTCATGCTCTTGCTATAGCTGAACTTGACCGGCCAATGCTCGTAAAATTCGATGTCGTAGATGTCCGAGCCAGCCGGTTTGTAAATGGTGGCGTTCACGGAGTTGTTGGTGCTTGATTTCAGGGTGAGCAGCTCTTCGGAGCTATAGCTTCCTTCCAAGGCGGCAGTTCTCTCCTTAACTCGCACATCGTTGACCTTCACATCCTCGTAGAAAGAGTGGTAAGAACCTAGGGTTCTGCCCCGGTAGTCCACTGGAGAGATCTGACCCTGCACGGATTGCTCGTAGCTGAAGCTCAGGTTGCTGCTCTCCCTGGTGATGGACCAGGAGTCCGAGTCGGTCTTCACAGAGCCGGACCAAGAGGCTGCGGAGGCTGAGAAAACCAGAGCCGCAACGGTCAGAATGGCAATAATGGCTCTCATCTATGGAACCTCCGGGAATTTCGAAGTGCTCCAGGGAGTATAGGTTACAACACCTAAAGTCTGGGATGTTGTTTGGCCGTATGATCTACGCCAGGCTTCAGAGGAGGTATAGAGCACACTTCCCGCAGGGTTGTTGCCTTCTTCTCCAGGCTTACCAACATTCACGCCGGCCCCTCCATTACCCCACCAGCTATTAGTGGCATCGAACGTTGTTCCCGCTTGGTTCATTATTCCAAATTCGTTGTTGCCGTAGATATTCGACTCATGAGCTTCGAGTTTGCCAATCGAGCCTCCCGCCCATGTTTTCGTGCTCACGCCGTTCCAGCCAGAGCCTGTTATGGTACTCCTAGTGATCCCAAGTTTACCTACAGTGCCACCATTTGCCGCCGCAGTCCAAATCCCGTCATAGAGAGAGTTCGATATAGTGCTATCTGTGAGAACGATGTTATTATTGATGCCGCCTCCCGTTGCACCCATGCTCAGGCCTCTGTCACAACCGGATATGGTGCTCTCTGTAATCCCAATGTTCCCTACGGTGGTTCCACCATAATATGCACCTCCGTACACGCCACTTTCACCGGCTCCAGATATTACGCTTCCAGCAATTCCGACACTACCTATGGTGCTTCCAGAATATGCTCGGACGTCCACGCCGCTGCTCCCAGAATTGGATAGAGTGCATCCCTCGATATCGACGTTGCCTATTGTGCCGCTAACCCTACTATCTGAACTGTAGCGAACTCCTGCATTCACTCTCACGCCGTTCCCGCCAGATCCAGATATTGTGCTATCTATGATGTCGACATTGCCTATGTTTCCATGATTTCGTGCATCTATGTTCACGCCATCCATGCCAGAATTGGTGACCTGAGAGTTGCTAACGACCACATCAGAGATCCTATTATCAGAACCCAATGCAGAGAAATCGGCTCCATAATAATTGCCTGTAGACGCTATATTATCTAAGGTGATATGGCTGATATCACCAACTCCGTTAATGGAAATGCCGCTGCTTGAGGTAGCGCCAGTTACCTGCAAATCCTTGACGATTAACCTATTGTCGTTCGATGTACCACCGGTCACAATAGAAATAACTGACTTGCTCTTATCCACTGCATTAATCAAAGTGTTGAAGCTTGTATCGTCCCCGCTACCAGCCCCTAATAGGGTCAAAAGCTTATTGATAATCAGGTTCTCATTAAATATCCCTGATGCCAGTTCAATAGTATCTCCTGCCTCAGCTGAATCGATCACGGGTTGGATGAGCTGACCGGGATTGATAAACCAGTCTCCGGAGAGACCATTTATATATTGTCCCGTATCATCCGTCCACGCATTTACGATTCTGTCGAATGTGCCAGAGGCAGAATATCTATATTTTGTGAGATCGTTGGCCACTCCACGGACCTGATATCCCCCAACTATACGGCCACTTTGGCTTGCGCCTGTCGAGTAGTCAGCATACGAGGTTACCATGCCATCAAACGTTCCCTTCACATTGCCCACGCTATTTACCGTCGTAGTTATGCTGCTGTGATCTGAGCCTTGAGTTGCAGATTCTGCTAGATTTATCATGTCCGCCATGACGTGAAACTCCCCTGATGCATGGGAACTACTATCGTCCTGTCTCGCAATCTGATTGGTCTTAAGGTTACCATTCTTCATGATAAGATAGGTACGAGCCTTGTATCCATCAAAAAAACTCCCAACATAAGAGCCAGCATAACTCTCATCTGCATTTGCCTCTGAGATTTGGGATGCCACAGCACTGCTACCGTCATGTGTTGCAATCTGATTGGTCTTAAGGTTACCAATCTTCATGTTAAGATAGGTGCTCGCCCGCCCAGCAGAAGACCAAGCTTGACTCTCATCTGCATTTACCTCTGAGATTTGGGATATAGTAGCACCACTACCGTCATTTCTTGCAATCTGATTGGTCTTAAGGTTACCACTCTTCATGTTAAGAAAGGTATTCGCATAGTTCTCATCATCTAAATTGTAAGCAGAAGAACTAGTAGAACCCTCCTCTGCATTTACCTCTGAGATTTGGGATGCGGTAGTACCACTACCATCCTGTCCTGCAATCTGATTGGTCTTAAGGTTACCATTCTTCATGTTAAGAGAGGTGCTAGCCTGGTGTCGATCATCCCAATTGTAAGCAGAAGAGCTAGCAGAACCCTGCTCTGCATTTACCTCTGAAGTCTGGGATGCCACAGCACTACTACCGTCATGTCTTGCAATCTGATTGGTCTTAAGGTTACCATTCTTCATGTTAAGAAAGGAACGAGCCTTGTATCCATCAAAACTCCACGCAAAAGAGCTAGTAGAACCCTGCTCTGCATTTACCTCTGAAGCCTGGGATGCTATAGCACTATTACCGTCAAAGCTTGCAATCTGATTGGTCTTAAGGTTACCATTCTTCATGTTAAGATCGGCAATCGCCAAGTATCCATCATTCCAAAGTCCAGTAGCAATAGAGCTAGCAGAACCCTCCTCGGCATTCATATCAGTTATTTGGGATACACTTGCACTGCCTGTCCATGCAGCCATGTCAGTGCTCAGCAAGCCTCCGTTCATCCCCGCATTTGTCTGAGCACTATATCCATTTGAATTCAAATTTAAACTCAGATCGCTTGATCGTCCAATGATGCTCCCGCTAAGTTTGGCATTGAGCGCTGCAGGTGTAAGAATGGCACTGGTGGATATTGTACTGGATGCATCCTGAGTGGAAACATAACTATTGCCAACATAACCGCCGCTCCCGCTGTAGGTCTGTGTCATGCTAACATCACCAGAACCTGCGACTTCCCTGCAGTTGGTCATCTCCACGTTTCCAAAATTTGCCTCGGACTCCTCGGAAACAGAGACGCCCGTGCTGACTTCGTAATCATCAGAAATGCCCACAGATCCCCCGCCGTCCTCCGCAGAAAAAGAGACTTCTATGGCCAGCGCTCCCTGAAAGAAGCAGCCTACCAAGAAAATAGATAAAATACAACGCATGCCAAACGAGCTAAACATCTTTTAGCCACCTTGTATTCAGGGTAGATGTATCAGACGAAAAACCTTTGGGTCACGCTTTTAAAAGTGTGGCCTCAGAAAGATTGCACCGAGGAGTATGGACAGCAATTCACAATTTCTGATTATCCCTAAAATCAGAAATTCGACCGCTATCATCAGGCCGTTTATGATACCCCAATCAATCCAATCCTTGATGGGCTATGTCTGGACATTGAAGAAAGATAACAAGGCCAAACGGCCCAAAAGGATTTATCCCAATATGGCGAAATAATTTACTTTAATCATCAAGAAAATCTCATCCGTGCAAAGCCCAGTACCTCGGGCCATGATTGCGGAATTTGCAGAGATCGATTATTCCTGAATGGAGCCGTCAATGTTCTCAAAAGTTGAAGAGCCTGAATATACCGTTCTGGAGAGCCTGGAGAACAATGTTGAGATCAGAGAGTACCGGCCGCAAATTTGGGCGGCAATCGCTAAAGGAAGCGAGAACGGGGCCTTTGGGACTTTAGCAGGCTACATATTTGGAGATAACAGCCAGAAAGAGCGCATAGGAATGACTGCGCCGGTTGTGACGGATGAAGGGCGCATGGCCTTTGTCATGCCCAAAAGGTATGACCTGTTGAGCCTTCCCAAGCCCAATAACGAGAAGATAAAAATTGAGACCATTGCTTCCAGGATTTTGGCCGTTATAAGATTTTCCGGCTTTGCTGGCCCAGAGAAGGACGAAAAACATCTGAGGGTTCTAGAGCAAACTTTGCAGGAGCACGGGATCAAAACGGAAGGTATGGCCTTTGTCATGCGTTATAATCCTCCATGGACTCCTCCCTTTATGCGCAGAAATGAGGTAGCATTACTGGTAAGCCGCTGAAAAAGCAATTGCAAAGAGGTGTGCAAATTGACCACGGATAATTCGAAAGATAATATCAAAAAGAAACTAACTCCCCTCCAGTTTCATGTGACCCAGCAATGTGGCACCGAGCCGCCCTTCCAGAACGAATTCTGGAACAACAAAAAGGCCGGTATTTATGTGGATGTAGTATCCGGCGAACCACTGTTCAGCTCGCTGGACAAATTTGATTCCAAAACCGGCTGGCCCAGCTTCACCAGGCCCTTGAAAGATGAAAACGTAGTCAGCAAGACGGACAGCAGCTACGGCATGAACCGGGAGGAGGTACGCAGCAAGAATGCCGATTCGCACCTGGGTCATGTATTCGATGACGGGCCGAAGCCCACGGGGCTGCGCTACTGCATCAATTCAGCATCTTTGCGCTTTGTTCCGGTGGAGGATCTGGAAAAAGAGGGCTATGGCGAATACGTGAGGCTGTTTAACCAGGATTCATCTAGCCTGGGTTCATCCAAAAACGATGAAATATCTAAGGGCACCGAAAAAGCTGATTCAGATTACGAGTTGGCCACTTTTGCCGCTGGCTGTTTCTGGGGCGTTGAATCTCTCTTCAAACAGACAAAGGGCGTGATGGAGACAACCGTAGGTTACACAGGCGGAACTTCTCCTAATCCCACCTACCGCCAGGTTTGCACAGGGATTACCGGCCATGCCGAGGCGGTGCAGCTAAAATTTGATCCAAAAGTCATATCCTACGAAGAGCTGCTTTCCCTCTTCTGGAGGATGCATGATCCGACCACACCCAACCGCCAGGGCCCGGATGTGGGCACGCAGTACCGCTCCGCCATATTCTACCACAACGAGGAGCAAAGGAAGGCGGCAGAAAGATCCAAAGAGGAGTTCGACCGCTCCGGCGTCTACATAAACAAAGCCACAACCAAGATAGTTCCGGCCTCGACTTTCTATGAAGCGGAAGAGTACCATCAGGACTATTTCGAGAAGCAGGGCGGGGGAGCATGCCATGTTTTGAGGAAGAAATAGGGACTCCGGCCAGGTTTGAATTGCGAAGTCTGAGAACAGGTTTCATCTTCCCGGCATGAAAGCCAAGCGTCTGGAGCCTGGAAATGAATCGGTTGGTCATAAACTTCTTCCCTAATTTAAAAAAGCAACACAAAAAAATGAATGAAAAGGCGCATCACAGGGTAAACCTATAGGATGCGCCACTTAGGAAGGTGCCGGTCTCATCATAGCTCTGTCCGTTCTTGCTTATCACTATGGTATGCCACATGTTGCCTGGTGCCCGGAAGCTGTATGATCCGTCAAGAGCATCGGATCCCTTCCCATCGGTTCCGATGTACTTTCCATCCAGGTAAACATCATACCCCTTGAACCAACTTGATCTCATGGTCACTGAAGATGTTCCGGAGTAGGACGGCGTGGTCACGGGTGTTGGTCCGGTTATTGGACCCTGATCAACCCATTGGCCCGAGCTTGCGCCGTAGACGTAGATGTAAATGTAGTTACTCCAACCTCGAGAGTGGTACTGCAATATGTGCCAGCCTGGCGTATCTCCGTTAAACCATTTCTTCTGCCATCCCCCTGAAGCATATCCCAGGTAATTGACGCTGAGCCGCCCGCTCGGATACCATTCATAAAACCATATGGGACCTGAGCCGGAGGTCTGTAGCCACATGGGCAGCCAGCCGTAAAGCCGGCAGCCGGCAACCGTCTGAGGAACATATGATACGTAAAGCTTATTGGTTGCTGTAGCGCCTTGAGGCAGCACCATCATGGACTGAGAAGCATAATTGTCTACAGGGTACTGAGCTTTCTGGACCTCGCCTGCATACTGCGCCCCTGTGAACTGCTTACCCGTTAATTGTCCACCTGTATACTGCATCGCTAAAGCCGAATCACCTGCATTAGCCGAGCTGGCTGCATAAGTTGCATCAGCTGGAATCAAGGACCTGCTGGCCTCTGTAGCGGGCGGAGCCTGCGTATAAGAGGTTGACTCAGAAGGTATCTGCAGGCCGAGTTTTTGCGGGCTGCTTGGCGTAACCGGAACCGGAGCTCCGGAAGGAACCTCCGATGAATATGTATTTGATTGTGACTGCAACGCGGAGCTGCTCCCATAGCTTGGGTAAGGTTCATTCACATATTGACCATCCATGTAGATCTGACCGGAATTTGGCTGGCCCTGTGCAGATATTGCCATAAAGAGCAAGAAAAAGCTCATTACGGCCAATAAAGTTTTATTCATATTTTCTCGCCTCGATCTCAAATCTCATTTTACACTCCCCTTTTGAAACCGGCTGATGATGCCTAGATGCCTAAGATAGACTAGTATTCTTGATATTGTTAATGGTGTAAAAAACTATGTTTTATATGAAACTCATAAAAGCAGATTTCGGACCGCACTGCTAATTGATTGTTCCGTATCCATTCAGTCAAAAAAATTGGCGGGAAAAGCGCGCCCGCCTTTTCACAGAAACGATTTGTATTCTAATTTTTTTGTAACTATTCAGCCCTATCCACTAAATCATTAAGAATTCAGCCCGCAATCAAAGTCTCTCCCGGGATGAATGGATGCCCTTCAAATGCACCTTGAATGGCATCGATAACAGAAATTGAGTTCTTTTTGACCGTAGAGAT
>DATLBD010000009.1:0-13085 GCA_035527135.1 Methanothrix sp. | reverse complement strand
AAATGAATATATGGATTTGATCGAGGAACTGGAAGGGAAGGTCGAGAAAGGATGATAAACTATATGTCGATGGGATCGGAATACTGGGTGGGGGAAATAATGCCTTATTTGAGGTTAGCCACCTGAAACAGCGAAGAGCCTTTTATAACCTTAACTCCGCTGAAAGGGGGAATAGGTAGTCTGAGACGTAATCGAAAGCTATTGATTTCTGATATTACCTATCCCCCACTGTAACGAATAAAGGTGGATAAGCTTTCGATAGCGAACGGCTTGATCCTAATAAGCCGATTCCCTGATTTGCGGAGTTAAGGTTATAAATACCTTTCTAGCTCGATAATCCTTATGGTACGCGGCGGATTATACAGCTTCTTTTGCGGCTCACTGATGCTGATTAATCGATATCGGGCAATTGTCGATAGAGATTTACCAAGTATATAAGAACAGGTAGTTTGGTGGAAGAGGATTTTGGCCTCTTTAAGAGAGTTGGGTGGGGCAGTATGGATAACTTGCAAGTTTGTCGAATAGAATGTCATAGTACTATTCTTGCATGCATCTTACCGCCGCAGGCCTTTGCAGGAAGGCCCAGGGACCGCAAGGAATACGAATGCAGCCCATGGCAGAGGCCGAAAAGCCCAGAAGCACCAGGCCCCGGCAAAAGGCCCACTTTTCACCTCGATCTTCGCGGCCCCGGCTTCTCTCTTGCCCCTCCGTTCTCCTTTCGACATCATCAGAAGATCTGCGGCTCGTATTCCGCGAGATGGCACGGCGCACGGAGTTGCCGTGCTGGCTTTTCCTGCCTCTCTCAGGGGGACAATATCGGCACCGCATCGACATGCAAAGACTATTAACAAAAGAATTACAAAGGAAATATGCACAATGGACTTTGTCGATATCTACCCCTTTCTTGTCGCCCTGCTCATAGGCGCTCTTATCGGCCTGGAGCGCCAGCGCAGGCTGGTCGAGGATAAGGTCAGGGGCGTGGCGGGCCTTCGCACCTTCGTCTTGATTGCACTCCTGGGGTCATTATGTGCCACCCTGTCCATCCATTACGGCCCCGGCTTTGCCATCGCAGCCATGGCCACTTTTACCATCCTCGTAGCCGTAGGATATGCGTCCTCGATCAGTAATCTGGGTAGAGTCGATTTTACAGCCGCCGTAGCCGCCGTCCTCACCTTTGCCCTGGGAATGCTGGCCAGCTTTCCCGAGAGCATGCACTTAGCGGTGGCCCTTTCCATCATCACCACCGGGGTTTTGGCCACGCGAACCATCACCCATCACTATGTGGAAGTCCTGAGCGAGACGGATCTGCTCGATACCCTGAAGATGGGCATAATCGCCCTGGTGATCTATCCGCTCTTGCCCGAGACGCCCTTGGGCCCCTGGGGGGTGCTCAACCCCCGCCAGATATGGCTCTTTGTGGTGCTGGTGAGCCTAATCGGCTATGTGGGCTACATACTCATCCGCATCCTTGGCGCAGAGAAGGGCCTGAGCCTTACCGGCATCCTGGGCGGCCTGGTTTCCAGCACTGCCGTCACCTCTTCCATGGCCGCGGAGGTGAAAGTGAACAGGGAGATACTCTCCTCCGCAGTCTTCGCTACAGCCATCGCAAGCTGCACTATGTTCCCCAGAATCCTTTTCATCATACTGGTGATAAACAGGAATCTCTTCTTCGCTCTTCTCCCCCCTCTGCTGCTCATGACTTTAGTAGGCTCGACTCTGGCCTATTTACAGGTGAGAAAGAACGCTCCGCTAGGAAAGGGGGTGAAGGTAAAAGACCCCTTCCGCGTCATTCCTGCCCTGAAGTTCGGCGCATTCTTCGCCTTTGTGCTCGTCATCTCCAAGCTGGCCAACGTTTACTTCGGAGATGCGGGACTTTATGCCGCCGGCGTAGTTTCCGGCCTGGCTGATGTCGATGCTATAGCCCTGACCATGGCCTCTCTGGCCAAATCGACTCTTGTTCCCACCGTGGCCGTCACCACCATTACCCTGGCCGCCATAACCAACACATTGGTCAAGCTCTCCATAGCCTATGTACTGGGAACAAGGGAGTTTGGAAACAAAATGGCGAAAATCTTCCTGCCAACGGTACTGGTGGGGCTCGTTGCCATTTTTCTAATCTGAATTTCCATGATGGGAATACAGGAGAACAACCAGAGCAAAAAAAGCAAAAAGGAAATGCCAGGCAAGTGCAAAGCAATTGAGGTGATGCAAAGAAAAATGGGCCCGACGCGATTCGAACGCGTGATCCCCGCCGTGTAAGGGCGATGTCATAACCAGCTAGACCACGGGCCCTGCCCTTTCACCATTTTCCTCGTCGTATTAGATCTTATCGCTCCTATGCCTTTGCCCGGGCCAGGCGAGATCTAAAGAGATCTGCCTGGCCGGATCTTTCGGCTCAGGCCTTGCGATCCCGGATGAACATGCCGGTGCTCGTTTCATCCAGCAACTTCTCGGACGGTTTTTTCGTCACCAGGCTTACGATAATCATGACCGCTACCGATAGCGCAAATCCGTATATGCTGGGGTGCATGGGCAAGGGTGTGATGAACTTGGCGTAGTAGCTGAAGGCCAGTACACCCACCAGCCCTACAATCATTGACGCTAAAGCGCCCTCGCGAGTGGCCCGACGCCAGTACAACCCGGCAAATAGAGGCGTTACAAAGCAAGCCAGCATCACGCCTATTGCCATCCAGATCAACCAGGCCAATAGTTCAGGTGGATTGGACCAGGCCAAATAGAGCGTAATGACTGTGGAGACTCCAATGGCGACCCGGCTGAGCAGGGTGATGGACTTTTCTGAGGCATCTTTGTTGATGAACTGCTTATAGACATCCCAGCCCACGTAGCTGCCGATGGTGAGCATGAGGCGGTCCGTGGTGGACATGACTGCAGACAATACTATTACGGCTACCAATGGAGTGAAGATGGCCGGGAAGACATACTCCGCCGCCACGATGAAGCTGTAGTCTGAAGGATTGGCAACTCCAGTGGGCAGGGATATGAGACCTTCGCTGACCATAGATCGAGCGGCAAAACCGGTGATCTTGCACAGATACATGATCACGGCGTAGATGGCGAAGGCTGCCAGCGGTGCCCACTTGAAGTACTTGATGTCTCTTGCTGCCAGGACGTTGTTGACCACGTGGGGTGCCGCCGCCAGCCCGAAGGTGAGCAGGAAGAAGAAAGAAACCAGATATTCGGGTGTCAGGAAGGCGTACCCGGCATAGGGTGGATGCACCTGCGGATACCAAAGATGGGTCATGTTTACGTCTATGCCCGCCAGGACAACGTTGATGTGCTCTAAGCCTCCCGCACCGGCAATTACCACCGGCCCGACGAGCAGCACTCCTGCCAGTATCATTATTCCCTGAACCAGAGCGGCCATGCCTACAGCATAAAGTCCGCCCAGGATGGTGTAGGCCATGACTATGCCCGCGCCGATCACTAGAGCCCACTCATAGGGTATCTTGAACAGCCACGACAAGACCATGCTGATGGAGATGTACTGGCCCACCAGGTAGATGATGGAGATGAGAATGCCGATTATGGCCGAGGTACCGCGAATGCCTCGCGGGCTGTAGAAGCGGTGAGCGAAGTAGTCTTGTGCGGTCACGTAGCCCGTCTTGGAGGCAATGGAGTGCAGCTTGGTTCCGAAGAACAGTATGCAGACCGCAGCCGAGAGCGGCACGAAGATCTGTTCCCAGATGCTGGGCCAGCCGGTGGCGTAACCGAGGCCGGCGACACCCAGGATGGTCATGCCGCTGCAGATGCTGGCTACCACCAGGAGAGTAAAGGTCCAAAAGCCCAGATTCCTTCCTGCTACCAGGAAATCCTCTGAATTCTTGATCTTCTTTGAGGCTAAGGCTCCAATGGCCACCAGGCCGACGAAATATAGGATTATTATAATAGTGCCTATAAAATCCAAGCCGATCACCACCTCAAAGCCCAGAGCAAAAGCAATAGTGAGATGGACACAGGCACAATTATGACTCCAACGAAGGTATCAGTAGGCAAACCAATGATCAATAGAATCCCTCCCTAATGTGACGTGATAGCATGATACAAATTAGCATTTTATAAAGCTTTTCGATCAAGAGTGAGAAACTTTTATAGTGGGCATGCCTCTTTGAAAGGGATGAGCGAGCGACTTTCTCCAAGAGGTAGCGATTTAAAAAGACTATGCGATACTGCAGCAGAAGCCGTGGCATCAGCCGTAGAAGAGATGGTGGGCAGCTCCGCCAGCGGCCATATGGTCAAGATGGGCGCGGACGGCACACCCACCAAGAGCATCGACAGCGCCGCAGAGAATGCTGTTCTCGATACACTGCGCGCCTCGGGCCTGGGCTTTAAGGTGCTCAGCGAAGAGATCGGCGAGGTTTTAATCGGCGAGAAGCCCGACTATTTCCTTCACCTCGATCCCCTGGACGGCACCTTCAATGCCATAGCCGGTATTCCCTTTTATTCCGTCTCCATATACCTCTCCCAGGGTGATTTTCATTTCGGATATATCTGCGATCTGGCCCGCGGCGGCAGCTATTACGCAGAAGCAGGACGGGGCGCATATGCTAAGTCCGGCAGACGCTTGCAGGTATCGCCCAATGCCGACCTCTCGCATTTCAGCATCTCGGCTTACACCCTGCGGCCCCATACCGGCAGGATTGCAGGTATCGGTGACACTGTGCGCCGAATCCGCACATTGGGGAGCACCGCCCTGGAGATGGCCCTGGTCGCCTCGGGAAAGCTGGATGCCTTCGTGGATCTGCGGGGCATGATGCGTGTGGTGGATGTAGCAGCGGGAAAGATCATACTGGAGGAGGCGGGCGGGATTGTGACCGATGCGCGGGGATTTGAGCTTCATTTAGACTGCAATATGTGGCAGAGGAAGGATCTGATCGGCTCGAACGGCATGCGGCACGCTGACCTGCTGAAGCTCATCGGAGGGGGCCAAAATTAAGATCGGATTTGTCGCCCGGCAGCAGTCGGAATCCATCCGGCTGGCGCAGATGCTCATCTATCAGATCGAGTGCGAAGGGAAAGGCACAGTGATATTCGTAGACGAGGATATTGCGCTGCAGCTTGGCCGGCAGGGCACGAGCGTAGCGGAGATGGAGCGGCAGAAGGTGGACTTCATAGTCTCCGTGGGAGGAGATGGAACCATTCTACGCACCATCCACAAGATGGCAGATCCGGCGCCCCTCCTGGGTATAAACATGGGCACGCTGGGCTTTCTGGTGGATGTGGAGCCCAAAGACGCCATAGAGACTCTAATGCGGCTTTTATCCGGCTTTGATGTGGATGTGCGCTCTCGGCTCAAGTTGCTTCTCAATGGGGTATGCTTGCCTCGCGCCACCAACGAGATAGCCTTTCTCACGTCCAGTCCCGCCAAGATGATCGAATTTGAGATCATTGTGGACGGCGCTCTCATGGAGGACTTCCGGGCGGACGGGGTGATCATCGCCACCTCCACCGGTTCCACAGCCTATGCTATGTCCGCGGGCGGGCCCATTGTCGACCCGCGCGTGGACGCCATTGTTCTTGTTCCCATGGCTCCCTTCAAGCTCTCCTCTCGCCCTTGGGTGATTCCGGGAGACAGCGTCATCGAGGTTCGGCTCAAGCTGCCGGAAAAGGAGGCGCTGGTGGTGGTGGACGGCCAGACCTCGACTACCATATCTTCCCAGGATACAGTGGTCATAAGCAAGGCCAAGACCCCTGCCAGGTTTGTGAAGGTGGGAAGAGACGGATTTTACGCCAAGGTGAAGAGCAAGCTGACCTGAGACTTTCATGGCCCACAACCTTCCGATCTGTTAGCTTGGTACGAAGCACTCATGCCCGATTGGGCTTTTATGAGAGATGAAAAAAGAAAAATCTCCCTAATAAAATCTTAAGTTAGGGATTGTTGCACTGAACCCGGGGGATAAAAATATAATAAATTATAATAGTTTTTTGTCTATAATTAATCACCTAAATAGCTATCTATAAAATTATTCGACATTCATTCCTTACTGCGAAAACTCTCCTGGTCCAGGACAGGAGTTCATCCTCGAAAAACGAAAAAAACCGATGTGCAGTTCGGTTATTTCATAGAAATTCGAGGATTATACTCTTATTCTTATATATCATGATATCACTATACGATAAAAATTTTAAGTCCTGCGCCGGATGTATGCAACCATGGCAAGAGCGGTAAGAGCGGTGATGAATCCCACCGGATCGCTCATCTCGGTCGCTTTATTGCTGGGCATAATGGTGATGGACCCGTTGGATACTGTTTTAGGAGAAAAACCGCTTACATTGATCACTTCGAGATATGTTGTAACATTCTCTTTAACCGCCTGTTTAGATGCAAAGGAAAGATTGGCAGATCCACAGCTTGCAGGCAGCAGTACGCTAATCCTTCCTTCTCTCGGGTCAACCTGCCAGGAAGGATTGCATTCACCTGAGATGTCCGTGGGTTTGACGACTGTCGCATCATAGGAGATCTCTATCCTCTTTTCCTCGCCACTGGTTGGAGCTTCCAGGGGAATGGAGACCGTCTCTTTGGCGAAGCCCTCAGACGAGCCCAGTGATATGCCGAGCATCTCGTCATGGGTCACATTGAAAAATCCGCCAAATACCTGAATGGCATCAATGATGTTCTCTACCCTCACCCGGAGTTCGTATCTACCAGGTAAGGCCTCCACGCGTACCGCATGAGGTTCCAAAGCCTCTTCGCTTCCCTGCAAAGTATGATTGAAACCGCTCGGGACCGGCTTTCCATCGATGATGTCGAAGAATTGGATAACGCTCTTCCCAGGCTCTATTTGAAGGAACTTTTTGCGAGCGGTTTCGTTGGCCAGCATGGCATCGTAATCCATATTGACATTCAAGTTCTCGTATTCGCTGCGTGAGATGTAGTAGATAGATTTGCTGTCCAATATAGCGGCAATTCTTCCCGAAGAATCAAGCTTGACGCCTACCTGCACAAAAGGTGAAGACTGGTCCAAGTAAAGCAATCCCTGCACCATGCCGCTGCCTGAATCCAAGATAGGACTGTTATCATCACTTTGCTGCAACGTGGTTGCATTCCATTTCCAGGAAAACTTCCAAATCTCCCCCGATCCTTGCGCCAGCTTTGTGATGTCTCTGGAGAAGACGGTTCTATCGCTAGAATCTAGGATATCCGCAATGACCCTGCGAATCTCGGCGGCATGGACTACCATGGAAAAGTTAGCGGGTTCATGGGGTGTGGCATTGCCAAATATATCGATCTGCGGGGGGTTTGGTTTAGGAACAACATATCGTGCTGTATATAGATAGTATCGAAGGGTATCATTATCAGCTATCCGAATGTTCATTCCAGGCGCAATGGCGACGGTCGAGTCGCGATTAAGGTTAACGTTTTCATTGTTGACCATGGCGATCAGATTGGGTTTAATGGAAACGATCTCCATCTTCCCCATGTCAAGGCCAGGCTCGATGGGCAGAATATATTGATCGGAGATTTGGAAGATTCCGTCAATGACTGCAAAGCGCTGCGACCCATTATTAAAAGCATTGTTGACATGCACAATTATTATCGGCATGTCATCGACGTCGCCAATATCCTTTTTGTAGATGTATGTGGTGTTGGATTTTATCACAGAGCTGTCCACTTGTTTTTCGTTCTTCAGAAGCTGAAGGAAGATGCTGTCATTCCCTACATCAATGATCCGCATCTCATAGCCTTCCGCCAGAGTATAATTTCCTGCCAGGACTATTCCTCGTGGCTCTCTATCTATAAGCACCAAACCTAAATATTCATTTTCTAGCAGGCTCTTTGGGGCTTTTTGTCCTTCCAGGCTAGAATTATATCCTGCAAACCACTGGGTGCCAAGAAAGCTTATGACAAAATAGCGTCCCCACTGCTCGAATTCGAATTGCTTTGGCTGTATAAATGTAGTGTACTGAAATCCTTCTTGGACAACTGTGTTATTTGCCTCATCGATCTTGAGCTTGGAGGGGGGTGATACCTTCCTATCATTAACTCTATAGAGGATCAGGCTCTCAGAGCCCAGTGCCTTCTCTGGATCAAAATAAAATCCGTTGTAGTTTTCAAAATTCCAATAGGCAGTAGCAGATGAATTGTAGCTGCTAAAAAGAATAGGGATAGATGAACTGGAATTGAATGTCGGCCCTCGTATTTCATGAAGACCATAATTGAAGAAACCTCCTTCCGGATAATAAACTAGATCCGGATAATCAAGCACTACAATGACCAGATTGCTGGTAAGGGGGACTATAGTATTTCTGGTAAATTGGAGTGTTTTATCGTTCTGGAACTCAAAACCGCTCTCAGAGAGGTCTGTAAGCTTCATGTTGCCGAGCTTGCCTCCTTCAAAAAGCATGAAAATCGGCTCATCACTAACCTGAAAGATCCCATCCACCTCGGCAAATCCGGAATTCTCACTGCGCATGGCGTTGGCCAGATGAACCAGAATCTGCGGAATATCACCTACTTTGTAGACGAAAGTCCCTCCAATGTTCACCACAGACGAATACACGATTTTTCCATTCTTGAAAAGAACGAAATTTGCCACATCATTCTTCTCGGATATCTCCGCAATTGTTAGGACATAGCCTTCCTGGAGAGGAAGAGTCATGTTGTAGTCCAGAGTATGGATCTCTTTTTCGTCAAGGAGCACCTTTCTAAGCTCTCCTTTACCGAGCATGTTAACCTCCTTGGCGAATGAGCTTTCTGGATAGCCTACCAGGTAAGGCTGGCCAAGGAATGCCACTGCGTCATAGTTCCCCCAGAGCTTAAACTCGAACTGCCTGGGCCAGACCCGAGATGTATAGACAATATGGCCCTTCTCGGCGGTCCTTGCATCGATGTCAATGCGAAGCTGCTCTCCGCTCTGATCGGAGTCGAGATCATAAAAGAACCAACCGAAGTCATCAGCACGCCAGATTCCCTCGCCGTCGCTGAAGTGGCCTCGGACAAAGGCAGCTTCCACCGGATTTTGCGCCAAAGCGCCTGAAAGAAGCAAGGGAATTAAAGCCAGCATTGCCACCGTTGGCATAATCCAGATCGTTCTGATCTCTCTCACCTCTTCAAATCCATTTCTTAGGTAAGCTAGTGTTCATGCCCTACCAAAGGCTGAGCGGAGTTAGATGTCATCGATTAAACACGTTGCTATTTGAGAGTAAAGAGTACAATCCTGAAACCTTAAGGAAACTATATTGTAGCGCTGGAACCGATAAACATAATAGTGCAATATGGGAGATGGCAAGCATGTCGAAGCGAAACGATTTCAGCAAAGTGATGATCATCGGATCGGGCCCAATCGTCATCGGTCAGGCCTGCGAATTCGACTATTCCGGAACTCAAGCCTGCAAGGCGCTGCGGGGCCTGGGATACAAAATTGTTCTAGTGAACTCCAATCCTGCCACCATCATGACTGATCCTGCCATGGCCGATATCACCTATATCGAGCCACTGAATTTAGAAAGAATGGCACAGATCATTGAAAAGGAGAGGCCGGATGCCATTTTGCCGAATTTAGGCGGCCAGTCCGGCCTCAATTTAAGCTCTGAGCTTGCCCGTGCGGGGATCCTGGACAAATTCAAGGTGAAGGTAATCGGCGTGGAAATTGATGCCATCGAGCGAGGAGAGGATCGCATTGCCTTCAAAGCGACCATGAATAGCCTGGGCATCGATGTCCCAAAAAGCACCGCCGTTTACAGTGTCGAGGATGCGGTGAATGTGGCCGCAGAGCTTGAATATCCTGTTGTGGTGCGACCGGCCTATACCATGGGCGGTACCGGTGGCGGCCTGGTTTATAATGTGGAAGAGCTGCGCACCGTCGCAAGCAGAGGAATTGCGGCCAGCCTTATCGGCCAGATTCTGATTGAGGAGTCTGTGCTCGGCTGGGAGGAACTGGAGCTAGAAGTTGTACGCGATGCCAAGAACCAGATGATCACCGTCTGCTTTATTGAGAACGTCGACGCCATGGGGATTCATACGGGTGATTCCTATTGTACGGCGCCTATGCTGACGATTTCGCCGGCGCTGCAGAAGAAGCTGCAGGACTATTCCTACAAGATTGTGGAAGCGATCCGGGTCATTGGAGGGACTAATATCCAGTTCGCTCACGACCCGAAGACGGGAAGAATTGTTGTCATTGAAATCAATCCCCGTACCTCTCGCTCTTCTGCCTTGGCATCCAAAGCTACCGGCTTTCCCATCGCTCTCATCTCCGCCAAGCTGGCCTGCGGCATGACGCTTGACGAAATCCCCTATTGGCGGGATGGAAGCCTGGAGAAATACACGCCCTCCGGAGATTATGTTGTGGTGAAATTTCCGCGATGGGCATTCGAGAAATTCAGAGGCGTCCAGGACTTGCTGGGCACGCAGATGAAGGCTGTGGGCGAGGTCATGAGCATTGGCAAAACCTACAAAGAGGCATTTCAAAAGGCTATCCGGTCCCTGGAAAATGGGCGGTATGGGCTGGGCTATGCTCGGGACTATAATCAAAGGCCACTCTCAGAGCTTATGGAGATGCTGAAAAATGCAACATCTGAGCGTCAATTCATCATGTATGAGGCACTGAGAAAAGGCGCCAGCATCGAGCAGCTGCATGAACTAACCTACATCAAGTCCTGGTTTATCGAGCAAATGAAAGAGCTGGTGGATCTGGAAGAGAAGATCTGCAAGTACAAAGGGCAAATGCTCCCGGACGACCTTCTCCTTTTGGCCAAGAGAGACGGCTTTGCCGACAGGTACCTGGCAAAACTGCTCGCCATCCCTGAGGAGGAAATTAGGCTTGCCCGCCGCAGCCTGGGCATTGTAGAGGAATGGGAGCCGGTACCCGTCAGCGGGGTGGAAAATCAAGCTTATTATTATTCAACCTACAACGGATCAAAGATTGATAGATCAAATTCGAAGGGATCGATTCCCAGGGAACCGGAAAAGGTCGGCGGCAAGGGCCGGCATAAGGTTATGGTGCTGGGGGGAGGGCCCAATCGCATCGGCCAGGGGATTGAATTCGATTATTGCTGTGTTCATGCTGCATTTGCCCTTCGCGATCTGGGATATGAGACCATCATGGTCAACTGCAATCCGGAAACGGTCTCCACCGACTATGATACATCTGACAAGCTCTACTTCGAGCCTCTGACGGTAGAGGATGTCTTGAGCATCTATGAAGAGGAGAAGCCGGATGGGGTGATCGTTCAGTTTGGCGGCCAGACGCCGCTCAATATTGCCCGGGAGCTTGACGATGCCGGTGTGAAGATTCTGGGGACATCGGTGGACGCCATCGACCTGGCCGAGGATCGCGACAGGTTCCGCAAGATGATGGATAAGATGCAGATTCCCATGCCTGAGTCGGGCATGGCCAGCAGCCTGGAGGAGGCCAGAGAGGTCGCAAACCGGATAGGCTATCCGCTCATGGTGCGGCCTTCTTATGTCCTGGGCGGCCGGGGCATGGAGGTGATCCATGATGAAGAGATGCTGGAGCGGTACGTTCTGGCGGCAGTGGATGTTACCCCGGAGCGCCCCATTCTCATCGATCGTTTCCTTGACAATGCCCTGGAGATGGAAGCTGACGCCCTTTCTGATGGCAGTGAGGCGTTTGTTCCTGCCGTGATGGAGCATATCGAACTGGCAGGCATCCACTCCGGTGATTCTGCCTGTGTGATTCCGCCGGTAAGCATTCCTGCAAAGTGCCTGGAAACCCTCAAAGAGTATACGCAGAGGATTGCCAAAGAGCTGCATGTTGTCGGCTTGATGAATATGCAGTATGCCCTTGCCGGGGATACGGTTTATGTTCTGGAGGCCAATCCCAGGGCTTCGCGCACGGTGCCCCTGGTCTCGAAGGTGTGCAATATCTCCATGGCCCGTATCGCCACGGAGCTGATGATGGGCAAAAAGCTGCAGGACCTGAGGTTGACGGAGAAGAAGTTCTTGCACTTTGGGGTAAAGGAGTCTGTGTTTCCCTTTAATATGTTCCCTGAGGTTGACCCACTATTGGGCCCGGAGATGCGGTCAACCGGCGAGGTTTTAGGCCTGGCCGACTCTTTTCCCATGGCATTTTACAAGGCCGAGGAAGCGGCCAGACAGACCCTTCCTGATAGGGGGTGCGTACTGATAACTGTTGCCGGCAAAGATCGGCAGGGGGCGCTCAGTGTAGCCCAGCAGTTCGCCAATCTTGGCTTTGAGATCAGGGCCACGCAGGGGACCCATGAGTTCCTGGCAGCCAATGGGGTGAAGACGGATCTGATTCTCAAGCTGCATGAAGGCCGGCCCAATATCGACGATGCCATCAAGAACGGGCAGATTCAGCTCGTCATCAACACGCCCATCGGCAAAGCCAGCCAGTATGACGACTCTTATATCCGCAAGGCGGCTATCAAGTACAAAGTGCCGTATATCACCACTATTGCTGCCGCTTCGGCTGCTGCCAAAGGGATTGCCGCCTTTGCAAAGGGCAGATCGGGAGTAAAATCGCTTCAGGAATATCATGCCGAGATCAGGTAGAATGAGATTTAGGCTGAAATTGAGGCGGAGACAATTGGCCTATCTTTCCTACTAAAATGGAACGCGAAATGAAGAAAGGCGAAATGAAGGCTCATACCGCCTTTTTTTAAATTTTTCATTTATCCAAGGGCAACTTTGTCCTGCTCAGAGGTATAACTTTGAATGTAATTTTGGAATTTCTAACTTGAAGGCTGAAAGCAGCTTAAAAATCAAACAGAGACTTCTGCTTCTGCTCTTTGGGCGCCTCGCTGAAGCTAAAAAGATTGCTCTGCCCTCTTCCGGCGCAGAGCCGGTCCTTGGTGACCCCAAAGCTCTCGAAGATGCGTAGCACGGGCGGCAATATCTGCTTTTCCACGTAGTACTCTGTGTCCAGTGGCAGGTTCTTCTCTAAAACAAAGGCCGGATCCTCCGCCCGGTCCACGAACAGCTCTTTGTTCTTTTTTCTCCTCTTTCCCTGGACGATGACAAAGGGCACCCTGTCTCCCACGTCCGGCACGGTGCCGCCGCGCTCTTTGATCTTCTCCACCAGTTGAACATGAGGCTGCTTGTTTTTGTAGGAGCTGGAGCTCTTGGTGTAGCGGCGAGTGAG
>DATLBD010000008.1:0-6862 GCA_035527135.1 Methanothrix sp. | reverse complement strand
CATGATCCCCAGTGATTTCGTCAAAGCTCTGAAGCCTTTTGTGGACTTCCTTCCCGTCTGCGCTGAAATGGAGATTGGTCTGGGTGTTCCCAGAGATACGGTTAGAATCATATCGGTTGAAGGCGTTATCAGGCTCATGCAACCGGCCACAAACCTGGATATAACGGACAAAATGAGGGACTTTTCCAGTCGCTTCCTGGCCTCCTTGCCGGAGGTGGACGGATTCATTCTCAAGTATCGCTCGCCCTCTTGCGGCATGAAAAATATCAAGGTCTATTCCGTCGCTGCCAAGTCGGGAGCAATATCTAAAGCGGCAGGCTTCTTCGGGGGGGCCGTGGTCAGGTCGTTTCCCGATCTTGCCATAGAGGATGAAGGCAGGCTGAGAAATTTTAATATCAGAGAGCACTTCCTGACCAAACTTTATGCCCTGGCAAGCTTCCGAAAAGTTAGAAATGAGGGCAAAGTTTCCGGTTTAGTTCAATTCCAGGAAGCCAATAAATTTTTGCTGATGGCCCATAACCAGAAGGAGACCCGGATTTTAGGCAATATTGTTGCCAATCACGAAGGCCTGGACTATGCAAAGCAGGCTGCTCTTTACAGGGAGCATCTGGCAAAAGCACTCAACAGGCCGCCTAAAGCAACATCAAAAGCCAATGTGCTCATGCATTCCCTGGGATATTTTAAAGACAGACTCTCTTTGCAGGAGAAGGAGCATTTCCTGCAGAGCATTGAGAGATACAAGAATAGGAAAATTCCCTCCAGCGCCCTGTTGGCTATGCTGCAGAGCTGGATAGCTCGCTATGACGAGGAGGAATACGTGAAGAATCAGACTTTCTTTGAGCCTTTCCCGGAGGAGCTTGTAGAGCTTTGCAGAGATTCGCAATGTGAATGGGCGGGAGAAGAGCTCTTCCTGGGTCGAGGAGGATAACGCGGGGATAAATAGTACTAATAGTACTAATAGTACTTGAAAACCTTGAAGTCAGGTTGTTCATGAAAATAGGCTATCCTACCGTTGCCCTGGGACTGGGCTGCACCCCCAGCCATACCTTTCGGCTTGCATCCTACTCCGAGGACAGGCTCATAGAATGCGTTACAAAGAACCTGGATTGCCTGGAAAAAATTCTGGAATATAATCTGAACCAGGATCTATTGTTCTTCCGGATAAGCTCGGAAGCTATTCCCTTTGCTTCGCACCCAGTATGCACTTTCGACTGGGAGAAACACTTTGGCCCGCGCCTGAGAAAAATTGGAGAATATTTGAAGAACCATGAGTTCAGAATCTCCATGCATCCCGATCAGTTCATAGTCCTCAATTCTCCCCGCCAAGAAGTTAGGTCGAGAAGTATTGCTGAGCTTGATTATCATTGCAGGTTCCTTGATGCCATGGGCCTGAAACCTGATGCAAAGTTGCAGCTTCATGTGGGAGGAGCTTACGGAGACAAAGAGATGGCATCCGACTGGTTTGTATCAAATTACGAGAGGCTTTCGCCCTGCATAAAGAAAAGGCTTGTAATTGAGAACGATGATCGGCTTTTCAGCTTGGAGGATTGCCTGAAAATCAGCAGAAAAGCAGAAATCCCCGTCGTCTTTGATACATTGCATCACCAATGCAACAATAACGGGGAGAGCTTCCGAGAGGCACTTGACAGAGTCCGGGAAACCTGGAGCGATATCGACGGGGTGGCAATGGTTGACTACAGCAACCAGGCACCGGGAGAAAGACCGGGAAAGCATGCCCAGTCCCTCAATGAAGAGGAGTTCAAGCGATTCCTGGAAGAGACTATTGGCCACGACCTGGACATCATGCTTGAAATAAAGGATAAGAACATCAGCGCCCTGAAAGCTCACAAAATTCTGAACGCTTTGCATATTGACTGATGGCATAATTTACTAATAACGGAACGACCAATATTGGAATGGGAGGCCATTGCTTTGGATTACTTTTCACTCTATGTGGCTCTTTATCTTGTCGGCTTTGCAGCCTTGCACAGTTTTCTGGCCAGCTTGTCTGCAAAGAAGATGGCGATAAGGCACTTCGGCTCCAGGGTAGATCCCTGGTATTCTGTGCTCTTCAGCACTATCGCAGTTATTACTATCCTTCCTCTTGTGGCTATGCTTATCTGGTCTCCCGGCCCGGTGCTTTATGTTGTTCCCAGGCCATGGATCTGGCTTTTCTTTCTGGCCCAGCTCATCATCGGACTTGCCTCCCTGAGGACTTTCCTGGACGCGCCTCACAGATTCCTGATTCGTGCCCAGCTTGCCAAGCCTCAAAGTCCTGATGCATTTGCCCTGGGGATAAAAGGGATCTATTGCTGGATTAGAGATCCTTTTCTGCTGTCCGGCTTTCTCCTCATATGGCTCACGCCCTTCATGACCGAGAACTTGTTGTTGGTTTACCTCATGACTTCTGTCTACCTATTCCTAGGCTCGCTTCATTGGGAGAGCAGGCTTCTCATTCAGTTCGGCGAGGAGTATACTGCTTACCAAAACGAAGTTCCACGCATGATTCCCAAAGGGAACAAAAGATGGAAAGAGTGTAGCAGTACAGCCAAGAAATAGCATCATCCAGCAAACAGAATCTAGAAGCAGCCTTCGCTTTTGCCGAGGCTACCGGATCCATCTTTGACTGCATTTACTAGGAGCAATGCTACATAAAAGGCCATCATTATAAAATACATTATAAAAGATCCATTAACTTTAAATCTTTTCAAGTGCATATTTAATTGATAGTTTTAATTATGGTAGGTGGAAGAATGGCGGGTGCAATAGACGAATATAAAAGGCTCTTTCGAGAAGCTCACGTCTCAGACCAGATGAAACTGTTCCAGCTTCACATAGCAATATATCTGGTAGTGAACATTATTTGGCTGGCCCTAAACATGATGGGCACGATCACGATTACTCCTGCCTGGGCAATGTATTACTCCCCAGTTGGATGGGGTCTGCTGGTAATTGTACACTACTGGTTCTACGTCCGAGGCGCAGAGAATCTGTGCAAGCTCAGGGAAGAGATGGTGGAGGCAAAGATCAAATAGATCCAAACATCGCCATTTCTATTTTTCTGCGTGTTTGGCCATTTTGCTGCCTTTTGCCGATCTCATTATCTATTTATTCCTCTTGTATGAGACTTTCAAGTCTTCTCAAGTCATTATCAATTCCTCATATCGACCCTCTACTTTCATCCCTCTACTTTCGTCCTTCAACATCCACATCCGCACTTTCACGTTTACTCCGATCTACTCTCTCTTTGAGAAGCTCAATGAGCACAGAGAATATGGCCGCCTCTAACGGATCGTCCAGAGCATAAAATGCCTCGCTGGAGTGCTTTTTGGCCATCTGTGCCAATTCCAGTGCATGAGCCTGATCCTCCTTCTTCATAGCCCGTCCGGCCCTGGCCCAGCGAACGGAGACCTCCTGCACGCCCATGCGCACGCTCTCAAAGCTCCGGCCCATCAGAAGGCCTCCAGGGTGGTCTGGTCAGTCGGGCTCGCTTGCGCCTTTCGACAACTCTTTGCAGAAGGCCTTGCCGCAGTGCCAGGCCCTTTTGCGAAGTAAAATACTCTATCGGCATAATTGGTCATCATCTCCAAAAATGGGTCGGATGCAGGAGAGTAGAGAAGCACGGTGCTGCTCTTCGCTGCTTCTCTCATCGCCTGTGAAACATACTCTACCATCTCTTCCGCGTCCTCGTAAAGCAGAGGATCGTGCTCTATAATCAGCAGCGTGTGACGGTTGTCCTCCAAAACGGTCATAAGCTGGAAAACAGTAAATGCCCTCCTTACCTGTAAGGATGTGAACCTGCGATCCAGGCCACTCAAGATGCGAGAGTAGTTGCCGCAGATGTAGAGGACCTCAAACCTCTGCAGGTCGAGATGATCATTTAAGGCTCGTGTCAGCATCTGCAAGGGAGCCACGAGGATGTGAAAAGCTCTGCTGCAAAGAGTGATCGAGGGATGCAGTTCGAAGTCCATGGGACACCTTCACCCTCAGGAGGGGATAAGTTCGAGGAATGCGCGGAGCGAATGTGAGTTAAAAGCTCATTTTCAAAAATAATTTATAAAATAAGATGCTATGGACCGAAAACTAGATATTTTATAACGATTAAATAGAAGGGTTGCCGCATTCTGTGCTGATGAGGCGCAGACAAGCTTGCCGAACCGTAGCTCTCAGTGGCTAAAGACCGTCCAAGAAGGCTTGCCCTCCGGGATAAGCAATCGAGGAGGAAATATGGCCAGAGGGGTGCCGCCTTTGAGAGGCGTGCATTTCGGTAAAGCACCGGATTGGCTGCAACATATTCGGCTAGATAAATACACGCCGTTAAGGGCGTAGTATGCCGACTTTCAGCCCAGGAATCCGAGGTCTACGAACAAGACAGGATGCGGCACAAATCGTTTTTTCCTTTTTCTTTTACAATCGTAAAACCACTCAATTTATCGAAGAGCCAAAGACTCTTTCCTTTGGTATAGAGTGCTAACTAGAATTAATATTGTACTTCGTCTATAGACTTAAAGCGAAAAGTATATATTCGTTAATAGTCGTATATATGCCTGGCAAAAGTTGAGCTATTCTTCTCCCTCCTTTAATCTCGACTTTTGCCCACCCTCCTTTACTAACGTGATCTCTATTTTGCCTGTACAAAACATCCAATTTCTACAAAAAGATATAAATACAAAAATAGCATGATGCTCACATAAAACTTAAAAGGTGCGTGAAAACCCATATTTACATAGTTAACAAAAAGATGTAGTCAATTAATATCATTGACACACCTATTAATTAGCAAATATTTTTTATAATTTTAAATAAATATCAGTTTTAATGGAGTGCAGGAATTTTTAAAAATTTTTTCGGATTGCTTTCAGCGACTATAATATAATAAGCTAACAAATGTTATTAAAATCTAAATTGTATAAAAAATTTTCTAACGTGTAATGTCTCGTTATTAGAAACTTCGATAAGTATAACTAGCAGAGGATTGAGATTCAATTGATTAAATTAGTTGTTAGGGCTGCTCGCTGAGAAAAGCATCACTACATATCTTCAAAAAGCACCTTATAAAAGGATGGATTTGAATTGGAATGGCTTACATTCGCATTCTTGGGAACGATCTTTTTCACTGTTGCAGGAGTACTGGATAAGCTTCTGCTCAGCAGCTACACTGACGATTCCAATGCGTACATCGTATGCCAGGTATTAGCTTCGCAGCTCTTTACCATCCCCGTGTTTTTGATAGTAGGCGCCAACTTTGTGTACCCAGAATCCATCATTGCTCTGCTCTTCGGAAGCTTGCAGGTATTTCCATCCTTCTTTTACATGAAGGCCCTACAAATTGAAGAAGCTTCTAAGGTAACCGCCCTGGAATACGTGTATCCTTTATTTGTATTCATAGGCTCCGTCCTCCTTTTAGGGGAGGTGCTGGAGCTAAAACATTGCGCAGGGGGGCTTTTGCTTCTAGTTGGTACTCTGATCATATCCTACAAAAAAAATGGATCTGATCTTAATGGTTTATACAGTAACGGTTCGAATAGCAATAGCTTAAACAGCAAGCCATTTCTCAGTGCCCTATCTCCTGCGATCAAGCCTTTCCTGTCCTACTGGGTCTTGACCGCCGCCTATTTTCTTTCCCTCAAGTACCTACTCATCTCCATCGATGAGTGGAATCTCTACATCTGGTCATCCCTGGGCAGTCTGATGGTGGTATTGCCCCTCATGGGCATACGATCCATTCGCAAAGAGGTCAAGGGCTTCTTTAGTCAAGGCGGCATGGCCGTAGGAGCTCTGATCTCAGAGGAGACTTTCCAATTCCTGGGAATCATCTTCTCCATCTTCGCCTATGCCATTGGATCGGTTACCCTGGTATCAAGCGTAGGAGCACTTCAGCCCATCATGACAGTGCTCCTCATCCTGGTCCTGGGAATTCTCACGCCGAAGCTGGCAAAAACGATGAACGAAAAAACGGATTGGAGTTCATTGAAACAGAAGGGCATTTCTTTCATTGTGGTGGCGATAGGGATCTACTTTGTGAGCTGACTCCTGGCCTGATGGGACAAAAGGCCAGCAAAAGCAGCAATCGCTACAAAGCCCCCTACAAGATATCTTGATAACACCTTTCGAGCAACCGCTACAGGTGCTTGTAACGGTAAGATGGCATCAAGTTCAAATCTCTCTTAAGGCATCTTGATAGCACTGGTTGGCTCTAGCGCTAAAGCAGACGGCGATTACCTCATTTTCTTCGTTCTTCTCCAGAAAAGCGTTCATCTCTCGAAGGGCAATACGGCAGGCTCGCTCCATGGGAAAACCATAAACACCGGCGCTGATGGCAGGGAAGGCTATGCTCTTTATGCCGTGCTGCTCTGCCAGGGCAAAAGAGTTCCTGTAGCAACAGGCCAATAGATCGTCCTCGTCGTTGGTTCCACCTCGCCAGACGGGACCCACGGTATGAATGACCCATCTTGCCGGAAGCTTGTAGCCCTTAGTAATGCGGGCCTCTCCCGTCGGGCAGCCACCGATGAGGCGGCATTCTTCCATAAGCTCTCCGCCCGCAGCGCTGTGGATGGCACCGTCTACACCCCCGCCGCCCAGGAGAGAGCTGTTGGCGGCGTTGACTATGGCGTCGACCTTGAGCGTGGTGATATCGGCCATTACTAAGGATATTTTGCCTGGATCTCTGGGATACTCGTCCATAATTTGATCCTTCTTCCTGCACCAGTCTTTTTTTTATTTTATTAGATTTTTGCTGGCGCGATCAATGATGATCTAACTCAAGAGAGACGTCACAGCGCCTGGCAATCTCCAGAGCAATCTGCTCGAAATTGTTCTTGGCTTCGAAGACTGCATTCTGATGCGACCCAATGGCCCCGTC
>DATLBD010000007.1:0-3262 GCA_035527135.1 Methanothrix sp. | reverse complement strand
CCATCTTCAAGCTACTACCTCGCCCTGACGAATGGTCTCCCGCAGGGCGGTGAGCCAGCCGTCCACCCGCTCGATATCCTTGAAGACCCTCTGCTCATCCTCATTGGTGCTGATGACCTTGGTCATGCCGCCGTTCTTCATCACTATGCGGCGGGAGGCCATGAGGGCCAGCATGGGATCGTGAGTCACTACTACCACGATCTTTCCCTCGCCTGATAGTAGGCGCAGTGCCTCCTGCTTCTTTATACCCGCATTCTCAATCTCGTCGATGAGCACAATGGGCGAGTCGCTGATGACGGCGATATCTGCTACCATCAGGGCCCTCGACTGGCCGCCGCTGAGAATGGTGAGCTGAAAGGCAGGATTGACCGGCTCTCCGGTCAGGGTGTTGGCAAGAGCAATGACCTTGTCTGCCAGCCCTGGATCTTTGCCCCGGGATTTGGCATGCATTTTCAGAAACTCACCCACAGACATGTCGGCCAGAAAATGCATATTCTGGGAGAGCTGGGCCACCAGCTTCTTTCTGGGATCGCTTCGAAGCTCCGGCGCTGGCGTCTGGCCGTTTATGAGAATACTTCTGCCCGACGGTGTGTCTCCCAAAGCGAACTGCTCAATGTCAGCGATAAGAGTGCTCTTGCCCGAGCCCGTGGGCCCTACGATTCCTATTATCTCTCCACGAGCTATCTCGATCTCTAATACGGCATCGGGATTGCCGTCTTTGTCCACACCGCCCTGAATGGTTAATGCCAGGGGCTTGATAATTTCACAAATAGCTTGGCTCCTGCTTTGATTCATGCGTTGGCTCATTCTCGGATTGATTGTCTCGCTCATCGTCTGGATAATTGCCTGGCTCATTTCTTGCCCTCCAGAAATTGCACTGCCTGCTCCCAGTGGGAGATGGTGATTCGCGGCATAAGCCTGTGCAGGGTATGCTCCTCTTTGATCCTGGCCATGCCGCCGCCTGTGATGTTGAGAAGAATGATATCGTTGGGCTGGACGCTGCCTGCTCTCGCTGCCTGCTGCAGCGCCGCCACGGCTATTGCCGGGGCATTTAGAATGTCGATTTCCTCAGAACTCTCAAAGAGCTTCTTGGCCTCTTTTGCCTGGCTGTCCGTTACGGCGTAAACCTCGCCTTGGGTCTCTTGCAGCGCGTCTTTTACGCCGCCTGCAATGGCATAGGGCGGTTTTCTGTTGAAGAGAACGTCATCGAACATCTCACTTTTTGTGGGCATTGGCTCTTCTCCTTTCCATGCATAGTAAATGGGCGCATTGGGAATGTTTTGGGCCAAATGCAGCCTGGGAAGATAAGAGCCGTAACGGCCGTCCTTGTTCAGGCGAAGTGCTGCCTCCCAGGCGGATATGCCGCCCGTGCCGCTTCCCACCGCCTGGAAGTAGTGCGGGGGAATTTTGCCCAGACTCAGGGCGGCATCGAGCATCACTGTGCCCATGCCATCCCGGCGGGCGATGTTTCTCGCTCCGCCTTCCGGTACAAAGCCGGGCAGGGATTGCACCTTCTCCGCTATCTGGATGGCATCGTAGTAATCGCCCAGAACCCCTATTAATGTCACATTGCTCGTGCTCGTGCCTGTGTCTGTGCCTGCTGGAACGGTTGTCCACATTCTGGCCAGGGCTTTTTCCGGCACAAAAAGGATCAGAGGCTGGCCGGTCAGAAAGGCCACGTGGGCAAAGGCTCGGGCGGTGTTGCCTGCCGAGGCCACTACCAGAGTGGGGCGATCGCCGCGCTCCATGAGCGTCTGCATGGTGGGCGCAGCCTCCAGGTCTTTAAAGCTGCAGGTGGGCATCTTTGCCCCGCGCTCCGGCCAGTAGCCGTTGAAGCTGATGTAAAGGTTTTCCAGGCCCAGTTCATGGGCTAAACCCTGGCTCTTGTAGGTCACGGGCGCACCTTCTGCCTCGGCTATGATTCCATTCACGGGAAGCCAGTCTATGAAGCGCCAGATGCCGGGCAGTCTCTTCGGCTCTATCTGCCTGGCCTGGTAATCGGCGCGCAGAAGCGAATTGTCATGGGGGCCGCTCAGGGAATAGGCAGGCTGCACCGATCCGTCGCTCACACATCTGAGCAGATATTTGCCCATGTGCATAACTTCTCCAAATGGAGAATATAACGTTTTCTATTTGAGGACAAAGTTTGTCCTAATTGTGAAAATAGATATTGGCTAAAATACCATTGGCCTAAATGGTGGGCGTATTGGATATTAATGCTTTGCCCGAGGGAATGTCATTCTACCCAAAAGTAGAAATATTTGAGGGGCATTGTCCAATAGTATGTCAAATGTGGAGAGGGTGATGAGGGCTGCCTTCCAATCGGATGAGAGCTTGCGTGACTCCTTGAAAGAGGTCTTCGGAGAGCTGGGGCTTTCCGCTCGGGAGTTTTCCAAGATCTCGTCAATTCCGCAAAGCACTCTCTATAAGATCCTCTCCGGCCACAGAGAGCCGAATATCACTACTTTGCGCCAGATTGTAAAGACGATTCGCCAACTGGAAGGCTCGGAGGGAAACTTCATCGCCATCATCGCCGCCCGGCCTGTTCTGGACAAGATCAGCGAGAAGAAGATGAGGATTGGAGACAAGATGCTGACTTTGCGAGAGTATTCGGCCACCACCATCGAGGAGGCCATCATCGCCGCCGTAAGAGCGGAACGAGATGGAGCCTCCGCCCTGGTTTGCGCACCCATCGTCAGCCCCACCGTGGAGAGGCTGCTCTCCATTCCCGTGGCCACCATAATTCCCAGAGGCAGCGTCATCCGGGCCATTGAGGTTGCGGCCAGAAAGATTGAATAGAGTGAAGAAAGAAGGGACAAATGTACGGCAAGCGTGAAGACATGGATGGACCGTATATCTCCTTATCACCAACGCAAGTTCTGAGGCGGACAAATGTACGGCAAGCGTGAAGACATGGATGGACCGGCATGAGAATTAAGTCTGCATTTTCCTTGATGCTGAGTATATTATTCCTAGCATGCCTTCTCTCATCGACCTCTTATGCCCAGAGCACGCCCAGCTTTCAGAGCGTTAGTGGGCAGTTCGCTCAGAAATGGCTAGAGGATTATAAGCAGAAAAATCTGGGACCTGTTCATGAGGAAGAAGGCAACGGCAGCGACTTATGGGGCTGGGGCAATGCTCCTAGAGGTAGCAAGATCGTCGATGGTGATCTGGTAACAGATCCCTACTATCTGCGGCCTCTCTTGAATCTGTCCAGCAACTGGCTTGGCGAGACCTACACAGATGCTAGTACTGGTATTCC
>DATLBD010000006.1:0-12992 GCA_035527135.1 Methanothrix sp. | reverse complement strand
CCCAGCCGGTCCGGAGCCTACCACGGCGATCCTCTTTCCGGTGAGCGGTGCCGTCTCACACTTCGGCCTTTGCTCCTGGCATAGCTCCCAGTCGGCCACATAGCGCTCCAGGCGGCCTATGGCGATGGGCGCCCCCTTCTTGGCCAAGACGCATCGGCTCTCGCACTGTACCTCCTGGGGGCAGACCCGGCCGCAGATTCCGGGCAGGCTGTTCTTTCTCTTGAGGGCCACTACTGCCTCAAGCATATCACTATCTCGCAGGGCACAAATGAAGGCTGGAATTTCCACGCCGACAGGACAGCCTTCCACGCACTTGGGCTTCTTGCATTGAAGACATCTGCCTGCCTCTTCCGCCGCCTGCTCAGCACTGTAGCCCAGGGCAACCTCCTGGAAATTGCGTTTCCTCTTCTCTGGAGATTGCTTGGGCATCTCCACCCGGTTTAAATTAATCTTGCTTGCCATCTCTTCCACACCGCGCCTCTGAGGCTAAGATCTCTTCTGGCTGATCATCCTTATGCTTGAGAAAAGAACCTTGGATATAAATAAGATTTTGCCTTCCTGATTGCTAATTTTTGTGGATGTTTTTCCAGCTGCAGAGCTGCAGAGCAACCTACTGATACAATTAATCCTCACCATTGCCCGGCGCGGTTGGGAACATGTTTGAGATTAGACTGACCATCTATGATCGAGAAGTTAAGGTTCCAAATGGATCTACCATTCTCGAAGCTGCCAGCAAAGCGGGCTCTTATGTACCAGCACTTTGCAACCATCCGGACCCCTGGACTTCCTTGTTGTCCAGGAGATATTTCCTACTGAAACTACCAAATATGCTGACGTTATTCTGCCGGCGGCCAGCTTTGCGGAGTGTGACGGAACCTTTACCAATGGCGTGCGGCGCATTCAACGGGTGCGTAAAGCGATACCTGCAATTTGTGGTCTGGAGAACTGGCAAACAATCTGCCGGATAGCCGAAAAGATGGGATATCCGATGGACTATAGTCACCCATCGGAGATTATGGATGAAATTGCAACTCTTGCACCGATGTTTGCCGGAGTAAGCTACTCACGGCTGGGCAGCCGGGGGCTGCAGTGGCCCTGCCCGTCTTGGAACACCCGGGCACAGAGACAATGCATGTTGAGAAATTCAGCAGGGGCCTTGGAAAATTCAACGCCGTGCAGCACAAATCCCCAGCCGAGCAGACTGATGCAGATTATCCATTGATTCTTACCACCGGTAGGAGGAGAGAGCATTACAACTGCGGCTCCATGACCCGGCGCTCCAATGGGATCATGTGGATATGGCCGGAGGAAGCAATAGAAATAAGCCCTGCGGATGCCAGAGAGCTTGGAGTGGGAGACGGAGAGGAGGTTGTGGTCAGGTCAAAGCGCGACGTTGTCAGGACAAAAGCAAGAGTTACCGATAAGTCACTACGCGGTGTAGCCTTTATGTCCTTCCACTACCCGGATGTTCTTACTAACCTTCTTACCAACGCGGCCCTGGATCCTCAGGCAAAGACGCCGGAATATAAGGCATGCGTCATTAGGATAGAGAAGATCACTTGCTGAAAGACTAGCGCGATTGGTCTAACAAATTTTAACTTTTTCTGACAATACGCTCTCAGATTAGTTTGGTAGTGAGTCGACTCGCATTGAGTCGATTCGCACCATAAAACACTTAAACAAATACCACTTATTTTTAAAAATAATACGTGTTAGGTGGGTTTTTTAATATGAAAATAATATTAAATTTAGCTATTTTGTTGGCGGTGTTGACCATACCAACGGTATTTGGCGTGTCGCCGAATCCCGTGGATTTTGCATCATCTCCAGCGATGGTGCAGGATGTCTTAGAAACGTCGCCTATAGTAGCCTTGAAGGACCTGTACGACAATGACACGGAATTTCACACTACCATGGATAAGGCGTTCGCCAACATGCAAGATCCAGATCCCAATACTGCAGATCTGTGGCCAAACCCCACCGCGGTAAATCCCTGGAAGGGCAAGACATTCGACGATCTTCACCAGTTCTTCAGTGAATGGTACCAATTGAAGCCGACACCCAGCGGTGCACAGGATGAATTCAATTACATCGAAAAGTTCGCCTGGTTCTATTACAAGAACGAATTTGGCCAGAAGATCGTTGGCGAGGACCCTGGATTAAATTGGACCAAACAATTTGTCGAGGCCCGGCGCAAATTCCTGGAGAGCCCAGAGTCAAATGCAACCACATCGCAGTGGATGGACGATCCATCGATTCATATGGAACAGTATATCGTTCCGCCTGATGGATTCAAGTCGTTCAACCAGTTCTTTATTCGCGATCTTTTGCCCGGCACGCGAACGGTCGCCAGCCCGCTTGATGACTCTGTGTTGGTCTCGCCGACAGATTGCGTACTGAACATGATCGAGCCGCGGACCCCGGATGTTAAGATTCCAACAAAGCTGAGCCAGAAGCTGAATGTCACGCAACTGTTGAACGGATCCGAATATGCCAAGTATTTCATGAATGGCACCGCGATTTCCTGCATACTGATGCCCACCACCTATCACCATTACCATTCCGTGGTATCGGGCAAAGTAGTGGAGTCGCAGGAGGATGTATGCGGGGCCTATTGGGGCATCAAGGACTTTGCCACCTTCTATAATGCAAGGAATTTCGGTTATGGCGCCAACTATAGTATCTTCGAACAATTCCGCCGCGGCTACCTGGTGATCAAAACAGATGAATATGGCTATGTGGCGATGATTCCAGTTGGCCTGGATACCATTGGCTCGGTAGTATTCGAAGATAAGTTCTCGAATGTGACTGATCAAAACCCTGTGCCTGTTTATAAGGGTGAGAAGCTCGGTCACTTTGAATACGGCGGGTCCTTGGTGATTACGTTGATTGAACAAGGCATTTCTTCCATCACCACCCCACAAGGCCAGCAGATAGGTATCTTTTCACAATGCCAGGAATGCGGGGCCACGCCATGATGAGACACTGCTAAACCGGAGGGCAATGTTCTAAGGAGAATAGAACATTGCTGTTAGAATTTTTTAAAAAATATCTTAATACTTAATAAAATTACGTTATTTCTTTGTTTGATATTATCTGATTTTGAAATACTATTTAATTTTCATTAATTAGTTTTAGTTAATCTCAATCAAATGGGTTGTTCCGGGCTGATTCGGGCGTCCGGTTGCTCTGCATCCACAATGATATAGATATCGAAGTAGACTGCTTGGCCTTTATCTGCTCGATTCACCAGGGCATGAGTTAGCGCCAGAAGATTTGGTCCCGGTTATGTAAGTTGGTTCCATTCTTCAGATAGGATGCGTAGGTTAAGGAATCCAGCATAGATCTGCTCCTGGTGGTCGAAGGGCAAAGGGGATTCGTGACTGTACCTGCTATGCTCATCCGAGACGTTCATGGGTGGAGAAATAATTTCAGAACTCCACATTTAGAGCAATGTTCTAATACAATTAATCCTCACCATTGCCCGGCGCGGTTGGGAACATGTTTAAAATTAGACTTACCATCGATGATCGAGAAGTAAGTGTTCCAAAAGGGTCCACCATTCTCGAGGCTGCCCGCAAAGCGGGCTCTTATGTACCAGCACTTTGCGACCACCCAGACTTGAAGCCCATCGGCTCCTGCAAGCTTTGCATCGTCTCTGTAAAAGGCCTGGACTGCTATCCTACTGCCTGCAATACCCTGGCAGAAGAGGGGATGGTGGTGCAGACCAAGACAGAGGAGCTGCAGGAGATGAGAAGGCACACCCTGGAGATGCTCTTGGCACTCACCAATCATCCCACCAGCTGCCTGTTTTGCGAAAGGAGAAACGAATGTAGTGACCTGCGCGAGTGCATGCGCAAGTTCCCGGTCACAGTGGGCTGCAAGTACTGCCCCAAGGACGGCGAATGCGAGCTGCAGCAGGCCGTGCAGTTCGTGGGACTGGAAAACATCAGATATGAGATCTCTTTTAAAAATAGGCCTGTTTTAAGAGAGCCCTTCTTTGACCGCAATTATAACCTCTGCATCCTGTGCGGTCGCTGCGTGCGAACCTGCCAGGAGGTGCGCGGCGAGGGCGTGCTGTCCACAAACCCCGATTTTCACCGCATGCACTGGATAGGGCCAGAATGCCTGGAAGACTCGGACTGCAAGTTCTGCGGCTCGTGCGTGGATATCTGTCCCACCGGTGCCCTCTACGCCCGATTTGAGAAATGGCAGAGGCCGGAGAAGACCATTAACACCGTCTGCCCCTACTGCGGTGTAGGCTGCCAGATCGAGGTGGGAGTCCTGGACAACCGGCTGGTGAGGGTGAGGGGCATTAGAGACTGCCTGCCCAACAACGGCCAGCTCTGTGTCAAGGGCCGCTTCGGTCTCGGCTTCGTAGATAGCCCGGAGCGGCTCACGGTACCACTCATCAGGAAAAACGACAAACTAGTGCCGGCAACCTGGGAGGAGGCGCTCGATCTGGTGTCCGGAAAATTGAATGATTATAAGGGTGACAGCTTTGCTTTCCTCTCATCGGCCAAGTGCAGCAATGAGGAGAACTACCTGGCCCAGAAGTTCGCCAGGCTGGTCATGCAGACCAACAACGTGGACCACTGCGCCCGGCTCTGCCATGCCTCAACCGTCGCCGCCCTTGCCCTGGCTTTTGGCAGCGGAGCCATGACCAACTCTATTGAGGAGCTAACTGACGCAGGATGCATATTCATCATTGGCTCGAATACCAGCGAGCAGCATCCCGTAATCGCCCTCAAGATCAAAGAAGCCAAGAGGAGAGGGGCCAAGATCATCGTGGCCAATCCCCGCTGGATCGACCTGTGCAAGATCGCCGACGTCTGGCTGCGGCAAACCCCGGGAACGGATGTGCCCCTTGTCCAAGAGATGTGCCGCGTAATCCTGGAAGAGAAGCTGATGGATGAGGATTTCATATCGCAGAGAACGGAGAGCTTTGATGAGTTTAAAGCCTCCCTTTTGGAGCTGTCCGGATCTGACGCCTCCCGGATCACGGGTGTCAAGTCCGAGCTGATCCGAGATGCAGCCCGGATCTATGCCCGAGGAAATCCATCTTCCATAATCTATTCCATGGGCATCACTCAGCATTCTCATGGCGTGGACAACATCTTCTCCCTGGCCAATTTAGCCCTGATGACCGGCAACATCGGCAGGCCCTCCTCGGGCATCAACCCCCTGCGAGGCCAGAACAATGTGCAGGGCGCCTGCGACATGGGTGCCTTGCCCAATGTCCTGCCTGCATATCAAGCGGTGACCAATCCCGACCTTCGAGCCAAGTTCGAACAAGCCTGGGGTGCAGCTCTACCGGAAAAGCCGGGCCTCACGGTGGTGGAGTTGATGAATGCCGCCCATGAGGGCCAGATCCGGGCCATGTACATCATGGGAGAAAACCCGGTAGTCAGCGATCCGGACAGCAGCCATGTAGTAGAGGCTCTGAAATCTCTGGAGTTTCTGGTAGTGCAGGACATCTTCCTCTCTGAGACCGCCGCCCTGGCGGACGTGGTCCTGCCGGCAACGTCCAGCCTGGAAAAGGACGGAACCTTCACCAATACAGAGCGTCGGGTGCAGAGGATCAGAAAGGCCCTGGAACCGGTAGGCGAATCCATGCCCGACTGGATGATTCTGTGCGCGCTGGCCGGTCGCATGGGCTGTGCGGGTCAGTTTTGCTATGACGATCCCGGCCAGATCATGTCCGAGATAGCCAGGCTCTCTCCCAGCTACGGGGGCATAAGCTTTGAGCGGCTGGACGGCAATGGGCTGCAGTGGCCCTGCCCCAATATGGAGCATCCAGGAACCGGGTACCTGCATAAAGGCCAGTTCACGCGGGGCCTGGGCAAGTTTAATGTAGTCGATTACCGGCCTTCCATGGAGCTGCCCGATGAAGAGTATCCCTTCATTCTCACCACAGGTAGAGTTCTCTGCCAGTATCACACCGGAACCATGACGCGAAAGGTAGGCGACCTCAACCGTCTGCGGAGCGAGGAGCTGGTGGAGATGAATCCGCATGATGCCCTCACACTAGGCATTGAAGATGGCGAGCTGATAGAGGTCGCATCTCGCCGGGGAGCAGTCAGGGCTAAAGCCATGACCACAGAAAAGTCGCCTGCAGGCGTGGTCTTTATGACCTTCCATTTCTCGGAGACGCCCACCAACGTCCTTACCAATCCGGCCTTAGATCCCATTGCCAAGATCCCGGAACTGAAGGTCTGTGCCGTGAAGATTAGCAAGATAAGAGGAGAATAGAGATGTACGAGATCGTGAAAAATGAAACTCTAGTTCCCAATATTGTCTACATGAAATTTAAAGCTCCCAAGATTGCGAGCACTGCCAGGCCAGGCCAATTCATAATCATAAGGGTGGATGAGCGCGGTGAAAGAATACCCATGGGCTTGGCCGGTTGGGATGAAAAGGAGGGCACGGTGGACATAGTCTTCTATGTTCTGGGGACCAGCACCGCCAAGCTTTCTACATTAAAAGAAGGAGAGTGTGTTGCCAATATCGCCGGTCCGCTGGGAACGCCAACGGAGATCGAGAACTTTGGCAGAGTCATCTGTGCTTGCGGCTGCTTTGGGGTCGGGCCGACACTGCCGCTCGTAAAGGCCCTCAAAGAAAAGGGCAACTATGTGGTAACCGTTGTGGAAGGCCGCGGTCCGGATTTCGTCTTCTGGATCGATAAGCTCAAGGAGTACAGCGATGAGGTTCATGTCGTTACAGGCTGTGGCAAGACTGCCTGGGCCAATGACTTCATAGAGCAAGAACTGCAGTCGGGAAAAGGAGTCGACAGGATCTTCGCTCATGGCTGCCCTTTCATGATGAAGGTCTCCTCGGACGCCTCCCGCGCCTCGGGGGTGGAGACGATTGTCAGCCTTACGCCCATCATGGTGGACGGCACGGGCATGTGCGGTGCCTGTCGGGTGGAGGTAGATGGAAAGACCAAGTTCGCCTGCGTGGACGGCCCGGATTTCAGCGGCAATCAGGTCAACTGGGACGGACTGGTTCTGCGGTTGCGCCAGCTCATCCCCGAAGAGGATAAATCCTTCAACATCTGGGAGAGAGATAACTGGCATAAGCTGATGGACTGCCGGCACAAGAAGAGCTTTAATCCGGCAAAAAGAAAGCTTGTCGAGGAGCTGGAGCATCCGGAAGGCGACTGCAAGGTAGCAGGGGCTTGATTATACAATCAGAGGATTTGTCATCAATTCGAAATTTTTTCATGATCCTCTTATTTTTTTCATAACTTTTCATAATTTATCCACCAACCGCAAGCCTTTTAGGCGATATGCAGGCAAGCACTTGCCATCCTGCAGGCTGCCCAGAAAATCGAGCAGCGACTGGCCCCTGCAAAGCCATCGCCAAAATGCCGGACATTTCGGGATAAAACTGGGTCAAGCTGCCTGCTCTGGAGGGAGATTATGCCATTCAAAGTCCCCGCTGATATCGCCAAGGCAGCTATTGCTGCCGGATGCACGAAATGCAATATAACCTGGCAAAAGCTCCTGGTGCTGGGCTTTTTAGCCGGAGCCTACATCGCCTTTGGAGCCCTTTTAAGCGAGATTGTGGCCGGAGGCCTTTCCAACGGAACTATAACTACTTCGGACGGCGACATCTGGAAGATCGCTATGCCCGGCGGCCTGGTCAAGTTCGCCGCTGGAGCGGTATTCCCTGTGGGCTTGATGCTGGTAGTAATCGCCGGCTCGGAGCTATTTACGGGAAACTGCATGTTTGCGCCCATCAGCATTCTTAACGGCGAGTCCACCGTCAAGGGCCTGATGAAAAATTGGTCGCTTGTTTATGTAGGCAATTTTCTGGGATCGATCTTTGTGGCCTTTTTCCTGGCTTACCAGTGCGGATTTTTCGACAATCTTCCCTGGGCGGGATGGGCAGCAACAGTGGCCAATGCCAAGTGCGGCCTGGACTTCAACACTGCATTTTTGCGAGGAATTGGCTGCAACTGGCTGGTCTGCCTGGCCGTCTGGCTGGCTATAAGTGCTGAAGACGTGGTCGGCAAAATCTTTGCCTGCTGGTTTCCCATCATGGCCTTCGTCGCCATCGGCTTTGAGCACAGCGTGGCCAATATGTTCTTTATACCTCTCGGCATCTTTGCCGCCAACAATCCGGCAATAGCAGCCAAGCTGGCAACAGCTGGCATTGCCACAACAAACCTTGCAGGCGGCGATGGGTGGTACAACTTCTTCATCACCAATCTAATCCCCGTCACCCTTGGCAACATCGTGGGAGCCGCTCTCTTCGTGGCGACGCTCTACTGGTACGTCTACCTCAGAGGGCCGCTGTGCACTCTCCCACCAGAAAAGACGCGCAAGAGGTAAACGCCCTAGCTCCAGGGCGAAGTGATACATTCCAGGCCCTCGTGTGCCTCTGTGGTAGGATGGCAGTTAGCCATTAGCTAGAATCCCTCAAGAAATAGTGGACTGCTACCACAAAGGCACAGAGTGCATCGGGAACGCACCGAGACCAAATCATTTCTTTTCAATGCAGTCGCGTTTAGTAATACTATTACCAAAATGTTTATCAATACAGACACAAAACGCTTTTAAAATTATGCCCGATGAACCGACTGCAAAAAAAGTGATTTTGCTTAAGGACCAATATCAGAGGTTCGTGGGCAGAAAAGCCCTATTCCTCCTTTTCCTGACTGCAGGAATCATCCTTCTGGCAGGAGTGGCTGCCACCTTGGGCTCGGCCAACATCAGCGTCCTGGATGTCTACTCTGCCATCCTGGCCCGGTTCTTTCCCGGCCAGTTCCATAGCAACTGGTTCTCGGATACCATAGTCTGGGGACTGAGGCTGCATAGAATCATCCTGGCCATCGTTGCCGGCATAGGCCTGGCCATCGCCGGTACGGTGATGCAGGGCATCCTCAAAAATCCCCTGGCCAGCCCCTTCACGCTGGGCATCTCTTCCGCCGCCGGCTTTGGAGCGGCTCTGGCCATAGTTTTAGGGGCAGGCTTTGCAGGAGGTGAGTGGCTGATCATTGGCAATGCTTTCGTATTCACACTGCTTGCCGCCATGACCGTCTATGGCCTGGCCAAATACAAGGGTATAACTCCCGAGACCATGATCCTGGCGGGCATCGCCATCATGTACCTCTTTCAGGCCATGACCTCCTTTTTGCAGTATGTGGGGCGTGCAGAGCAGGTGCAAGAAGTGGTCTTCTGGATGATGGGCTCATTAGGTCGCTCCTCCTGGGAAAAGGTCGGGATCGTTACTGCGGTCATCGCCATCTGCTTTCCCTACCTTTTACTCAAATCCTGGGATATCAATGCCCTGGGCGCAGGCGATGAGACGGCCACCAGCCTGGGTGTGAATGTGGAAAAGACGCGGGTCATCTGCATGATGCTAGTCTCCCTCATCACGGCCAGCGTCATCTGCTTTACCGGCACCATCGGCTTCATCGGTCTGGTAGCGCCCCACATTACCCGCATGGCCATCGGCGGAGATCACAGGTTCTTGCTGCCGGCCTCAGGCCTGGTGGGTGGGCTGCTCCTCCTGGGAGCGGATACTTTGGCGCGGACCCTTCTGGCACCGGTGATACTGCCCGTGGGCATCATGACCGCATTTTTAGGGGTGCCGTTCTTCGTGTATCTGTTCATGAGACGGAAGAAGGAATTTTGGTGAGGGATGGCAAACCAATCGTTAGAATGAAAAAGAAGATTAGCTATAAGATGCTCGTCTTCGGGCATATACATTTTCAAATATCAATATAATTTTCTGCAGATCAAGCGAAAACCACATGTATGTCTCATGCTAGCTTGCATCATGGCAAAATAGGAGAATGATTTGAATTGCCCAGGAACATAAAAGCCACTCTTGCAGTCCTCGGCTCATGCATCGCCATCTTCTGGCCGGGCGCTCTTACCTTCGGCTTTCCTGGGGTTATGGCCCCCATCTGGCAGGAGATGTTTCATGTCGGAAACGCCGCCACTGGCCTGACCATCTTCTTCATGCTTGCTGCTGTGGGCGCTTTCATGTTCCTGGTAGGCCGCTGGCAGGAGCGCTATGGCATCCGGCGCATGATCGCTCTGGGCGTCATCCTCACGGCCCTTGCCTCCATTGTCGCCTCTCAGGCCAGCTCGATTTACACCGTCTATGCCTGGGCCTTTCTCAACGGCATTGCCTCCAGCTTCGTCTACGTTCCAGCCCTGACCCTGGTACAGTGGCTCTACCCGCAAAAAAGGGGCCTGGTGGCAGGCACGGTGAGCATGGTCTTTGGGCTCTCGGCGGCCATCATGTCTCCGCTTTTTGGAAAAATGCTGACCGCCCTGGGCTACGAAGCCATGAACCTGGCCGTCGCCCTTCTCACCCTTTCCATTGGCCTTTTTGGAGCCTATTTTGCCCGCGCTCCACTGGCATGGGAGAATGCCGCCTCTGCCCGGCGCGGCGGGAATGCAGCGGCTGCAAAACCGACGGTACAGATCATGACATCAGCAAAGTCGCTCACCGTAAATGAGAGCCTGCACACCAGAAGCTTCTGGCTGCTCTGGATCACCTGGACGCTAGCCGGAGCGGCAGGCGTCTCCATGACCATCCTGGCCACCGGCTACGGGCTTTTCCTGGGCTTTTCTTTGCCCTCGGCTATTCTCATCCTGACTGCCTTCAATCTCACCAACGGCACGGGCCGCCTCATCAGCGGCATTCTCTCCGACAAGTTCGGGCGAAACCAGGTCATGAGCCTGGCCTTCCTTGCCGCTGGCGTCGCCTACTTCGTCCTCCCCTGGACGAGAGGGCTTTGGGCCTGCGCCGTTCTGGCTGCTATAGTGGGTTTTTCCTTCGGCACTCTCTTCTCTGTCTCCGCTCCCCTGGTGGCAGACTGCTTCGGCCTGGAGCACTTCGGGGCCATCTTCGGCCTGACCTTCGCAGCCTACGGCTTTGTGGCCGGGCCTCTGGGGCCCACGCTATCCGGCTACCTGCTGGACCTCACTGGAAATAACTTCTTACTGGTCTTTTTCTATCTGGGCATCTTCTGCCTGCTGGCGGGGCTATGCATCCGTTGGGTGGTGCCGCCTCAAAGCGCTTGAGACGAAAAATTGATCGGATATTATTATAATAAATATCTAAAATATTACGTCCACTTCGACAAGCTTCGCTCCCTGCCGCAGGGCCTCCTTGACAGCTGCCTGGTCCTTCATGAGAAAGACGCGCCACTCATTCGTCTCAATCTGGGCTAGAGAGTCCTTTAGCACAGCAGCATATCGGCTCTGCCGGCCCAGCTTTACGACATAGCCTCTGGAGTCCTCCACCAGAGCCACCTCAAATCCCCTTCGTTCCAATAGCTTTTGGACCAGGTTCCTCTCGCCGGGGGTCTTGAGGACAAAACGGTAGCCATCTTTGTCGTAGTAATCAGCCAATTCCTTGAAAATGTCTTTATCTTCAAAAAAATGCTTGAATAGCCAGTGGCTTCCTGCCTTGATGATGGCGATGCTTTTCTTGGGGGCGGCTGGCAGGTCATCGTCCGGCATGGCAAAAATCCTCTCTGATCAGATGGCAATATCATAATAATTAGATATAAAATTTTGCAGCGAGGAAGCCTATCATGAGGATGAGGCAGAGAAAAATAACCAGCGTTTCCTTGAATTTGAATTTAACCTCTACACGCTGATCCTCTTTAAAACCACCATGCATCCTGAGAAGAACACCATCAGGAAAAATATTATGCCAAATAGAGATCCACAGGGGACAGGCTGGCTGAGGGCTGCGGCTCGCAGGCAAATGCTGCAGTGAGTGAGAGGAAGAACATAAAGGGCCAGCTTGAGTCCCCAGGGAACCTGCGTCAGGGAGAAGAAGGTTCCACCCAGGAAGGTCATGGGCAGGAGGATGAGGCTGCTGAAGGTGGCCAGATCCTGGTGTGACCTGGCAAGCAGAGCAGCCAGCACTCCCAGGAAAGAGAAGAGCAGACAGGTTAACAGCAATTCCATTAAAAATAGTGGACCGACACTAAACCCCGGTGCTAGAGCCAGGGAAACGGCAATGAAGGCAATGGAGCTGACCAGGCCTCTTACTACCCCGATAAGAGCTTTCCCGAGGAGCAGCGAGAGCAGGCTGATGGGTGCCATGAGGCACTCATCGAAGCTGCGAAAGTAGAGCCGGTCCACATTTAACCTCGTTCCAGCTCCATTAAAGCTGGCAGTCATGGCTGTCAGGGCGATTATGCCCGGCACCACGAACTGCAGATAGCTTGTTCCGTTGACGCTCATTCCCCGGCCCAAGCCCCATCCAAAGGCCACCAAATAGAGGAGCGGGCTGATGGTAGTGGTGATCAGATACCGGCCCGACCGTCTTTTGAGTATCAGCAGGTCCGACCAGAGGACGGTGTAAGCGTCCTGGCTATTTATCCAGAACTTTTTGACCAGTGATTTCGACAAATACATCCTCCAAATTCGACTCGCGCATGAGGACCTTTTCCTGGCTGGGCAGACTGCTTACAAATCTCGCGGCCGCTTCACGGTCAGGGAAAAATCTGTAATCGGTTCCGTTGCCGTGTCCCTGAATCTCCACCGTGATCATTCCCAGCCTCTGGCGTAGCTGCCGCGGAGTGCCAAGAGCAATCACGCGGCCGTGATGGATTATCGCCACCCGGTCACAAAGCGCCTCTGCCTCCTCGATGTAGTGAGTGGTGAGAAAGACGGTAGAACCATCGATATTCATCCTGCGAATGAGGTCCCAGACACGTCTCCTGGCCTGGGCATCCAATCCCACCGTCGGCTCATCCAGGAATAAGAGCCTGGGACTATGCAGCATGCAGCGAGCGATCATGGTCCTTCTCTTCAGGCCCCCGGAGAGCTTATCGATAAGCTGATCGGCGTGCTCCGTCAGCTCCACATACTCTAAAAGCTCATTTATTCTCTCCCTTCTAACCTGCGGTGCGAGGTGATGAAGCCGGGCATGAAAATCCAGGTTCTCTCTCACGCTCAGATCTCGATTGAGGCTCATGTGCTGCTGCACAATCCCGAACTGCGACTTGACAC
>DATLBD010000005.1:0-10711 GCA_035527135.1 Methanothrix sp. | reverse complement strand
GTATTCTATTATTATTAATAGTTGATATTGGAGAAAGGGCAACCTTTATACGACAATGTTGGTATTACACCAAGACCATAAGAGATCACTAAGGAGAATACCAGATTAACATGGGCAATAGCATGGATCTTGACGAAGTGGATAGAGTCATACTTCATTATCTCCGGCAGAATGGGCGCATGAGCCTGCAGGAGATGTCAAGAAAATCCGGAATCTCTGATGCAACAATACAGTTTCGGCTCAAGCGCATGAAGGCCAATGGGGTTATAGAGCGATTCACCATTATAGCCAGTCCGACTGCCACGGGCCATGTCGTGACCGCGATTATGCTTGTGCAGACAGATGCAGAAAGACACGACCAGGTAACAAACGATCTGGCGAAGATCCCTGAGATAACTGAGGTCTATGGGATACTGGGCGAGTACGACCTCTTCCTCAAGGTCTGGTCCAAAAGCCTTGAGGAGCTAAATGTCCTCATAAACGATCGTATAAGATCGATTGAAGGCATTGAAGACCTGCATGAGCTCGTAGTAGTAAAGCGAGCAAAAGATGAAATGCCCCCGGTTTAGAGGTTGAAATGGAAAATTCCTGGAGCATCAAAGAGAAGATAAAGCATTTAGGCCTAATGCGGGCAAATTGGGTAAGCCAAAGCCAGGGTAGAGGAGCAAAGGAGAGAAATATTCCACCAACAAAAAAAGACGCTAAATCCAATATTTTGGACCTTCCTGACCCCCTGCAGCCTTTTGCAGGCGAAAAGCTCCTGGAAAAGCCCAAGATCACTATAATAGATTATGATGAACTGCATTATCACGAGGCTGAGGTCAAAGACGTACAGGAATGCTTCAGGTTCAAAGATAAGTCCTCTGTAACCTGGATAAACATTGACGGCCTGCATCAGATGGATGTCTTAGAGAAACTCGGCTCATGTTATGGAATCCATCCTCTGGTTATGGAAGATATCCTGACCGATCAGCGTCCTAAAATTGAAGATTATGACGATTACATATTCATCGTGCTCAAGATGCTCTATTACGATGAAGAGGAAGATAGAAAAGCAGAGGACGAAGAAGATGAAGACGATATGGGGGATACTGATTTAGATATGGATCAAGTGAGCATGATCCTTGGTCACAATTTTATAATATCCTTTAAAGAAAAAGAGGTAGATGTATTCAATCCTTTGCGGGACCGTCTCCGGACGGCCAAGGGAAAAATAAGAAAGCAAGGCGCAGACTACCTGGCTTATTCCATGATTGACGCCATCGTAGACCACTATTTCGTAATCATGGAAAAACTAGGCGATCGGTTCGAGGACCTGGAAGATGCGGTTGTATCCGACCCAGAGCCTGGCATCCTTCCCACCATCTATAATCTTAAGCGAGATATGCTTTTCTTGAGAAAGTCGGTCTGGCCTTTGCGAGAGGCCATCAGCAAGATGCAGAGGACAGATTCGCCCCTCGTATCGGAAGCGATCAAAATCTACCTGAGAGATGTCTACGACCACACTATCCAGGTGATCGAGAACATTGAGACCTTCCGCGATATGTCCGCCTCGCTGCTGGAAACATACCTTTCCAGCCTGAGCAATAAATTAAATGAGGTAATCAAGCTCCTCACCATCATTTCCACCATATTCATTCCCCTCACCTTCCTAGCGGGGCTGTATGGGATGAACTTCAGGTTCATGCCAGAGCTGGAGTCACCTTGGGGCTACCCGGTCGTTTTGATATTAATGCTGCTGGTAGTAGTGATAATGATGGCCTATTTCCGGAAGAAAGAATGGATTTAGCTTCAATGCTGCAAATTACTCTACGTTCCAAGTTTCAGTCCTATTATAGTTAGGGCTCTTCATCTCACTCAACTTAACGAAAAGAGCATTAACTTGATTGACATTATTGCGAAACATGCGCACTTTTATCATCGTCGGCCACAAGGCCACCACTACCCCTAATTTCTCTTTGGAAGACATCCCCGGCACCTCAGGCCGCCTGGATATCCTCTGCCGCTCCGTCACTGCTGCCTTCGTCCTCTCTCACGGCATACGAAAGGACGTCTGCGTCTACCTGGTCCTGCTGGGCGGCGAAGTTCCCAAGACGATTCAGCTACGGGGCGAGACCCTGCGCCACCTCAATCCGGATGAGCGCACTACAGCCGCTCTGCTCAAAAAAGCCCTGGCCGTACCGGCCACACAAGAGTGGGCCATGTCCACATCGGGAATCTTTGTGCGCACGGGCGGCTTGGCGGAACTGCTGGCTGATTTGAAAGATGCGAGATTGATCTACCTGCGAGAGGACGGCGCTGACATGCGCGGACTTGATATCGGCGGCCTTTCCGGCGAGACTGCCTTCATCCTGGGAGACCACACCGGCATGACGGCAGAAGAGGAAGGCCTGATCGAGCAGGCCGGCGCCAAGGTCGTCTCACTGGGACCGACCAGTCTGCACGCCGATCACTGCATAGTGCTCATAAACTGGTTCTTGGATACTAACCCTTTTATGTCGGGATACCAATAAAATCCGTTTAAGTGAAACTGCGGCGGCGCACCCCGCTGCAAGCAGACGGGGCATCCAAGGCGCCGCCGCATGAAAGCAGAACCAGGTTAAGCTGGCCCAAACCTAAGTTGAATACGCATGCCCTTTATCCCAGTCGCAGCAAGCTGCGGGGTATTGCATTTTAAAATAAATAAGGAGCTAAGACATGTCTGGATCGAAGAACCCAATAATTGCAGTGATATTGAACCTCATCATCGCCGGACTCGGCCATATCTATCTAGGGTACACTAAAAGAGGAATAGTCCTGTTCCTATTAACGGTCCTGATAGCAGCCATCAGCTCGGGATTGGGCTGGATTGTGGGCGTTATCCTCTGCTCATATGATGCCTGGCAGCTTGCCAAGAATAGACCCGCCCCCTTCGACTTCCTGGTGAAATATATCGGCGAATAGAGGATCCACCCTCAAAAACTTAATACCGACCGGCCAGAAAATTCAATATGAATAGTATGTGAATAATATTAGTGTAGCGTGTCTGTCAGAACTATAAAGCCAGAGAAAATGCTCGTACCGGAGGCGACCATCTGTTATCTCTTCGCTCATCTCATGCTCCTGAGCGCCCCTATCGGCAACATTTTGGACCCTCTAATGATCTGACTGGCAAAAGGCGACATTATTAGTATGCAGACGATCAAGGCCGCTCGGATATCCTCTGCCGTACCGTCACTGCCGCATTCCCTTTCTCTCACGGCATTCGAAAGGACGACGATAGTATCCGCGACGAGCAGGCCGGCGCCAAGGTCGTCTCCCTGGGACAGACCATCCTGCATGCTGATCACTGCACAGTTTCGATCAACATCAACTGGTATCCCGGATAACTGCAGATTTGCCTCCCGCTAAAATGGTCGGAGAACGACTCTGAAAGCCAATGGCATGAATGACGCAAAAAAGGGAGATGGGAGTTATGCTCTATTCTACACACAGGGCAGCCAATCAACGCTGATGGCGCCACAGGTGGAGTTGCCCCAGAGCTGGATGAACTTCTCGATGGAGAAGACACCAGTCAAATCCTCAACAGATCTGCCGTACTCGGCATGGCGGCCCTTGAGCTGGCTATCCGCTTTGGGATCTCTGGAGATCCATCCTATGTGAGCAACGCCGATCACATTGCTGTTCAGATTGGCCTCGAGCACACCGGTACAACAAGCTGGACATCCACCTGGGCCGAAATCTCTGGTGATGCCATAGCCCCTGGTCTTAACCTCGGTGGTCTTCTGCAGGTGCTCAGCGTGGGTATACATCTCAGTCAGCACAGCGCCGATTGCATAGTTCTGCACACATAGTTTTTCAACCCACTTCTGGTCATAGGTCCCAGTCTGGTAAGATACGGGCATGTACTCGAACTCAGCTTCCTTAGTGAAATTGATGTAGTCCATAAGGCAGGTTCGACCAGTTGGGAATGCACAAATCGACAGCAATTCATTGCCGAAAATATCTATACCGCCTATCGGCATTCCGTTCCTTTCAAGTTGCCTCTCTGCTTCCAGTTCAGTCTTCTCGGTGATGACGTTACCGGAACCGGATTCCTTCTCTACCAGTTTCTGACCCATAAAACCATACTGGGTAGAGACTATCATCTCAACATTCTTATATCCTACTCCTTTCACTGATGCTTTTTCATACATGTAGTTTGCAGCGCCAGCAGTGCTTACTAGAGCAATAGCAAGTACCACTAATACGGCCAATCGCTTATGCGTTTTTGTTCCCTCCTCTATCGTTGCAGATTTGCAGACGCTGTTAATCATACTTAAGTTATATAAGTATTTACCATCCATAATTTTTTACTCAAAGAGTTATAATGAATTCATGAATTCACTCATCCTGTTCAGCATAGTCACATTAATCTTAAAGTCAAATTTTTAATTAATATCTATTAGATCTTTTAGCACCAGTTCATCGGAATGAATAGGCGATGTCGATGTATGCGAGCCCTAATAAACCAGAAGCTCGATCGCTAGAATAGAAGAGTCATTATGAGTGAAGAGAATTTAGAGAATCCAGAGAATCCCAAGGACAGCATCCTTGACACGGCCAGGAAGATCATCGGCCTCGGCCCCATCTGCGACAGTTGCCTGGGCCGCCAGTTTGCCATGCTCTCCACCGGCTTTACCAATGCTGAGCGCGGGCGCTCCCTCAAGACGGTGCTGTCCATGCAGGCCTCCGCCGATGAGGACAGAGCCCTGCAAGAAGAGCTGGCGCCCTCCTTTCGCCCGGCGCGCCTCAAGCTGGGCCGCAAAGACGAGGAGGATGCCCAATGCACCGTATGCCTGGGAGAGATGGAACCCCAAAAGCTGGATGCATGGGCGGACAAAGCGGCCGCAGCTCTCGCGGGCCGGGAGATCGAAACTCTTGTAGTGGGCACAAAGATGTCCGGCCTTTTGGCCGAGAACGAAGAGCTGCTGCTGGCGGACGGTGGCTCTTTGCATGCCGAGCCCTTCAAGTCGGAGCTGAATCGCGAAGTGGGCAAACGGCTCTCTGCTCTCACGGGAAAGACTGTTGATTTGAAGAGCCCGGACGTGGTTGTTCATTTGAATCTGGAAAAGGATGAGGTAGAGCTGCAGATCGCGTCCCTCTTCATTCGCGGACGCTACCGAAAACTCGTGCGCGGCATTCCCCAGACACGCTGGCCCTGTCGCGAGTGCCGTGGCCGCGGTTGCCCCCGCTGCGAGGGCACAGGCCGCATGTACCAGGAGTCAGTGGACGAGCTGATCCGACCGGCTGTAATGGAAGCTACTGGTGCAGAGGACACAGTCTTTCACGGTGCAGGCCGCGAGGACATCGACGCCCGCATGATTGGCACAGGACGGCCCTTCATTGTCGAAGCGGTGCGGCCCCTTATCAGGACAATCGATCTGGCCAAACTGGAAGAGGAGATCAACCGCAGCGCCGTTGGCAAAGTGGAGGTCTTAGGCCTCGCCAAGGCCAAATCCGCTATGGTGGTGAAGCTCAAGGAGGCCACATTCGAGAAGACCTACTCCGCCCTGGTTAGGCTGGGTGCGGAGGTTTCAGAAGAAAAGCTTAAATCCGTCCTGAAGGAACTAGAAGGGGCGGTCGATCAGCGTACGCCAACGCGTGTGTCCCACCGAAGGGCAGATAAGCTCAGGGTGAGAAAAGTTCATAGCGCGGATCTAATTGAGGTCACGGGCAATTTGGCTCGTATAAATATTAGAGGCGACAGCGGTTTGTATATCAAGGAGCTGATCTCCGGAGACGGAGGCAGAACCTGCCCGAACCTCGCACAGGCACTTAGAGTCGACGCGATCGTCGAAGAATTAGATGTAATAGATGTAGGTGGAGAATCAGATGGCACATCATCACGGAATGCGGAAGAAGTCAAGAGACAAGCTGAGCAAGACAGTCCGAGCTAGGGGGATATCCCCAGTCGTCAGGGCAATTCAGGAGTTCGAGACGGGCGCAAAGGTTCATGTGCTCATCGATCCAAGCATACACAAGGGCATGCCTCACCCCAGGTTCCACGGAAAGACGGGCGAGGTTATAGGAAAGAGGGGAAGAGCCTTCGTCCTAGCGGTCACAGATGGCAACGCCACAAAGACCTTGATCACATTACCAGAACATCTGATGGCACAGAAATAGATGATTGTTAAAAGCGTTTTGCAGGAGGATCTTCTGACCATGGCAGAGGTCAAGGAAATCCTCGACCAGGTCCGACTGAAGCGAGCCGAAGAAGAGGAACTGGGTTACGAACTGCGTCGGGCCATCAGACATGCGGAGCTCTTTAGCAAGGGCACTGCAGAGGATAGCCGGGCAATGGTAGCGGAGCTCATGAAGCTTGAAAAGATGAACAAGGAAATTGCCGTAAAGATCGCCGATATCAGGCCCGTCACCAAGGATGAGCTGAGAGCGATTTATGCCAAGGAACGGTTCACTTTAAGCGAAGAAGAGCTCAATAGTATTTTAGAGATCGTTTTTGGGGGATAAAGGCACATGCCTGAGGGGAGACCGGCGAAGAGAGAAGAGGTAGCTAGGATTCTCGATTACCTCCCCTATGGACGTACTCCTGACACCAGGAGCTACCAAAAGCAACCTATTGTTCAGGCCGTGGGCGAGGCTAACTTCGTTCTCATGGAATTGACCCCTAAAGAGGGCGTAGTTCCAGCGGCTGCAACTCAAGTCTACATCGGCAGCGGAAGCAGGGATGTCATAGATCACGTCAACCGCAGAATCGACTATGCTGAGCTATCCAACAACGCCAAACTTGAGCTATCTTATCAGATTCCGAGCATTGTCCTGGACAACGAGGCCAGGTTCATTCGCTACTTCAACGAGGCCGGACCCATAACCACGCGCATGCATGCGTTGGAGCTCTTACCGGGAATTGGCAAAAAGCTTATGTGGGCCGTTCTCAAAGAAAGGAAGAAGGGGCCCTTCAAGAGCTTTGCCGATTTGATGGAGAGAGTGAAGGGGCTGCACAATCCAGAGAAGCTCATAGCCAAACGAGTCGAGGACGAGCTGATGGACGAACGGATCAAGTACCGGGTCTTTACTACTGCCACCCGAATGAGATGAAGCTTGGTCAACATTTTCTGATAGATCAGGGCGCAATAGAGCGCATAGCGAGCTACGCCGATCTGCAGCCGGAGGACCGGGTGCTGGAGATCGGACCGGGGCCAGGAAACCTCACAAAAGAGCTGGCCTCTCGCGCTGGCCGTGTCTATGCTGTAGAAATCGATTACGATCTGGCAGGGCAGCTCTACGACCGGTTTTCCAACGTCCAGGTGATAAATGGCGATGCTCTGAAGGTAGAGCTTCCCTATTACAATAAGATAGTCTCCAACCTTCCCTATCAGATCTCTTCTGGCATCACCTACCGATTGCTCTCCCGGCCCTTTGATAAGGCAATTTTGATGTACCAGTGGGAGTTTGCCCAGCGCATGAAGGCGAGTGTGGGCAGCAAGGAGTACGGCCGTCTGGCCATGGTGGTGGGCTTTTTCTGCGAAATCGAGATTTTGGAGAAGGTTTCCAAGATGGCCTTCTGTCCTGTGCCGCAGGTTGACTCGGCCATCGTCCGGCTACAGCCGCGATTGGATCGACCGGATGCAGATCCGTCGGATTTCATGAGGCTAGCGGAAGGGCTCTTCAATAACAGACGCAAAAAGGTAAAGAATTGTCTGGCGTCCATGGGAGCAGGCGGTGAGGCTCAGGCTGAGCTGGACGCTGCCCTTTTGGAGAGAAGGCCAGAGAATCTGTCATCTGACGAGGCGGCAAGCCTTGTGGCAGCAATATCCAGAAAATCCAATCGCAGTTCTTTTTAAGTCGAAAATAAACCGCATGCTGGCTTTAGAAAATCCGAGCTGTTGGGAAGGTTGATCTCTCGTGTCCGACCCTAAGACGAGCAAGAATATACTGCTATTGGGATTCGTGAGCCTTTTAAACGACATCAGTAGCGAGATCATTCAGCCTGTTCTTCCCCTCTTTATCGCCTCTTTAGGGGGCGGCAGCCTGGTCGTGGGACTTATCGGCGGCATAAGCGATGGCCTGCCCAGCCTGCTCAAGGTCCTGGCAGGATGCTGGTCGGATCGCCTTGGCAAAAGAAAGCCGCTGGTAGTGGCAGGCTATGCCCTCTCATCTCTCGGAAAGCTCTTTCTGCCCGCGGCGACCGCATGGCAGCATGTCTTCCTGCTCAAGACCCTGGAGAGAAGCGGCAAAGGAGTGCGCTCTGCGCCCAGAGACGCCATGATCTCCGAGTCGGCTGACATAAGCAACCGGGGAAGGGGCTTTGGGCTGCACAGGGCCATGGACTCTACGGGTGCGGTCATTGGTTCGATCCTGGCCTATCTTCTCTGGCAGGGGGGCATGAGCTACACCTCCATCTTCATGGTAGCAGGAGTTTTGTCTGTGGTGGCTCTGTTTCCCTTCCGCGGGGTAAAGGAGAGCTTTAAGGCCCCTAACTGCGAGGTCAGACTAAAGCTCTCAAGTCTCTCCAAGGAGCTACGCAGCTTTCTTTTCATTGCCTGTCTTTTCGCTTTGGGCAACTTCAGCTACATGTTCTTCATCCTGCGCGCCCAGGGTCTTTTTTCCGGGGCGGAGGCTGTGGCAGCCCCACTGCTGCTTTATGTTCTCTTCAACCTGGTCTATGCTGCCCTGGCCATGCCCGTTGGCATCTGGTCGGACCGGGTGGGCAGGAGAAAAGTCCTGTCCCTGGGCTATGCCCTCTTTGCCCTGACTGCCCTGGGATTTGCCTTTGTCACTTCTTTAGCGGGCCTGATAGCACTCTTTGCCCTCTACGGGCTGGTCTACGCACTGGTGGACGGATCGGAGAGAGCGTATGTATCCGACCTGAGCCCCGGCATTCTGCGTGGTAGCTCTCTCGGGCTTTATTACGGAGCTATTGGAGCTACTGCCATTTTATCTAGCCTAACAGCCGGTGCCCTTTGGGCCTGGTGGGGCGCAGAGGCGACGTTTCTCTTCGGGGCAGGGGCGGCAGCGCTGGCGGCAATGGCACTGCAGGGGATGAAAAGGATGGAAGTATCTTAAAAATAGTGGATAGAAATCGCCGATGCTTTTTTCCCTCACACACCCAGGCGGATGTGTTTGGTTTCCAGATATACTCTCAGGCAATAGTGCCCCAGCTCCGGCCAAGGCTGCTCTCCTTCCACCCACCATAGGGCTACTCTGCAATCTTTGCAATTGCAGAGTCGCTTAATGCCTCGAAACAGAAACCGCCCCAGCAGGAATCTTACCATTTGGGCAAGCAGATTCTTTCTTTCCTATTCTTCGCCCGCCCTCTTCATACAAGGGATGAATCCGTATTTATCCAGGATGGCCTGACCTTCACTTGACATTAACACATCGATGAAGGCTTGTGCCTCCGCGGGATATTTTGACTGCAATAGCACGCCCACAGGGAAATCCCCTTCAGCATTATATTTGTCGGGAATAAATATCTTTGTGACCTTGCCTACCATCTGAGGGCTGACATCAGATATGAATGCAAATCCTGCATCTGCTTCACCCAGGGCAACTTTGGAGACGACGCGGTTTACAGTAGTCTCCTGAGAGACGACATTAGCCAATACCGACTCTTTGAACGCAGGACCATATTCCGGGTCAGCGGCGAGCTTGTCAAGGACCTGAAGTGCATAATCCCCTATAGGAAGCTCTTTGATCCCCATTAATATCTTAACGCCTGGGACGGTCAGATCCTTTAGGCCTGTAATGTTGGCGGGATTGTCATTGGGTACGATTATTGCCACTTTGTTCCTGGCAAAAATCTTAACGGTTTGATTGTCGACAAGACCTTCAGCCTTCAAGGCATCCATGTGTTTGAGGTTTGCTGATACTAAAACATCTGCATAGGCCCCCTGCTCAATCTGGGTGCGCAGAGCAGGCACGCCGTCGATAGTTGAACTTAACGTTAATATTACTGCTGTTCTCATAGATCTCGCCAATCTCACTCAATGCTCCTGTAAGTCCAGCCCCGCAAAAGACGATAAGCTCCCTTTGCTCCTCGGCCTGGCCCGCAGATGCGATCAATACCAGGGCAGCGAGTAATGCAATAGATATTCGATTGAATATTTGATTATTGATCAATGGTTAATCCCTCCGGACCATCTGCTCTTTTTTCTTATGTTTGACCTGGGTCCCCGATTTTCAACAGGTGGTACAGGCCGAAGATGCTCAATTTACCTCCGGCCGTTGGTCATGGCAAAAAGCTGGGAGGACCCAACTTTGAAAGATAGCTCCTTGAAGTGAAGTGCTTAATCTGTTCCATCGTCTTGGCCCCGACTCACCTCCGACAAGCCGGGATGCTCAAGGGATTATATGGAATTATTTGAGAAGAAGGCAGAAAATGTCGGAGTGTTGCAGAGGAATTGTGAGAAGGTGTGAGTGGCGCCTAAAAAAGGACAAAAGGAAAATGAAGCATAAAAATTAAGCTGCCTTCCCGGCGGGCCTTTGGCTCATATCCGGGCCTATTTTTCTCACGAGGTTTACTGTATGCTGCCTGTGATCGCAAAGGATGCAATTTCTCGGAAAAAACATACAGAGTAAGGAGCATAAGTCGTATGTGTTTAGCTGGCCAGCTTCTCGGTTAGCATTTGGAGACTATTCAATCCTCTCTGTCCCCAAGTTGCCAGTGTCGTCATGATTCGCTCATGAATAGATGTTCCTTTATCATTGCGAAGCGTGCCCAAGATCTTTC
>DATLBD010000004.1:0-5280 GCA_035527135.1 Methanothrix sp. | reverse complement strand
AAGCTCAATATCTACCGGCCGGACCTCATACCTTCCGACCTGGTCCTAGGCCAGTTCCCCTCGCTAAACGTAGCTGCGGTTCTGCTCACCCACGCCCATCTGGATCACTGCGGCAATATCGGAATGCTGCAAAAAGACATTCCCCTGGTGGCCTCGCCGGAGAGCATCGTCATCATGAAAGGCATGCAGGATACTGGTGTCAGCTCCCTGGAGACCGATACCGCCTACTTCTCTCCCCGTCAGCCGACAGATGAAAAGGGCCTTTATCTTTCCTCCATAGCCGGTATGAACTACCAGGGCAGAGACTTCTGCTGCACAGAGGAGCCTTCCGAAGCTCTGGCCTCCTTTCTCTCCCGAAAGCCCGGCCAGGACGGCAAAAGGGCCAAGAAGTTGGACCCGGGCAAGTGCTGCTGCCTTGATGGTCCTGCATTTCCCTTTGAGATCTCTGCTCATCCTGTAGACCACTCCATCTTCGGGGCCACGGCCTACATTCTGCGGGGCGAGACCACCGTGGCCTACACGGGCGACTTCCGGCTGCACGGCAAGCAGGAAGAGGCCACTCGCCAGTTCATCCGTCAGGCCAAGGACGCATCGGTGCTGATCACGGAAGGCACAAGGGCCGGTCCCTCTGAAGAGGAGAAGACCACGGAAAAGTCGGTCTGCCAGGCCTGCCGGGAGAGCGTTGAGTCCTCCTCCGGGCTGGTCATGGCCGACTTCTCACCCCGAAACTTCGAGCGACTGGAGTCCTTCCAGGAGATCGCCAAAAAGAGTGGCAGGCAGCTGGTGGCCATGGCCAAGGACGTCTACATGCTGCACAATCTGCAGTGCATCAATGGATCGTGCAGCACAGAGGGGCTTTGCATCTACAGCGAGATCACGGACAAATCCAGGAGAAAGTGGGAGCAAGAGGTTGTTTTGCCCCTTTACGGCGATCGGTATGTTGATCACACCACTATCAGGGAGAGCCCGGAAAGCTATATTCTCTGTTTCTCCTTCTTCGACATGAAGCACCTGCTGGACATCAAGCCGCAGGGCGGGACCTACATCTACTCGGCCTGTGAGGCGTTCAATGAGGAGATGCAGATCGATTTTAAGAGGCTGTGGCACTGGCTGAAGCGCTTTGACATCAACTCCTGCGGCTTCTCTCTGGGCGAGAACGGAGAACTGGGGTTTGAAAAGCGCTATCATGCTTCAGGGCATGCATCCGGCGAGGACATAACCTGGGCCATCGAGCAGATCGATCCGGACTGCATTGTGCCCGTTCATACCGAGGCGAGGGACTGGTTTGCGAAGAGGTTCGAGAATGTGCAGCTGGTGGAAGAAGGGAAGCGATACAACTTATGAGTGCAAGCTGGTTTGAGGAGCAACCAGGAGGCACATACAAAGGGAATGAGAATTTACGAGCTACTCAAAAAGGAATAAAAGGAAGCTGGTGAGGATTACCACTCCCATTTTGCATCTTTAACGCCCTGAGATTCAAGCTTTTTCTTTAGCGTCTTGCCTTCATCCTCGGTACTAAAAGCTTGTTCTACCTTTTTCCCACTCTTATCTGTATAGGTGACTTTCATTTCAATTCACCCTCTTAAGCTTATTTTATTACTTTATAAGTTCATGCTAATTTTTAATCGTTTTAAATTTTTGCCTTGTCCTGCGCTCGGCTTGCCAATATATTCCTGACCAGCTCGTGCCTCATTATGAAAGCGGACTTGCCGTGGTCTTTCGCCACCTTCGCGAGACCTTCAACGAGTCGCATAGTTTGCAATGCATCAGCGGATCATGCTGCAAGGAGGGGCTTGGCATCTGCAGCGAGATCACGGATAAATCCAGGAGAGCGTGGGAGCAAGAGGTTGTCTTGCTCCTTTGCGGCGACCGGTATGTTGATCAAAGTCAAAGCTCAATCCGGGTAAGTCCGAAAGCCAAATTTTTTGTTTCTCCTTCTTTGACACGAAGCATTTGCTGGATATGAGGTCGTGGGGCGGCAGCTACATCTATTCGGCTTGCGAGACATTCAATGAAAAGATGAGATCGACTTTAAGTGGCTGAGGCCGCGGGGAAGCTAATCGCTCTTCAGTTTCCTTAATTTCTCCCAGAAGCGGCGAGCTGCACGTAAGTCTCTTTGGTCATTATATCCTGGCTAGACATTTGGCCGTCTTATTGCCAGCACTTTCATATATGCTCCCTAGCTATCTTTCTCGCCGGAGGGCAAACATGAAAAAGCAGTTCATATATTTAACAAGCATTCTGGTTATAGCAATGGCGGCAACAGTTGCCGTGACATCCCAGGAGAGCAATGAAACCGCGAATAATGCCACTTTGAACAACAGCATTTTAGATAATGCGACTTTAGGCGCAATGAATCAGACCGTGCAAAATTCTACTCTGGCAAATAATTCTGCAGATGCTGCATTAGATATTAGCGCATCCAGTCATGCCGCTCAGAATTTGAGCACTGTGAATCGACAGCCAATTACGGTCGCCCCCATCAGCGAATTAGCCGGTGTTGCTCCATTGGTTGCGGCAGGTGCATCCTCCGCCCAGGTAGCCAGCGAACCAGCAGGTTCATTTAAGATTGGAACCGGTGTAGGCGGCTCCGATCCGTTTAATCCCATGCATGTGGAAATTGAGACCATGAAGCTTGACATTCCTATCAAGTCCATGCGAGATACAGGCAAGATGTTCTTCGTCTGCAACATAGTATAATATAAAATTAAGTTTTTATAAATTATGGGGCAAAGTGGAGCAAAATGCCCCACTCCACTTCATCTCCACTTTTCTCATGTGATGCATCTCTTCAGGTTGCGCCTCGGAATCAGCGAAACAATGCGATATGCTATAAGGCCAGCCAAATTTGTCGATTTCCGGCAAATTCTCTTCAAGTCAGACCGAATTGGCCAAGAATCAGGCAGAACTTGCAGATCTCTTCCCTTCCAGCTCCTGCAATTGAAGAACCCTCATCTCTACAATATCCATGGCATCCTCAAACAATTCCCTGTTTATCTCAATGCCGAAGAATTTCTTCAGCTTCTCTGGCGGGGTCATGGTGCTGCCGGCAGAGAGATAGGCGATGTAATTCTCATTGAATTTTTCCGGATTTTCTTTATGCATCTTGAATAACGACAAAGTCACGGCTTTAGACAGGGCATAGCTGAAGGTGTAGTAGTTGTTGGTGAGATAGATATGGCTGATGTAGGTCCACTGGGCACTGTCTTCCGGATAATAATTCACCAAATTGCTTCTATATTCCTTGGATAAGTTGGTCCAGAGCAGATTCAGCTCGGCGCCGCTCACATTTGCATTTTGGCGGCAAAGCTCGTGTGCCTTGTTCTCAAACTCGGTGATCATGGGCTGGAAAGTGAAGTAGTTCTCATAATCACTAACGGTTTCTGCCAGAATTGCCAGGGCCGTATCCTGGTCGTAGTTTTCCAGGGCATAGTCCACAAAGAGCTCTTCATTGAAGGTTGAGGGTATCTCCATCTCGTATTCTGTGCCTGCACAGTAAAGATAATCTACATTATTGCCCATCAGGTAGAAGTTAATGGCATGACCCATCTCATGAGCAAGAGTTTTTTGGTCGCTCATCAAGCCCTTGTAGTTGATGAATATCAATGCCGGACGCCGAAGGGCACACATATCCTGGCAGTAACCGCCCGGCTGCTTTCCTCCTTCGGGGTTGGGGTAAACATCTATAGAGCCGCTGGTCGTTGTCTTTGTGAAGATCTCCTGGAAGGCAGGATCCATTCCTGCATAAGAGGCGGAGATATTGGATAGCGTATCCTCATAACAGTACTTCCTGTCGGGATTTTCCTGCAGTTGAAGCATAAGGTCGTAAGGCATAAGACGCTCCAGATTCATTCTCTTTCTTCTAAACTCGTAATAGCCATCGAAAACTGACTTGCGCTCCTTGAAGACCCGGTTCATTGTCTTTACCTGCTCTTTAGTGAGATAGGTCTCGAACATCTTGGAGTCGTAAGAGTCAGAGTAATTCAGCTCTCGAGCGACCTGGTCGTCTAATCTTGATTTATTGCAGTAGATCTCTGCCATTTTATCCGACTCATTGATAAGATGATAGAAACGTTTGTCGTAGCCCATCTTTCTGTTGTTTCGGTTGGTGTCCGTAGAGAGGAGCACCGAGTAGGTTTGAGAGTTTATTGCCAGCTCATTTCCATTCTCTAAAGTGATATTTCCGGCAACTGTAACGTTATTGGTTACTTTCTTTTCTGCCTCGGTATTGATCTTCATAAGCTGGTTGGATATGTCGGCCAAAAAGGCGGCATGCGTCTCATTCCTGGGCCGGTGATCTCTGTAGCGCTGGTAGCTACTCTCCAGGTATGCTCTGTACTTTTCCAGACCCGGCTGCTCTGAAAATAGCCGATCCCATTCTGCAGGTGGAAGAGACTTTAGCAATATGTCGGCGAAGGATGTGGCCTTGTAATGCTCAGTATATAAATTCTGCACATCGGAGATGAATTTCTCAAAGAACTTATCGTTGACATTCAGGCTATTTTGGGCATAAGCATAAGCCATAACGACACTTAAATTTCGGCTGAAGTTCTCATTCTCCTCGATATATTCCAGCAAAGTCGTTCCGGTTAGGTTCTCGAAGCGAGGACGGAATGTGGCATTTATCTCCTGAGACATTATTTGCAGTCTTTCAAACTCTGCGGTTGCAGTCTCACGATCCTTAAATAGAATAGATAGATTCCAGGAAGTAGTAATTTCACTTCGATTCGATCCATCCATCCCTTTATCAGGCGATGCTGCAAGGCAAAAACCATTGATAAAAAGCATTATTGCGATGAGCATGGCCGATATAAAAAACCTTTCTGCCGAATTTATCAATTTTCGAATTTTTATCGTCGCATTCCCGGTTCTCCTTTGCATAAACCGATTTACAAGAGCCTCATTACCATTCTAATGCAGTATGTTTACATACACCTATAAATAGTAAAGTCTGCAGTCAATTTCGCAATCAAAAACTCCCCATGCAGCATCTATGCAGTACAATGTCTGTGGAAAGGCCTTGACGGCAATCTTTGATTCTTATTTGTGATAATAGCACAATGAATTTAGGACTTACGCACTTGCCATAATCTTCATATATGGCTTGGTCTATATTAAGTATAACGAATAAAATGGATCGGACTGAACTTGAATCCTGCCAAGTGCGATGATCTTGATTATATTCACTTTCTGATAGCATCTGTAGATGTCTTTACCTGTACTGAAGCTGCAAAGTGTCGGCCTGATGGAGAAAGGAATCCTTCACATGATGCATTTACC
>DATLBD010000003.1:0-18421 GCA_035527135.1 Methanothrix sp. | reverse complement strand
ACGATGGCGATGGTGAGGGCCCCCGCCTCGCGTGCGGCTTCCGCTACTATCGGAGAGGCTCCTGTGCCCGTCCCGCCGCCAAGGCCACAGGTGACAAAGACCATATCCGCTCCGTCCACAGACGCTTTGATCTCATCGATATCCTCTTGAGCAGCCTCCTCTCCGATAGCGGGCAGGCTTCCCGCTCCCAGGCCGCGAGTGGTGCGCCTGCCAATGAGGAAACGTCGGTCGGCATTGATATGCAAAAGATGCTGGGCGTCGGTATTGATAGCAAATAGCTCCGCGCCCTGGATGCCACACTCTGCCAGACGGTCTATGGTATTCGAGCCGCCTCCACCGCATCCTATGACTCTTATTACCGTGGTCAGCTCCTCTAAAACCGAAACCAGCTCTTCATCGCTCTGGATCATGCTGGATGGCTTGATCCTGCTCTCGATCTCAGATCTGCCCAGGGCCTCGTCGATGATGTACTTAATCTCCATCCCCCTCTACTTTTTTCTGCCTTATTCTAGTAATCAATTAGTATATAGTTTTTTGCATAGAGAAAATATATGTCCTAAAAAATATTATATATTGTCTGGCGTTAATGGCAAAAAATGCATTGTATAATTAAATGGCAGAAAACGAATAAAGGTCTGCATCAAATCCTAATGGCTATCATTGTGTCATAACTATTTTTCTTCTCAAAACAAATTTTAGAAAAGAAAATGTTGTGCTGCCTGGATGGATAGCAGTTCAGATATTTATTATTAATTTATATATTATTTTAATTCGACTTCAAGGATTTGAGCTTCTCAATCTGTCTCATTATCTTCTCGGATTCCTTTGACTTTTCCTTCTCCAGGTAATCGACAATTTCTGGAAGGCTTTTATTTAACTTGTAGATGCGATACGGTCGACCCTTTCCTGGATTTTTTTCATCCCTCTCTACAATCCAATCCAATTTTCGAATCTCCCGCATGGCAATGCTTACTTCTGGCTGACGAAGATCCGATCCAATCTCTATCTCGCGGGATGTTGCCTCTGCCACCCCAGCTAGATAGGTCAAAACCTTGGCCACGTTCCTTTTCAGGCCTACCTTCATGAGTATGGATGCAAATTCATCGCGCTCGACTTTAAGGTCTGGGGCGGCTGATGTATTCAAAGCGGTCACCAGGCGCATAACGAGTGATAACATATATATAAGTTTCGTCGAAAATAATTCCATTGAAACGGAAAATTTGGTATTCTTATAAATTATTTTTTAAACATAGATAATATTGGTCGCCCGCCAAGCTGAAGAGAGAGTAGCTTTTACATTTCTTTTTATGAAGGAGATGTACTTGGAGGATAGCTATCTTTGGGCTTTTGATGCCACAGTCGAATATGTATTTGACGAGAAAGTGATCCTTGATAAAACGGCATTCTATCCGCAGTCGGGAGGTCAGCCCGCTGACGCGGGATTTCTTTTCCGGGGCGATGAACAGTTCCAGGTAGTCGGAGTAGAGCCAGGGGAACGCGGAATAAAACACATCCTGGACAGGACCGGCCTTATGCCCGGTGACAAAGTATCGGGGAGAATTGATAGTGAGAGGCGTCACAGATTCATGCGCAGTCACACCGCCTGCCATATCCTCAGTGCGGTCATATTCCAGGAGACAGGCGCCAAGATCACAGGAAACCAGATTGAACTTTCCAGATCGCGGGTGGATTTCAGCCTGGAGAGCTTTGACAAGGCCAAGATGGGCGAGTACGTGGAGAAGGCCAATGGCATAGTCGGCGAGCGGCACCCCGTCACAACGAAAATCATTCCCCGGGCCGAGGCTCTTGCCTTGCCGGATCTCGTTCGCCTGGCCATGGATGTACCGGATAGAGAGATGATCCGAATAGTAGAGATAGAGGGCGTCGACCGGCAGGCCTGCGGAGGCACTCATGTTAAGAATACCGGCGAGATAGGCAAGATTAAGATGATCAAAGCGGAGAACAAAGGCAAAGCCAATAGAAGGGTCTACTTCTCCCTGGAGGATTAAATGCATATAATGGAGCTATTGGGCAAATCACGCGTCAAAGTAGAAGGCGAAAAGGTGCTGGATGCGAGCGAGCCCTTGATTGAGTGGTGTCCGCTCTTCGACAAAATTAGGGGCATAAAAAAGGTGACTGCCGAATCGGCTGCCGCTAATATGGAGTTTAGAATAAAAAATCATGGAATGTTCTCGGCGCGGCGCCGTCTGAAGATGGGCACCTTCGTGGGCTTTGGGGCCTCCGAGTCCATGATGACCGGAATAAAAAGGGGAATTATCGACGCCGCTGTTACCGTTTGCGACGGAGCTGGCACAGTCATAACGGCCAATGCCGATCTGGTTCAGGGCATGGGCGGCTACATCTCTGGACTTACCGAGACGGATCCCATACCTGAGGTCATCGAAGGCATTCGGACCATGGGTGGACATGTGCTCTCGCCCCAGGACGGAAAGATAGACCAGATAGAAGGAGCGGCCTATGCAGCAGCTGCCGGATACAAGAAATTTGCAGTCACAGTTGCCGATGCATCGGCGGCGGAAAAGTTGCGTGAGCTGGAGAAAGTGGCTGGTGTCCAGATAATGATAGTAGGAGTTCATCTCACCGGCATAAGCAGCGAAGATGCCGCCAGGTTTTTGGCGGTCGCCGATATTGTTACAAGTTGCGCCTCAAAGCATATTCGAGAGCAAGTAAAGCCTCTGGTGCAGGTGGGCACAGCCGTACCGCTTTTCGGTTTGACCCGCTGGGGCAAGGAGCTGTTGGTGGAGAGGGCCAAGGATGTGGAGCAGCCGCTTCTGATCAACACCATGCCTCTGCCCGTTCTACCGGAAAAGAAGCAGCCCAGGCCATTGGTTTAAAATTTATTTATAAGCGTGACGGCATGAGAGGCACCAATGCTCAGGCTACCCTTTTTAAGGAGCAAAAGCCTAAGGCCGACTGCCAGAGCCTCTGGACCCATGGCATTGGCGAGGGAGATCAGTCATTGCCAGGGTGACCGAACCGCGGCCAGCCAGGAAAGGCCTTAGCTGGCAGACCGATGAGGTATAAGAGGAGTAGTAATTGTAAGCCACAGATCGACTCGATCCTGAGCTAGGGCAGATTTCATGGAAGTTTGGGCCAGGGAAAGAGGAAGAAGATTATTACTGGGACAGAAATCACCCGGGGGGGCTTCCTCGGGGCGGCCCCTCCTCGTCCTCCCTCTAAGTGCGTGTAACTTGCATGATCTGTCTCTCTTTTTCATCCTTTCCTCAATTGGCCTAAAATCGCTTCTTGCTACCTGACTATTCCATTACTTTATGGAACGATTTGTCGACAATTGCGAGTTATCAATTTATATAGAATGATATAAAACTAAATTTCTTGCACAAGATGGGTGTCGGCGAGCGCAGGAAGGCCCTGCAGAAGGCCGCCCGCGCGCCAGCGGCTCGCCGGGATGCGCAGAGGCTGCAAGAAGGGACGTATGCGGCCCTGGCGCAGGCCTAGGCACTCAAGCACCAGATCTAGGCAGGGGGACCTGACCGTGTGGCCGATGGAGTGGTCAAGCATACACGGAAGGGCCCCAAGACCTACACATGACTGAAATGGCCTCATGGCGCGAGGACAGTAAGACGCGCAATGTGCTTTACCTGGGGTGCGCCAAGAAGATTGATGTCGAGTCTACCAGGTAGAAGGCCAGGGGAATAAAGGTGGAGGCTCTTGACTACAGTGGAAAGGAGATTGATGATCGTGCCCGATCTGGGGTCAAGGCCGGACGGTGCGATGAATGCGCCCTGCTGGATCTTGCAGCTTCTCGTCCCTACGCCCCCTCAGGATTACTGGGCATCGATCTCCCGCAGCCGGGTGTTAGGCTCTTGGGGGAGTACTGCCCCATGTTTTCGCGCATCGCAAGTCTCAATTAGATCTCTGACATTAAAGAATAATTGCAGCAAAACGCCATAGAACTATCTGTATTTGTCAGGGGAAAACCGCGATATATAGGCCATCTTAGCTCTCTAGAGTATGTATAACCTGCAAAGATTTTATCTTTTTTCCATCCTTTCCTAGACAGACTAAAATCACTTTTGTCTGCCTGACTATCCCATTACTTTATGAGCCCTCCGGGCAATTGCCGCCTACTGTTCGCTCGAATGTCTGAGCAAGCTTTAGATATCATTTGCTTTCTAGGATGGGAATGAATCTGGCGGCGGTTCTGGGGGAGGATTTACGAACATCTCCATCATAATCAACATAGGAAATTACTCGAACATTGGAAATTCTGGAATTTCATCCGCAATAGGGCCGACAATACCGACTAGTGTACCAATATTGGGGGGCATGCCGATTTGGAGTAGTCCAGTTCTTGCAGCGATTGTGTCTGCAATGGCAATATTCGCTATAACTTATTTATTCCACTGGATAAATAACCAAAATACAATCCAGCAAAGACGACAGCGAGCGTACAGTAATTTGAAGGGCAGGAATGATATAATAGCTGCTTTCTACGAATCTTATGCCGTTGCATTTATTACATTTTATATTCAAAGAGCTATAAGAGCGAAAACTGGCCTCCCATTCGAGCCATTGATCATCAATGATAATGAGCGCTGGATGAAAAGGGCGGATGAATTGTCTAAGGACGTTGATATCCAGCGGGAAAAATTATCAGAGATTTTGAGTATGATCCCATTCATTTTTAGAAATGTAGAACAACTAGTAAATCAAGTTGATACGCAGAATGTAGATTTCACTGAGAAGATCGTGCCGAATTTATCAGAGAAATATAGATCATACGTTCCAGAAAGAGTTGCCCATCTTAATCCGCCCATTGCACCACCCATAGGGAAGTTATTGAATGAAAAGGAACAACAACAGATACTAGACTTGGAAAAATCGCTGATGTCTGATGTGAGTGATGAAGTAAAAAGAGAGATAAGAACATACATAAAAAATCCAGTCGACCAACTATTAGATGCCATGAAAAATAACATTGAGAAAAGCAGGATTAAATGGATGAAATCTTGGATTAAAAAAAAAGCAAATAGAATCGTCACATGAACATCCTTGCGATGAAAAATTGGCTGATCGTTTTCTTGGAAGGCAATGTAGCACAGCTCACGCAATCAATCAGCCAGCTATCCCTACCACCTTCGCAGGGAGGGGTGAAGGCTAAACATAGGTGGCAGTTCTGGCGGTGAAGGCACAATGGATTTTTATATTATTATACCATTAATCGTAATACTTCTAATGGGTGTTGTTGTTTTGGCCATACAGACGATTAGCTCTATTTGGGGACTTTTAGGCATAATAATAGGTCCATTAATTGGCGCATTTGTAGGTGTATTATTGGGATTCAAAATAAACGATAACCGAAGAAAGCAATTAGAAGAAGAAAGGAGATTATTTTTCGGGAATTTGCTTATGCATGAAGCCAAAAAATCGATTGAACTTATTGGCGGCACGGTAAACTTAATCCCTGTAGATGCATGGAATTCTGTTGTGAATTCTGGGGATATTGCTCTTTTCAAGGAAAAGGCAATAGAATTAAGCAATATTTATTTCGAAATACAAAATTATAACTACGAAGCAAAAAGAGTAAGGGATGCAATAGAAGAAGCACGGCTTCACCCCACATCTACAGATGATTCTCATGCTTCGAGGCTTAAAGAGAGATTCGATAATCTAACTAAACCGATATTATTAGAAAACCTTAATGAAATTGCAAGATGGCTTTCGCCACTAGCAGGCGAAATAAGTGCATCGACGAAAGTTGAGGGCAAATTGAGTAATAAGAGTAGCAATGGCAGAGAGAAATAAAAGAACCGTGTCAACCGTGCGAACCAAAGCCCTTCCTCTTCTAGCCAGAACTCTCGCGACCACAATCCACTTCCTTAGAGTCTTTTTGATCCACCTCACCGGGCCAGGCACCGAATACATCTGCCTGGATCTCCTTGGACTTCTCCAGCTCCTGGGCCCCTGGTGCAGACATTGTCAAGCTAATCAATCGGCTCCGAAATCCTGACCAGCCCCTGATCAGCATCGACCTCAACCAAAGTGCCGCTCTTTATCTGCAAGATCTCCTCGGGCACCCTGTCCACCAGGGGAATGCCGCTGATGATGGCCCCCACCGCCACAATGGGCTCGGAGCGCAGGTTGATCATGGCCGCAGGAGCTAGATCCCTCTTTTTAAGCTGATAGATGACGTAGGAACCCACCGTGGAGCCCTTGCCTCCAGGAAAGATGAGCACCGTTCCGGCGATGCACTGGCCAAAGAGTTCGTGCGCCGGATCGACCACCATGCCGGTCTGCGAATCGACATTTCCCAGGAACGAGATGGCATCCTCTGTCACCAGCGCCGGACCACTGGCCCGACCGGAAGCGACCTTATGACATTTGATCTGCATCTTTAGCTCCTCCCCAAGGCGACATCAATGCACTCTTCCAAACTTCCCAGACCAGCAGCAACGCCGCCCAGGCCAGGCAGGTAAACCAGCGCCTTGCCGGAACTAGTCATCATCTTGGCAAAGCCTTCTGTGGCCGGGGAGACGACCATGCAGGTATCGCAAAAGACCCGTGCCCCGCTATCCTCGATTGCCGCCACCAGATCGGGGTTCGCATCTGCGATCTTGCGGGCGGTGCAGACCCATAGCTCTTTTTTCACCTTCTGTCCCTGCAGCAGCCGGGCAATGGCCTGCAGCTCCTCTACCGAGCAATGGGGACAGCCCAGGGCCACCACATCCGCCCCGCTTCCCGGATATTTCAGATAGACCTCGTCGATCTCCTTTCGGCCCAGACGAATCATCTCCTCCGCCTGCCAGGGGCCGGGCGGCTCTGGCGTGACATTCTCTACGTAGTAAAGGGCGACGGAGCCGCTGGCAGCCATGGCTGCACCCAGGGCCTTCAGCTCATCGCGGCTGGGCGCGCCCTGCAGCCGGAAAAAGGGAATGCCGTCCTTAACGATCCTGCCCACCAGAAATCCCAGAGCCCCAAAGTCCGAGCCCCGCAGATTTGCCTCAACCTCTACCAGGTGGGTGGGCCTTCGATTCTCATCCAGATGGTAGCCGTAAAGAGCCGTCTTTCCCACCAACGCCGCCGCCAGTGCAGATGGCCCTCCCTCGCGATTGGTGCGGGCACCGATGACCGAGTTGGCGTAGGAGACTGCGGAAGACTCGCTCCAGGCCAGGTGATCGCCCAGACTGGCGAGGTTATCATAGATCTGATAAGGAGTGCAGGTGCAGTCGATGGTGACGCCCAGGCGACGGTAGGCTTCGATGGTCTCCTGCTGCCTACGGGCGAATTCTTCCCCGATGCCCATCTCCTTCCAGCGGCACAGGTCCATGCCGGCTGGATTCAAGATGCTGGGCACAACCACACGGCCCTGCAGGTCGGATATCCACTCCAAGCCAGCCTCGCCGATGTTCTTGTAGGATACACCCGCAATTTGCACAGATCTCACGGGCACGAGCCTTTCCGCACCGTAAATGTCGCCCAAAGCCACTAAGATCTCCATCATGCGGCGCAGGGTTTCGCCTCGCTCGCCCTGATAAATGCCTTCTTCCTCGCGGGACAGGTACATGGCTATTAGCTCCGGGCTCTTCGCAATAAATTTTTTCCCGCGACGCTTCCTGAGATTATCGCATCTAACAATTTACATATTTTATTGGGTTTTGTGAATTGGCACTTAGGAGTCTTTTAACTGATTTATTTAGATACTTATTACGTATCTCGCTTTCTGCAATATCGCCTTCAAATTCCCATCGTGGTGGCTCATACGTCCAAGGCTTATTTGCATTGGGACGCGTTTTATAAAAAGTTGCTCCGGTTCCGGCAAGGTACCACTGCTTTATTTTATAAACTTCTATAATAACACCTTTGAAAACAGAGAATGCATACTTTGCACAGTCCCTTCTTCCACCTGCTTCTCTACCACCTATTACCCATACCCCGCGTGTAGCATCGTACAATGAATCCGCGTCCATTCCGTATCGGTATAGCTGGTTAATCCTGATGAGTATTGCATGCTCCGTAATATTAGCTTCGTCTGGGTCAATAAATCTTTCAAGCTCTTCGGTTTTCATTTCATTGAGGTTTGTTTTATTTGGTTTTCCTTTCCATTTCTTTGTACCTTGTCCGTGATTCAAATTTGTGAGTGGTGGGATTCCGATTAAATCAATCGCAGCTCCTTCGAGCTTCTTAGCGGTATCTTCGTCTAAGTTATCGCGGAGAATTTCTATAATATCTGTAATTGGTTCTTTTCGTGTATTTCGGATTTCTTCAATCAACGCTTTTGTTTTTGGATTACGGTTGTTGAGATTTTCGGCACGAGGGCCTGTTCCTTTTCCTATATAAAATATATTTTTATCGATTGGATTTCGGAAAAGGTAAACGTAGTAGTCAGTGCGCATAGCTGTGCTCTTAGAGATATTTGTATCGTCCATCACTTTAGCATCATCTCTGGCAAACATAGTGTTTTCATCTCTGATGCCCTCTAGACCAATCGGTGCAGAGGATGCATCTCTCCAGGTGCGATCTCCAGGTCGCGCACTGCCTCGGCAACGAGAATGTCAGCCATTGCGGCTGCAGGAAAGATTGTATCAGCGCTTTCGATGGGCCCGTAAAGCAAAAAGTCGGCTGCAGCCATTAGCTGCATGGCCGCCGCAGCCGCATCGCAGCATTTTCTGGCCGCCATCTCCTTTTGGGAAAGCCACGGCCAGGAGGAGACTGCATTATGAATGCCTGAGCCGATGGGCAGGCCCAGGCGCGCCTTGGCCGCCACTGAAAAACGCAGAGCCGACCCGGCCCCACTGCCCAAAGGCACCACTGCGGGATCGATGAGCAGATTGACCAGTCCCATTTCACGGGCCATGGGAAGCAATCCCTTCTCCCGCACTCTTCCACCCGTCTCCAGGACGGCTAGCGAGCCATCCACGCCCGGCTCAGCCGGGTTGTAGGCCAGGATGATGGCCGAGTCGATCTCCGAGTCTCTGAGCGCCTGCACCTCTTTTTCATCCGTAGCAAGGCTGATGCTGTTGTAGATGGCCCGGTCGGCATAGCCCAGCTCCGAGGCAAGGAGCGCAGCAGAGCCGCGCGTGGCAGCATCCGCGGAATCGATGATGAATGGGCCATTCCAGACCGGTTCTATAAAATCGAGGTACTTTTCAAAAGCCAGAGTGCTGCGAGCGTACAGGTGCAAAACACAGGGGCATCCCGTCTCCTCGGACAGCGCCTCCTGGCGAGAGATCAGCCTCTCCGCTGCCTTCTTATCGAAGATTCCTCTCTCCTCATCCTCTACAATCTTATGCCCGTGATAGAAGATGGTGCCGCATAGAACAGAAGGCAGCTCGCCGGGCTGTCCTCCAAACTTCACACCTGCCACATTCACTATGGACTGCTCTCTGCTGAATCGAAACAATTGTCATCCCTCTGCGATCGCTTCTGCATTAGCCTCTTCCATGGCATCTTGTTCTTCTATAACCAGCCAGGCAGCCGTGTCCATGACCACACCTGCCCCAAAGGATAGATCTCCCTTTCCGGCAACAATCTGCCGCGATGCTGCCTTTCTTTTTATTACCTGGAAGGGCTCGAAGGGATAGGGCTTTGCCAGGCGGTTGTACCTGGAGATCTGCTCTTCGATCTGTACAACATCCTCCAGGCCGATGCAGTCTATCAGCTCCACCTGCTCCTGAAAGCGCCGGATGGCCTCGGGCGGCAGATTCTGGATGAAGGGTATGGCACCGCGCGAACCGATTATCCTGCCCTGCTCATCTATGCCATTTTTGTGCAGCGCTAGAATGGTATTGCCGGGCAGATGGCCCTTTGACTCCACGCCGCAGAGAATAAGGAATCGGATATTGCAGTTTGATATCACATTGGCCACGATCTTCTCTACACCCAGGTTCTCAGTCTTGCACTGGCCGCAGATGGCAGCCCCCCGGGGGAAAAGCGGGCTGGCCAGGGTGACTGCCACCACACCGGCATTTGGATTGCCTACCAGATAGTCGCCGCGCACAGGCGGCCAGGGATCTTCGTAGCCTCGTTTGCAGCTCTTGCCTTCTTCTGCCATATCGCTCCTGCCGTTATCCCCAAAGGCCGATCAGTATTTATTTTTTTCCGGTATTAAATCTGATACTACAGCCATGTAAAAATCAATATGAAAAATTGAAATATGAGGAGGGCAAATAAGCAAATCAAATAAGCAGATCAGATAAGCATGAAATGATCCTCATGAGATAGACTATTTAACGGTGAGTCTTATCAAGCGATGGTGGCACTAAAATGGCCTCATACAAAGAAAAGATCTTGGAAGTCATAGGGGAATCGGAGGTAGGCCTTACTACGGTAGATGTGGCCAAGAAAGCAGGCATCAGCAAGACCACAGTCATCAAGTACCTCTCCGTTCTCAGCTCAGAGGGCCAGGTTGAATTCGTGGAGGTGGGCCCGTCCAAGCTCTGGAGAAATAAAAGAGCAAGCAAAAAACGTGTGGTAGAGGGAGCGCAGGCTTTGGATGTAGAGGCGCTTCCCATGGTAGATATAGACTTTTACAATGGCGAAAACAAGACAGTCTGCTTTTCATTTCGCGTCGATCCGGAGCAGATATGCGCACTCATGAAGCGCGCCAACAAATGCATGTGCAAAACTGCAGAGACATATTAATTGAGGAATAAATACATGCCTAGCACCCCGCAGATGTCCATACCAAGAGAGATCAAAGACTTCTTCAATGTTGAAAGCGGCCAGACGCTTCTTATCAAAGGCCTGCCGGGAACCGGCAAGACCACTTTGGCCCTGGAGATCATGAAAAACCTATGCGAGGAGAGAAATGGAATGTACATATCCACTCGCGTAGATCCTCGTCGGCTCTATGCCACCAATCCATGGGTGGAAGAGGTCGTACCCCCAAAGAATGTGGTCAATGCCACCCAGACCAAGCTCTTAGAGAGCCTGAAGGGAATGGGGAAGGATCTATCCAACTACTATGCTGTCCTGGACTTTTTCAAGGTATTCTTTGACGAGGCGGAAGAGATGGACAATCCCATGATCATCATCGATAGCTGGGATGCAGTCTTGAATTATACCGCCCATCTCATCGGCAATGCTCAGCATAGCTTCGAGCAAAATATCTGCGAATTTGCCCGTGATCTGGACACCCATCTCATCTTCGTCTCCGAATTTGCCAGCGTGATGCCCCTGGACTACATCGTGGACGGAGTAGTGACTATGGAGCAGTTCCGCCTGCCCGGCTATGCTGAGGGGAGCATGAGGACCCGCTATGTTCGCCAGATAAAGCTGGACAAGCTGAGAGGGGTCGAGATTGGGCAAAAGACCTATACAGTCACATTGCACAACGGCCGGTTCAGGTTCTTCGAGCCCTACCGGGATCACAAGGATGCCAGAATTGCCAGTGATGGTGTGAGGATTCCCGATCCTAAAGAGGACCGCATCTCAACAGGCATCCCTGACCTGGATGTCGTGACGGGCGGTCTGAAGTACGGCTCCTGCAATGTCCTGGAGATAGACCACGGTGTAGGCAAGAGGTACTACCAGATCCTGACGGCCCTGGCGTCAAACGCCATTAAGAACGGTAGGGGCGTCTTTATCCTACCCAGCATCGGCTACCAGCTCAGCACCCGCGACATCTTTGTGCCCACCAATGTCATCGTTTCTCAGCCGGAAGGAGATGATCCGGTGACCTGGGGAAAAGAGATACAAGAGAAGTGGGATGTATTGCGGGAGAGGACGGGCCGACCCATACTCAACATCATCGGCCTTGACGCTATCGAGTTTGCCTTTGGCTACAAAGCGGTGCTTAATTTAGTTAACCTAATGATCCGCAACTGGAAGGAGACCAACGACATAAATGTGCTTGTGGTAAAAAGCGGCCAGGAGAGCATAAACATGGCCGTTCATACCGCAGATACTTATTTGCTTGTCAACGAATTGAATGGCGGGCTCTGCCTGTATGGAATCATCCCGAGAACTGAGCCCTACAATATGCTCTTAGAAGATCGGAACCGGATCAGTCTGACACCCATCGTCTGACATCACCCGGTCCTCATCTCGGAATTTTTCCTGCTAAAATTTTCCGCTTAAAGATTTCAGGCCTTGGCCAGGCCCTTTGCCTCGCGAGCGATCCGGGAGGCGGCCCCCTTTCGCATCATCTCTACGAATTCCTTCTGTGTGGCAAAGACAAGAGTGCCCGTAGGACAAGCGGCTACGCATGCCGGAACGTCCAGATTCTTGCAACGGTCGCACTTCACAGCCATCCTCACCTCGGTGTGCCGGCCTATGACCCCGTAGGGGCAGACCATAGCACACATCCAGCAGCCTACGCAATTCTCCTCAATGCGATCGACTATGCCTGTGATCGGATCCTGGCTCATAGCACCGGTACGACAGACAGCCACACAGGGTGCATCCTCGCAGTGACGGCAGACGAGAGGCATCTTCTGCCCTTCCGCCATCTCCACATAAATCCGGTGCACAGGTCCCGGCTTCTCAGAGACGGCCGAAATGAGGCTCTTGCCGACCGAATGCTCCACGGAGCAGGCGATCTCACAGGACTTGCAGCCTAAACAGCGGTCTAGACGGACGAATACTTCTTTCATATCCTTAGCCTCTAAATACCCAGCTTTTTGCGCTGGCTATCGATGTGATCGATCATAAGCGATGCCGCCTTGAATGGGTCGGGCTCCACTGCAAAGGTCGCCCCCACCACATCTTTAGCGCCCGCGGTGAGCAGGCCGGCAACTGCAGAGCTTCCCAAGACAGGGGGCACAGTTCCCAGCACCGTGTACACTCCCGAGCTCACTACGTAAGCTCCAATAGACACCGCTTTTTCGCTCATCCACTCAGGGGCGGCGCCTGCAGCGGGCAGGTCACTTATGTCCACGCCAAGAGCATTGGCTATGGCCGCAGCAGCCACCAGAATGCGGCTGATGTCCACGCAAGAGCCCATATGCAGCACTGGCGGAATTCCCAATGACTTACATACACCCTTCAAGCCATCTCCGGCCATGTCTGCTGCCTCAGGGAGGAGCAGGCCGGCCTTGGCACAGGCCAGGGCATTGCAGCCCGTTGTGACTACCAGCACATTGTTCTTGATGAGCTCTTTTACCATATTGATGTGACCATAATCATGAACAACCTTGGGATTGTTGCAGCCGACCACAGCCCCAATGCCACGAACAGCGCCACTCGTAATGGCACCGAGAAGGGGATCAAGCGTGCCGCCTAAAGCGCTCACAATGGCCTCCACGGAGAAACCCACCATGCACTTGGTCTTGATGCTGGGGATATGGACCTTGGAGGGATTTCGGTTCTGGTAATTCATGACCGCGGCCTCTACTATCGTCTTGGCAGTCTCAATTGCCGTTTCCTCGTGGAATTCCATGTGCGTGGCCCCCGGGAACTTGGCCTTGGGTGAGGTGGAGATGAACTTGGTGTGGAAGCATCCGGTGAGCGCTCCAAGGGCAGGCATGATGCACTGTATATCTACCACCATGGCTTCCACAGCGCCCGTTGCCACAGCCAGCTCCTGCTGCAGGAAGTTTCCTGCCACGGGGACACCGTGGCGCATGAGCACTTCATTTCCTGTGCAGCACATTCCGGCAACATTTATTCCAATGGCCCCCTGTTTCTTGGCCAGCTCGACCATTTCCGGATCTGTGGCTGCAGCCACAATCATCTCCGAGAGCAGGGGCTCATGTCCGTGCACAATAATATTGACCTGATTAGGCTCTAAAACGCCCAGGTTGGCTTCGGAGAACGTGGGGCTGGGCGTTCCGAACATGACATCCTGCAGCTCTGTGGCGATCATGGATCCGCCCCAACCGTCCGCCAGGCTGGCGCGCAGTCCCTGCAAAATGAGGTTAACATAATCGTTGTCCACGCCAGTATGGGTGCGGTGCATGATCTCTACGATCTCCCTATCGATGCCGCGAGGGTCGATGCCAAACTTTCTCCAGAGTTCAACTCTCTTGGCAGGGGCGCGGCGGGTGAACTGAAGGGGTCCATCCTGCTTGCCGAACTCGGCCATGATGGCCTCGGCAAGAGCAATCTGGCTTTCGACATTGTACTCCTTCATGAGTCTCTCCAGCTTGGCTTTATCCTTGACCTGGTAGCTGGGGGCCTTGCCCTCAGACATGAGCTTGAAGGTATGAGCCACGCCTCGGCCGTGGTCGGAATGAGCTGCCGCCCCGGCGGCAATGCTGCGCAGCAAATTGCGGGCAACGATTATGTCCGCTGTGGCTCCGCAGACGCCTTTAGTGGCACCTTGCCCAAAGGGATCTATGCGGCAGGGGCCCATGTTGCAGTTTCTGCAGCACAGCCCCAGCTCTCCAAAGCCGCATTGAGGCTGTTGCTTTTCTAAGCGATCCCAGGCAGTCTCCAGACCGGCCCTCTGGCAGACATCGAGCATCTCCTGGCTGGCTGGATCTATGGATCTATCACGAACATCTTTTGCCATATCAGTACCTCTATAATAATTTCTGAGTACAAATAATGATGAGATCCGCCTGCAACTATTTAATGTTAATCTATTTTTATTTTAAATTATTTAAAAGAGTTTTTGAAAAATATTTTCGAAAGAACAAGGCTCAAATGATTTTATAAAAACAAAATGTCTAACATCAGATCGTTAATTGAAAATTCCTTTAATAATGAATTCGATTTCTGATTTTTTTGCTTTCAAGAAAGCTTTAAAGAGACTATGCTGCTCGAGAGAATTAAGAAGTTGGAACGCAGATAAAAATTTTGTCTACTTGTTATTTCGTTTGGCTGTGAAAGGTGGTACAAATTCTCTGGGATGCCAACCCTGCCATCCGGACTGAGTGGTTAATTAATCCTGCTTGCCGATTTCTTGATCACAGCCCCATATCCCATTTCATGATTACCTGAGGTTAGCCACATGAAACCCTCATGATATCTGCGTAACATGCACAAAGGATGAAAAACCAATATGCTCCATAATTTTTTCATCGGAAACCGCGAAGAGCCAAAATTTTATTATCGAAATTCGCTAAGTTCTAAGATCGCTTCAAATCGTATCATAGTTTGAGCCTCGAGCAAAAGATGCGTCTTAGTGCGTCATAGCACATTAAATAAAAAATATTATAATCAAATGCTTCTCAAAGAAAATGATTTATACAATCAGGCTACTGTCTCCTTGCATGGGACATGTATTTGTAAGTCCTCTCAATTGGGGTCTGGGCCACTCCACGCGAGACATTCCCATCATTGAGGAGCTTTTGCGTCGGGGGCATGAAGTGACCATAGGTAGCAGCGGCAATGCTCTGGCCCTCTTGAAAAGAGAATGCCCGCAGTGCAATTTCATCCTCTTTAAGGATTATCCGGCACCCTATAGTGACTCACGATTCTTCCTGCCCGCATTTACCGCAGGCATTCCTGCCTTGTTGCGGGCTATCGTCCAAGAGAGAAAGAGGTTTGAACAGATACTGGCAGATAACAAGTTCGACCTGATCATCAGCGACAACCGCATGAGTGTCTACAGCCCGGAGATTCCCAGCTACTTCATCACTCACCAGCTACGCTACAGCATGCCCGGCTACCTCTATCCCTTTGAGATGCTGACCATTCCCTTCAATAGCTTCTTTCATAGCAAATTCGACGGCGTGATCGTCCCAGATATCGATCCCAATGGTGACGGCAAAAACCTAAGCGGCAAGCTCTGTCGCTCCAATCTGGATGCCACAAACCGTAGGGTCTACTACGCCGGAATTTTGACCAGCACCCACAAAATGGCAGTGTCCGAGGATCTGGACTTCCTGGCCATCGTATCCGGTCCCGAGCCGCAGAGAACGAAACTTGAGGAGATCATCATGAAGCGAGTGCAAGAACTGCCCGGCGAGAAGGTGGTCCTCCTGGGAAGCCCGCAAAATGAGTCACACAGAAAAATGGACGAGCACACTACAGTGCACTCCTACGTCTCCACAGAAGACAAGGCAGAGCTTATGAACCGGGCCCGTTTCATCATTGCAAGGTCCGGCTATACTACTATGATGGAGCTGGCGGAGCTGGACAAGAGGCACGGGCTCTTCACACCTACCCCAGGCCAGACGGAGCAGGAGTACCTCTCCCGCTACTACGCCCGGCAAGGCTGGTTCTTATCTTGCAGCCAGTATAAGCTGAAGCTGGCCGAGGACGTGCAGGTGGCCATGAAATTCCAGGGATTCCCTGAGATGGCCAAGACGCAAGAGAACGTAAAGAGGCTTTATCAAGATGTGCTCCAGCGGCATCTGAACTGATAGCCATTTTGATCTATCGCGTCCCTGCATTGCTTTTACATTTGACACTCGTCTGAATTCTTATTATTCATGTCTTCTGTCCTCAATTTGCCTCTGGCCAGGGAGGCAAGAATCCCCAGGATGCATAGAGCAGAAAAGATGACAAAGGCTACCTTCACACTGGCCAGGAACTCGGGATAATACTGCGGCGTGATCTCCACTTTTCCCAGATACAGTGAGAAGACCATCATGACAAAGCTCATGCTGGAGACCTGCCCCACCAGACGCATGGTACCCAGGGTTGCGGACCCTATGCCGTAGTGGCGCGGCTGCACAGAAGACATGATGGCGTTGGTGTTGGGCGAGGAGAAGAGCGCCAGCCCAAGTCCTAAGATGATAAGTCCGGCCGTAATAAAAGCAAGGCTCGTATCCTCATCGAGAAATATAAATGCTAAGATAGCCACAAATGTGAGAACCATTCCCGCGGTGGCCACCAGTCGCGGCTCCATCCTATCGGAGAGTTTTCCCGTATAGGGTGAAAATATTGTCATCACGGCCGGCTGAGCCAGCATGATAAGCCCGGCCTGATCGGGCTGCAGGCCCTTGATGTACTGCAGGTAGAGGCTGAGCAGGAAGGTTATGGCAAAGGTGGCGCTATAGCTGATCAGAGCGGCCAGATTGGAGTAAGCATAGACGCGATTCTTTCTAAAGAGGCTCACGTCCAGCACAGGACTGGCCACGCCCGACTCCCAGCGGATAAGCAGGAGAAAAGTAGCTGCTCCCACCAGGACCAAAGCGGCCCCCTCCCATGACGGAAGGCGGGAGAAGCCGTACATGACGGCCACGATCATCAAGCTGTAGATGGTCGATCCAGTCAGATCGAATCTGTCCTCTCTGGCTCCGGCCCACTCGCCTTTCAGCTTCCATAGCCCCAGAGCCAGCGGGATCAGTCCCAGGGGAACGTTGATTAAAAAGAGGCTTCTCCAGCCGAAGTACTGGGTGAGTATGCCTCCCAAGAACGGACCCAAAGAGAGGCCCAGGTAGACAAAAGCGGCATTGATTCCTAGAACCCGACCCCGCTCTTGCAGAGGGAAGACGTTGACCAAAATAGCGGTTCCCGTGCCGAAGATCATGGCACTGCCGATGCCCTGCAGCACCCTTGAGACGATTAGAATCGTAGAGTTTGGAGAAAAGAACGCAACCATAGACGATGCCGTGAATATGGCCAGGCCAATGAGAAAGACTTTCTTCATGCCGTAGATATCAGCGATTTTTCCGAAGGGCACCATGAAGACGGCAGCAGAGAGCAGGTAGCTGGTGGCAATCCACCCTAAGAGTATGGCATCCATGGCGAACTCGGCTCCAATAGCCGGCAGGGCGATGTTGATGGAAGAGGCCATGAAAGGCGGCAGAAAAGAGGTGAAGGTGGCGATGGCCAGGGCGCAGTTTCTGTTTGTTGACTCAGGGCAAAATCGCATTGATAGGGTAATTTGAATGTCCTCAAATAACCTTTCCCCTCCCTGTGCGAGGGTGGGTGGAAAATCAACATTAATATACAATTAGAACATAGCAGCATTAATTTTAAATATGGTTTCAAATATTGCAAAAAGTATTTATGTGAAAAAGTGCCAGCATTGGCTGCTCGTTCGTCTGAGGTAGGTAATAAATTATGAGCGGAAATATTGAATCATTACCAAGCAAATTGTGGATAGCGCCACTGAAAGATACGGATACTAACGGATCTAAACTTGGCTGCCTAGATAAATACATATCCGAAAATAAAGACAAACCTGAGGAGTCCTCGCGATTCTATTCAGGAGATCAAATCACAATCACGCTTCGTGGCGTTATGATCCGAGAGAGCGAAGATCCCAAGATACGAAGGGATGGCTTGCATGTGGAACTCCACCCATTCGGTTGCGGAAAGACCAATGATCTTTTTATCGTCTCTAATTATCAGTTTGGAACCGATCCCAAGGTGGAAAAGATTTATTTCATGCAGTATAAAACGCCGCTCGGCTATATTGATGACTTCTTAAACCGCAGAATATTAGCCTTGCGAGACTTTAACTTGACTTACTCATATTAACTTTTCTTTCAGGGATTTTGGCACTCCAGATGCCAAGAATTTGCTCAATTCAAAACCAAACACTATGCATTTTGGACATATTAATCTGAGGGCATATTTGGTACGCATATATTCTATC
>DATLBD010000002.1:0-7128 GCA_035527135.1 Methanothrix sp. | reverse complement strand
TCCACGAAAAATTTATAGGATGAAAAAAGATCATCCTTCAGACGAATTTGTGGATAGGTGCGTGAATGGATGAATAGATATCTTAAGATTGGGCTCTTTGGCTTTCTTCTTTGGCTGATACCATTTGCAGTATCTGTTTTGATCTTTCCACTACGTACGTCTCAGCGCCCGCTCTTTGAGTCGATCATGCCCGTAGTAATCGCTATCTGGACCGTTTTCTTCTCCATTCTCTATCTATCCGGGAAAAAGGGCGACCTTCTAAAGGAGGGCATCTTTATTGGCATTGCCTGGCTCTTGATCAGCATAGCGCTGGATCTTATGATATTCATTGAAGGTCCACTAAAAATGCCTCTTTGGGACTATGCAACAGACATCGCGGTAACCTATCTCATGATCCCCGCAATTACGTCCGGGTTTGGCTATCTGATGGAGCATCGCGCCGAATAAGAGGCGATTTTTCCGCTGACTCTCTGCCTTTTTCCGAAAGAGACAATCCCATCTTCTCCAGAAGCGCTCGCGCCCTGCCTTGCCCGTGCAGCAGCACCTCGGCCAGATCCTCCGGCTCATCGATGTCGCATCCCGCCCGGAAGGACTCGAATATCGAGACCTCCAGGCCCGCCTGGCGGGCGTAGGCCAGATGCTTGGGAAAGCTCAGCCCCTGGTAGCAGGTGCGAAATATGGGGCCCCTGATGAGGATCATGTTGGTACCGCCCCCCCGCCCCGGGGAGAGGACCACATCGCCCTTGCAGCTAAGAATTCCCACCACATCATCTTGCGTCAATAGAGCCAGATCGGCCATAACGATCAGAATATCCAGTGGCCATCCTTGACCGGCTTCATGAGCGATCAATGCGTTAAGGGCATCATTCAAATCCAGCTCCGACTCCTGGATCTCAACATCGTAGCCTACGTCCACGATATCCAGCCCCGGCCGGGAGAGAATCGTAGCCCAGCCAAAGCCCAAAACGACATCCAAGACATCCTTAAGCATGGCAAATGACAAGAGCTGCCGCTCTTTGGCAAAGAGAACTGATGCTAGCCTGCTCTTCGCCCCCTGATTCTTGAACGGAATTACCATGTGTATTGGCTGTCCCACGGAAGAACAGCTCTAACAAGCTCTGATAAAACCTTAACTCTTCAGCAGCGGCCGGATCACGTCTTCGTCCTCAGCCATGAAGACCGAGCCTCCGCCAGAACGAGGATACTTCAGCCCTCGAAAAACAACTGCAGGAGTTCCATCTCCCCCCTCGCCCATGATCAGATTGGCCGCTGCCGCGATCTCATCCACGATGGCCTCTAAGGTGATCTCCAGGGCCTTGCCGTGCATGTCGCATTTCCCCCTCCAATCCAGCAGAGCGGCTATCCCTGCCCAGCCCACGGCCACACCAGCCACACCAGAGCGAAAGGGCCGACCGCAGGTATCGGTGATGATTACGGCGCAGTCCTTACCAAGCTTGATTCGTATAGTCTCTGCGCTCCCGCCCGGGTTTTCCGGCAGCAGCAGTATTCGGGCGTCTCCCACATTGGATTGATCGATCCCGGCATTAATGCCCACATGACCAAAGCGCGTTGTCACCAGCAGGAAGGGGTGGTCGAGCAAGACCTCCACCGATTCGTCCAAGACCGCCTGCACGAATCTGGGATCCTTGCCGATTTGCCGGGCGATCTCTATGGCCCGGTCTGTGGGATGATAGTATTCCAGCTCCCGGAAACGGCCCTCCGACTTGGCCACAATGGTGCTGGCAAGGCAGAGCACATCACCGTCTTGAAAATCAAAAAGAGAATTGACAAGTGATGCGATATCGTCGCCTTCCTTGATGATGGGCAGGCCACGAATAACGTAGCCCTGCATAGATGCCACTGATGCAGCCACGGATGCAGACATCTCCGGTCTATCGATCTATCGGCCTACTATTCAAGATGAAATCATTCAGGCCGAAACCCTAGAAACCCTATTTAAACCGCTCACCAAAAGGCATCTTGCTGAGGCGATAAAGCCTGGCCTGAACCAGAAGGTCAAGCAGATAGGAGTAGTTCTCGGCGACTATCGCCGCCCGCTCCTCGCTGATTTCCGTCCAGGGAAGACCACCGTAGCCTTTGGCATATTCCATCCAAAAAGCTGGCGGAGAGAACTCAAGCAGATACTTGCCGCCCTCCACAAAAGTGAGGGTGATCTTCTCCTCCACCTAAGACACCTTGCCCTTTCGCTCCACAACCTCGGCGAAGGCCAAAGTTCCGCTGATCTTCTTGATCTTGGCCCTGACGATCTCGCCCTTGACAGCGCTGGGCACGAAGATGAGATACTTATCCACCTTGGCTATGCCGTCGCCCTTGTTGCCCACGGACTCAATGCGCAGCTCATAAGTCTCACCCTCTTCGATGACGTCCTTCTGCACGACAGTGGTGGCCTTTCTCTTTCTCACCGGTCGGTGAGCGCCGCAAGCATCGCATTTGAGCGTCAGAACACGATCGCTCTTGATGAGATGGGTGTCAGGCAGCCTGCACTCTGTGCAGACAACATATTCCTCAAAGTAGGACTCTATCTGGCGGGCGATGGCAGTCTCGCCGAACTTCCCTTGAAAGACTCCGCGCTGCCCCTCGATCTTGCCCGCTGTGCCCATCTCCTGGAGCAGATATTTCATGAGATGCTCAGGTTCGCGATTTAGTGTGTCCGCTATAGCTCCGAAGTTCTCTAATACGGTGGCCTTGCCCTCGTAAAAGACCCTGACGGGAGGTATGACGAACCGCTCCTTGGACTCCCGAGTGGCCGGCATCTTCTTCATGGCCCGATCCAGGCCCGCTAAATAATCATCCATCCAGATACCTTAATTATTTTATCAGTTCTTGACCCGATTCCACTATGATCCGAATCGGTGTCGGCAATTTATGCCCGGCCCTTGTAAGTGCCACCTTGGCATCGTTAAGGTATGCAAGGGGTATTCCTAGTGTAAAGAGCTTCTGGCCTGCCTCGACCCTGGCCGCAGTTCCCACAGCCTTGCCGAAAGCCATTCTCATGCCGCTGGAGACACGATCGGCACCTGCACCTGTAGCCTGCTTATTCTCCCGGATAACGTGGTGAGGATAAGTCCTGAGCTTGAGGTGGAAGTTGGCTCTGCCCACCTGTTTCATAAGAAAACGGTTGGCTGCAACCCTGGCAGCTTCAAGAGCAGTATGCCTGATCTGGCAGGGCTCCTTGACCACTAAAGTGATCTTGATGGGAAAATCCTCTTCCAAATTTCCCATATCATAGTGAACTACTTTGCTTCCAGGAACGCCGCCCATGTATTTTCTGCGCGTGTAGGGCCGTTCCCTCCTTCTATACATGCTTGCTGGCTTGCGTGTCAAAACGAAATTCCTCCGATAATCCTGAGATTGGTGCTACTATGCACCTAGCTTATAAGGTTTGGCCTTGATTGCCGGCTTACACCGTGATGGGCGTGGAGAATGACATCTCCCCAGCAAGAGGCGTCTTCATGAGTGAACGGATATTTTCCGGGCTTTTTGCATTTGCAACTGTCCACATGAGCTTGACCAGGGCCACTTCGGGCAGCATATCTTCGCCCTCAATTGCTCCGGCAGCCAACATGTCCCGTCCTGTATCGTATACCCGGTCACATATTCTGCCCCGCAGGCATTGCGAGGTTATCACCACGGGAATATCTTCCTGCGTGGCCCTGTTAATGCAGTCGATCCAGTCGGAAGCCACGTGCCCTAAGCCCGTCCCCTCCAGTACAATCCCGCGATAGCCCTTGTCGATGTAGTAGTTAAAGATCTCCGGCGAAGATCCGGGTGTGTACTTGACCAGAGCGCATTTGGGCTCAAGCCTATCCGCTACCTCCAGCTCCACCTCGCCGCGACGTCGGTAAGGCTGGAAGGTCTGAATCTTTCTGGAGAGATAGTCAACCTGGCCGAGAGGTGCCTGGTTTATGCTTTGGAAGGCGTCCCGACGAGAGGTATGCATCTTTCTAACCCGCGTGCCGCGGTGAATGGAACAGTAGTCATCGCTGGTTGTACCGTGCATCAACAAACAGACTTCGGCAATGTCACTGATGGCGACGGTAGCTGCACAGACGGCATTCATTGAGGCATCGCTGCTGGGCCGGTCGGAACTCCTCTGCGAGCCAACCAGGACCACGGGCACCGGCGTCTTCAGCATAAAGGAGAGCGCTGCTGCAGTGTACATCATGGTATCTGTACCATGGGTTATGATCACGCCCTTTGCACCTGCTGAGATCTCCTCCGCCACAGATTGCGCGAGCTTTATCCAGTACTCTGCACGCATGTTCTCGCTCAAGATCTGATAGATGACGCGGGCGCGGTAGTTGGCGATCTCCTCCAGCTCCGGGATGGCGGATATTATCTCGCCGGCGGAGAACTGACTGGTGACGGCTCCCGTGCGGTAATCGACCTTGCTGGCAATAGTTCCCCCGGTGGATAGAATGGAAACCTGGGGGAAGCCTTCCCTCATTTGCAGAGGCCTGTCTTTGTGCAGTAGCTGGCTTTCCTGGCGCTTATGCACGAGCGTAATCTTTGACTTGGCTGTATTCAGGCCAATATTATAGCCGTTGTCCAGCTTTATGACCACGTATCCTTCCCGCCGAGAGGGCATGAGCACGCCCTCGTAGGATGTGCCGTTCCTCTCGGCAGAGATTCTATCTCCCAGATCCATTTTTGTCTCACCAGATGACCATTAACCTCTGCTACATTATGCTAGACATCTAAAAACGTTGCCCTTGGTTAGGGGGACAAAGAAATGCCCAGAATTCGTCGCTCCTGCAAATCACCCGATTATTCATTTTCTACGAAGGGATCAGCATGATGGTGAATCCGAAACCATTCTCTTGCAGCAGAACTGAATTTGGACATCGTCTTTTTGGATGAGGGTTAAGCGAGAAATACCGCTGGAATCTACGGATTGAAAATTTCGGGGTGATAGATCTCTTAATCAAGGCTAAGCGAGAGGGAAGGATATCATCGCTCCAAGAGGAACTTGACAGGCTGAGAATTGATGCCGATTTCTGGATTAATCGAGACTGCAATGCTTCCAGAAATATACCCCTCGCTGGGATGGATCAGTCCATAGTGCCCATAGTGCCCATAGAGTCAAAACCTCTACATCACATTTCCGTGATGCAAGTTTTAGCGATGAAGTGGGAAGCCGTGCCCTTCAGGGCGCGGTAGTTCACTTGGCTGAAGTACCAAATTTTTAAATAGCATTAACCTCAATAATATTATGTAACGGTACTTTTTGGATTCGAGATGATTCGAGATGCTCAATTGGATATGTCTCTGTATCTGAAAATAAAATATCGAGATCATAATGGTCTGATGAGGACGATCTAATGGATTTGATGAATGGCAAGGTTGTTCTGATCACCGGATCAACGGATGGGATAGGCAAGGCCACCGCCTTAGAGCTGGCCCGCCGGGGCGCAACTGTACTCTTGCACGGTCGCAATCTGCAGAAAGCAGAGGCTGTACTACACGATCTTCGCCGCATAACCGGAAGCGATCGCTTGCATTTTTACCTTGCGGACTTCTCATCCCTGGATCAGGTGAGAAGGCTAGCGGCACAGGTCCAGGAAGAGCACGACCGTCTGCACCTTCTCATCAATAATGCCGGGACATTTGAGCCGAAGCGCAAAATTACTGAGGACGGATTGGAGACGACCTTTTCCGTTAATTATTTGGCACCCTTCCTGCTCACTTGCGATATGCTCGACTTGTTGAAGGCGAGCGAACCTTCCCGCATCATCAACGTCGCCTCCATCGCTCACTGGAATGGGGCGATGGACTGGGACAACCTGCAAGGCGAGAAGAGTTACCAGGGCTTTGCCGCCTATGTTCTATCCAAGCTTTCCCTAATACTTTTTACCTACTCTTTGGCGGAGCGGCTACAGGGCACGAGCGTGACTGCCAACTGCCTGCACCCCGGTGTCATAAAAACCAAGCTGCTCCGGGCAGGCTTTGGAGACTATCCTGGTGATACGCCGGAAAGGGGGGCCAGGACTTCCGTCTACTTAGCCAGCTCGCCGGAGGTGGAAGGGATTTCCGGCCAGTACTTCGAGGAATGCAAAGCTGTGTGCTCTTCGCCTGTGAGCTACGACCAAAAGCTGAAAGAGAAGCTCTGGCGGATAAGCAAAGAGCTGTCGGGCTTGGATAAGATCTGATTGTTGGATAATAACTGTTTGAATTTATGACACTTTCTATAAGAACGCCTGAAAGCATTTACCGTGCACAAGGCCCTTTTCAAAACGGGACATTTAGCGGCCGCTGGCACTTTATCTTCGGAAAATATTATGACGCAAAGTTCGTTAACTTCGCGGCCTTGCGCGTCTTCAATGATGGTGGAAGAAATCCTCTGATTAGAAATTCAATTGGGATTTCATCAAAATCGCATAGAAAGAGCAATTGAGAGATTTCACAATAACTTGCAGGAGGTAATAAAAACATGAGCAAATTGGTGTTGTGTCTGCTGATGATCGCCCTGGTAGCGATCTCAGGTTGCGCCCAGATGGATAAAAATGAAGAGGGTGCTGTAAGCCAGGTGAAAAGCGAGAGCGTAAATATTTCCAGTGGGAACATGATCTTTCCCACATACTTGGCCGCTCCCACCGCAGAAGGCAAATGGCCGGCAGTGGTGATGATTCACTCCTTTAATGGCCTCGAATCAGGCTACATGACCCTGGCAGACCAGTTCGCCGGAGAAGGCTATGTGGTCATAGCTCCCCAGTGGCAGACCTTCAATAGAACTCCCAGTGATGAGACGGTAGGCCGGCTCATTGAGGATTGCTCGGCCTTTTTAAAAGAGAGAGCTGATGTCAATTCCGATAAGATGGCCCTAACCGGATTTTGCGCCGGGGGAAGGTACACCATGCTCTTTTTGCCCCAGATGAACGACACCTTCAACTCGGGTGTAGCCTGGTATGGCTTCCCTTACTCGAGTGGCTTCCTCAATGAGTCCAAGCCCGCCGACTTCATCTCCCAGCTAAATGATCCCATGCTGATAATCCATGGAACCTATGACGTGCCCAGCAAGATCTCGGATATCTATCGCTATGCTGAAGAATTGAATGCCACCGGCAAGTACTTCGAGCTGAAGGTTTATCAGGGAGAGCCGCACGGCTT
>DATLBD010000001.1:0-7833 GCA_035527135.1 Methanothrix sp. | reverse complement strand
GGGTACTGGATTATCAACTCAACTCTGGCGAGCAGCTGCCTGGCACACCAACTTGAGCTGGGCATAAGGAGCCTGACGGCAAACAGCACATTGCTCCAGATTAGCAGCAGCCCTGACAAGACCTACATGGGTCTGCTATTCTGGAGGTCCTTTGCCCAGTGGCTGGGCGGAATGGGGATAATATTATTATTCGTAGCCATACTGCCGCGCCTGGGTGTGGCGGGACGCCAGCTCTACCGGGCAGAGGTGCCCGGCCCGGACAAGGATGCACTGACGCCGCGCATTAAACAAACCGCCCAATTGCTCTGGGTGGTTTATATCCTCATGACTGCCGTAGAGATTGGGCTTCTTTACCTGGCAAAAATGCCCCTTTATGACTCGCTATGCAATACATTTGCTTCCATGGCCACGGGCGGCTTCTCTCCCCAGGCTCTGAGCATAGCCGCGTATAAAAGCGAGATTATAGACGCCATCATCACACTATTCATGTTTTTAGCGGGAGCCAACTTCGCCCTGCATTACAGAATGCTAAACTCCGACAGAAAGGCCCTCTTCAAGGACGCAGAGTTCAGATTCTACAGCCTGATCATAGTGGCAGCCACGGCAGTCGTCGTTCTCTGGGGCGGCCTCGAAGGGGACATCTTACGCAAGATCCAGTTGGCAGGCTTTCAGGTGGTCTCCATTATGACCACCACAGGCTTTGCCACAGCGGACTTCGACCAGTGGACGGCTGCTGCCAAGTACACTCTCCTCCTCCTCATGGTCATCGGCGCTTGCGCCGGATCTACCGGGGGGGCCATAAAGGTAGTGAGAATAATGTTGGTCATAAAGAGCGGATACCGGGAGCTGCTCCGCGTCCTCCATCCAAAAGCGGTATTTCCTCTGCGCCTGGGTGGCCTATCCGTCAGAGATGAGGTGCTGCGGCCCAGCAACATCTTCGTGGTCATGTATTTGCTCATCTTTGCATCGGCCTCGCTTCTTTTGGCCATCATCTCCTACGGGGATCCAGGGATGACCATCGAGACCATCCTCTCGGCTGTTGCCACAACACTTGGCAACGTGGGGCCGGGCTTTGGCATGGTGGGGCCCATGTTCAGCTATGCGGAGATCCATCCCGCCGCAAAGATGCTGCTCTTCTTTTGCATGTGGATCGGCCGGCTGGAGGTAGTGACGGCGCTGGTCTTGCTGGTGCCGGAGTTTTGGAAGAAGTGAGATCGCAAATATGCCGGGAAAAAACTGCATTCAGGTCGAAGCTGCGAGATGACAGTCACCGGGAGCTGAATATCCAGGACCAATTCGTATTTAACGGCTCAAGCCGGATAATGTGAGCTATGAAAGTCCTCCTCTTCGATCCCAGCGCCGGAGCCTCCGGAGACATGATCATGGCCACTCTCCTGGACCTGGGGGCAGATCTCGATGCAGTCCGCCGGGCAGTCGAGTCCGTCGGCTGTGTGCTGGAGGTCTCCCGTCAGGAGAAGAGCCACATCATGGCCAGCAGGGCCCGCGTGATCTCGGATAAAAGATTCCAATCCTTAAGCGAAGCCGTATCCATTCTGCAAGGCTCCAGCCTGCAAGGAAAAGCACTGCAAAATGCTCTGGCTGCCCTGGACACTCTGGCCGAGGCAGAGAGTCGGGTGCATGGTGTGCCCAAGGAGGAGGCACATTTTCACGAAGTGGGTTCTCTGGATGCGCTGGCCGACATCGCCGGAGCCTGCGCAGCAAGGCATTGCCTGGCCGTAGAGCGCGTTTTTTCCCGGCCGGTATCTGTGGGTGGCGGCTTTGTGCAGTCGTCGCATGGCCTGCTGGCCGTACCGGGGCCGGCTGCCCTGGAGATCTTGCGCACACATAAAATCCCCTGGAAGGGTGGCCCAGTAGAAGAGGAGCTGCTCACGCCCACGGGCGCAGCCCTGCTGGCAACTCTCGTCGATGAATTTGTGCCAGACTTCCCCCTCACCCGAGCAGAAAGGGTCGGCTATGGCGCAGGCAAAAAAGAGCTAATCCTACCCAATGTGCTGCGGGCAATAGTCGCGGATAGCGTTCCGGCCCCCGAGGCAGCGGCCCGGCAAAATCACGGACCGCATGGCGACCGTGTTGTGCAGCTGGAGACCAATGTAGACGATGTGACGGGCGAGGTGCTGGGTCATTTGATAGAGAAGCTCATGCAGGCCGGGGCCCTGGACGTCTCCGTTCTGCCTGCCCTGATGAAGAAGGGGCGCGCCGGATTTGTAATCAGGGCTATTGCCCAGCATGATGAGATGGAATTGCTGGCCAGGATTATGATCCGGGAAACGGGCTCCTTAGGCGTGCGGGTCTTTCCCAGCATTCATCGTTTCCTGGCCGAGCGGGAGCTGATCTCGGTGCAGGTGGAGATTGGCGGCCAAATTTTCCCGGCCCAGGTGAAGGTGAGCCGCATGGATGGCAAGCTCATCAGCGCTAAGCCGGAGTACGAGGACTGTAAGAGAATCGCGGACGAGACAGATCTGCCCCTGCGAATGGTCATCAAAAAAGTGGACGAGGCGGGGTGGCAGGCTGCAGACCCCTGATTCGTGCCATCCCTTCTAACATATCCTTTATTTTACTATTCTGCGGCCAGGCCAACTCGCCTCTTTGGTTGCTTTAACTCATATAACTAACTTATAATACTAATATAGTTAAGATTGTGGTGCTATTATATATACTTTTTGTAAATAATAATAGTACCGGCGGCCAAGAGACTAAAACGCATCTGCATATAACGAATTCCATATATAACGAATTGTAACGAATGCAATTGACCCTGACGGCTCGCAAGTTTGATTAATCTGCCCTACAGGGTAGCTCTTCTCATGCATCTTGATTCGTCCATCCGACTCTTTGATCGCGCCAAGGATCTGATGCCCGGCGGCGTATCCAGCCCCGTGCGCGCCATCTCTCCGTATCCTTTTTACACGGCCCGTGCAGATGGCCCCTATCTTTGGGATGCCGACGGAAACAGGCTCATTGATTACTGCTTAGCATACGGGCCCATGATCTTGGGCCACCGTCATCCAGCCATCATCCAGGCAGTGGTAGAGCAGATGAGCCGCGGCTGGCTTTATGGAACGCCCTCTGAGCTGGAGGTGCGCGCGGCGGAGAGAATCTCCCGACTTTACCCCAGCATGGAGATGCTCAGGTTCGTTAGCTCCGGCACGGAGGCCACCCAGGCGGCGCTTCGCGTGGCGCGCGGCGCTACGGGCCGGGATAAGGTCATCAAGATCGAGGGCGGCTTTCATGGGGCACATGATAGCGTTCTGGTGAAGGCTGGCTCGGGGGCTACGACGCTTGGCATTCCCGATTCACTGGGCGTGCCTGCAGACACGGCCAGGAACACTCTGCAGCTGCCCTACAACGACCTGCAGGCCCTGGAGAGCGTGCTGAAGAGCTTTCCTGGTCAGATTGCCTGCCTGATCATGGAGCCTGTTTTGGGTAACATCGGTCCGGTGCTACCGGAAGAAGGCTACCTTAAGGGCGTGCGGCAGCTTACCAGGGAGCATGATGTGCTTCTCATCTTCGATGAGGTCATAACCGGCTTCAGGCTATCCCTGGGCGGAGCGCAAGAGCGCTTCGGCATAAAGCCCGATCTTACCACATTAGGCAAAATCATAGGTGGGGGCTTTCCCGTGGGCATCTTTGGCGGTCGGCGCGATCTGTTAGAGCAGGTGGCGCCTAGCGGCGGCATCTATCAGGCAGGAACCTTCAACGGCAGTCCCGTCCCACTTGCATCCGGCATGGCAACCCTCGACATAATGGAAAAGGAGAAGGTTCTGGAAAAGCTCAATGCCACAGGAAAGCAGATGAGAAAAGGGCTGCAAGAGATTGTAGACGACCTGCGATTGGGCTACAGCGTGGTGGGCATAGCCTCCATGTTCAAGATATTCTTTGGAGAGGAGCCTCATAACTATGCTCAGGCTTTAAAATGCGACAAGACTGGCTATCTGGCCTTTTTCCGTCGCATGCTAGATTCCGGCATTTTCCTTACCCCCAGCCAGTATGAAACGGATTTCATATCTGCAGCACATAGCTCGGAAGTAATACAAACCACTCTGGAGGCGTTTTCGTCCTGCCTGAAAAACTGATCGTAGGCAGCCGGGGAAGCCCTCTGGCCATGCGCCAGACCCAGATTGTACGGGAGTTGCTTTTGCCCCTGGGCGTAGAGACTGAGCTGATCAAAGTCAAGACCAGCGGAGATGTTTTTTTAGACAAGCCTCTGCACCAGCTCACCGGCTTTGGCGTCTTCGTAGCGGAGATAGACGAGCGCATGCTCAGCGGAGAGATTGATTTAGCCGTGCATAGCATGAAGGATCTTCCCACACAAAGACCGGAAGAGCTGACCGTATCCGCGGTCTTAAAGCGCGACTCGCCTTATGATATTTTGATGAGGAGGAAGGGCTCGGCGCAAGCTCTGGAAGAGCTAAAAGAGGGTGCGATCATAGGCACCTCCAGCATGCGGCGCACGGCGCAACTGCGCCGGGCCAGGCCCGATCTGCAGATTGCAAACCTGCGGGGAAATCTGCAGACAAGACTGCGCAAGCTGGATCAGGGAGACTACGATGCCATTGTCCTGGCCGAGGCCGGTCTGGAGAGGATGGGCCTGAAGAGAGATTATGTGCGGCTGGATGGGGAGAGGTTCGTTCCCTCCGCCAACCAGGGAACCATAATAGTCGTAGCTAAGAAGGGATCGAAGGCCGAATTTTATTCCAGATCACTGGATGATGCGCACACCAGAACTGAGACCATGATTGAGCGCAAGATCCTGGAGACCGTGGGCGGCGGCTGCGTAGTGCCCATGGCTGTGCACGCCTCTGCAAACAACGGCCAGGCACGTGTTCTGGCCGAGGTTCTCTCCTTAGATGGCAAGCGGTTCGTGCGATTGGATGAAAAAATTTCTTTGAAAGAAGATGATCCCTTGAGCCGGGCGGAGGATATGGGGCAAAGGCTCATGATGATGGGTGGACGAGAGCTGGTAGAAGAGGCGGTGAAGGAATTTGGTGCGCGGTAAGGTTTATCTGGTGGGAGCCGGCCCTGGTGATCCCGAACTTATGACCCTAAAGGCGAAAAGGCTGCTTGGTGTTGCGGATGTGGTCTTATTCGACCGGCTGCTTGACCCGAAGATGCTGGAAGGAGTTAAAGCGGAATTAATCGACGTGGGCAAGAATGCGGGAAGGCACAAGCTGAATCAAGAAGGCATCAATCAGCTGCTCATCGAGAAGGCTGAGACCGGAGCTGTTGTGGTGCGGCTGAAGGGCGGAGATCCCTACCTCTTTGGTCGAGGCGGAGAGGAGGCACTGGCCTTGCAGGAAAAAGGCATACCCTTTGAGGTTGTGCCAGGCGTGACCTCCTCCATTGCCGCTCCGGAGCTGGCCGGAATTCCCGTAACCCATCGGGGGGTGGCCTCTTCGCTTACCATCGTGACCGGCCACGAGGAGCCGGGAAAAGAAACACCATTGGACTGGAAGGCGATCGCAGCGCTGGGCGGAACTTTAGTTGTTCTGATGGGCGTCTCCCGCCTGGAGCAAAATGTGGCAGCCTTGATGCAGGCCGGAAAATCGCCCAAAACTCCTGCTGCCATGGTTGAAAAGGGTGGCTGGCCGGAGCAAAGGATGATCTCGGCAACGCTAAGCGATATCGCAGAAAAGGCGAGAGAGGCTAAGATAGAGTCGCCAGCCATACTGGTAGTAGGCGAGGTAGTCTTGCTGGCAGAAAAGCTGGGGAGAAAGAAGATCGCCATTCTCCGGCCCGCCGCTCAGCAGAAGGAGTCGGCGGCGCTGGCGGAGCGCTATGGCTTTTCACCGATCCAGGCTCCTGCTATCTCTCTGGCAGAAAAGCCCTTACCCGAAGATCTGCTGGAGAGGCTCGACAAAGCAGAATGCGTGGCTTTTACCAGCGCCAACGGAGTGAAGATGGCGCTACAAAGCCAGGCCATCCGGAAAGCATTGGCAGAGAAAACGATCGTGGCCATTGGGCCCAAGACTAGCCTGGCTTTGTCTGAGCAGGGCCTGTCGTCACAGGTTCCGGAGGAGTACAGCTCGACGGGAATGGAGAAGATGCTGAAAGGCAAATGCAGCAGCATTCTCTTCCTGCGCAGCGCTCAGGGCAGCCGCTACCTCTCGGATGACTTGAAGGCGGCGGGGCTCTTTGTGGATGATATTGCCCTTTATGAGGTCGTCCCCTCCAATGATCCCAGGCTGGACGAACTGATACAGATGGCGAGAAGTGTGGATATCTATGCCTTCACCAGCTCCTCTACGGCGCGCTTTCTGGTGGAAAGAGCCAGAGCGATGGGCCTGGAAATGCAGCTACGCGAGGCGCTCGCCGGCAGCACGGTGGCCGCCATCGGCAAGCCCACAGCAAAGGAGCTGGCCCGCCTGGGGGTGGATGTGGACGTGATGCCGGACAAATTCACCTTTGAAGCAATGCTTGCCATTTTGCAGGAGAAGAAGAGATAAAATGATTATTTTTTCCAAAGCTCTGGCGGATCAGGCTACCGTATGGGAGGCGCTACGTGCTTCCGAGTCCTGCCAGAATCTGCCGCCTGATTTGCTCAGGTTCTCGGCCCAGTCCAAGCCGGTAGTGATGTGGAATATAACCGCGCGCTGCAATCTGGCCTGCCAGCACTGCTACATGGATGCCAGCCACGAGACTCGAGACGAGATGTCTTTAGAGGAGGGCATGCGTCTGGTAGATGAACTGGCTGAGATGAAAGTTCCCATCCTCATCTTCACCGGCGGCGAGCCCCTTCTCAGCCGCAATTTCTATGCCCTGGCCTTCCATGCCCGCGAGGTGGGCCTGAGGACGGTCATCTCCACCAATGGAACCCTGATTACCCCTGAGGTGGCCAGGCTCCTGGCGGAGGCCGAGATCAGATATGTGGGGGTGAGTGTGGACTCCGCTACTGCGAGCAGGCACGACGCCTTCCGGGGCGTGGTCGGAGCGCATGCCCGGGCCTTGCAGGGACTGAAGAACGCCCGCGATGCCGGCCTGAAGACGGGGCTACGCATAACCCTGACTCGCGACAACTGGCAGGATGTTCCGGCTCTGCTCAGCCTGGCACTGCAAGAGAATATCCCCCGATTCTGTCTCTACCACCTCGTCCCTACGGGCAGGGGGGCGGACATGGCCGACAGGGATGTCACGCCCGAGCAGAGGCGCAGCGTTATCCGCCTGCTGGCCGAGGCTGCAGAGGAGCTGAAAGGTGAGAACATCGAGATTTTGACTACGGACTCACCTATGGATGGAGCCTATTTGCTGGAGCTCTTAAAGGACGATCCCCGGCGCGAGAATGTGCGAAAGCTGCTGGCCAATGCAGGAGGCTGCTCCACGGGTGTGAAGGTGGCTAACATTAATCAGCTGGGGGATGTGCATCCCTGCCACTTCATGCCCCAGGTGGTGGTAGGCAATGTGCGAGAGCGCTCCTTCCGGGACATCTGGATAGATCATCCCTCGCCGGAGCTGCAGGCACTGCGGGATATCAAGTCCCGCCTTAAAGGAGCCTGCGGAAGGTGCGAATACCTGGATCTGTGCGGAGGATGTCGCCAGAAGGCCTACTACTATCATGGAGATTTGTTGGCAGAGGATCCTACCTGCATTCTGGAGCAGCAAAGCCCCTGACCATTTTTTTTGTTCTGTTTTCTGCGCCACATTGCATATTGCGGTCTTTCTGATTCAATTATCTAGGTGAGGATTCCTATAAACCCTGCCCGCACCATAATATAGAAAAGTATATATACTATTAATACTATTATTAATTATGGATTCTTTTACTACATGGGTGCTGCGAGGGCTTAGTGAGAAGCAAGAGAAGTCACGGTTATCGCA